>JAKAPQ010000005.1 GCA_021806945.1 bacterium | reverse complement strand
TACCAGCAAGAGACGATGGCGCTCTACAAAGAGCACGGCGTCAACCCGCTCGCGGGCTGCTGGCCGATGCTCGTCCAGTACCCGATCATCATCAGCGTCTTTTATGCGGTAACCTCGAACGAAAAGCTCTACGCGAAGGAGCATTGGCTATGGATCGGCGCGCCGTTCACGCACCATCTTCCGCTGCTCTGGGGAACCACCATTCTCGCGACGAGTTTGGCGGGGACCGACCTCGTGCTGCTCGCGCTCTACATGCTCTCGATGTATTTCTATTCGCGGTATGCGACGATGCCGTCGACGGATCCGCAGCAGGCCCAGACGCAAAAGATGATGGCGATCATGTCGCCGTTGATGCTTGGATTCTTCGGCTTCAAGTATCACTGGCCGTCCGCCATGGTGCTGTACTGGTTCTCCTACAACGCGTTTACGATGGGACAGCAATTCTATCTCCTGCGCAAGTACCACCAACCGCTCTCGGTGCTCGACTCCGAGCACGCCGTCACCGACATCCCCGAAGTTGTGGCGCTTCCCGCAGCCAAGCCGAGCACGAACGGCCGGAGCGGCGCTCCTACTGCTAAGAAAAAAAAGAAAGGCACGAAAAAGTAGCGATGCACGACGATTACGACTTGGAACCGCAGCCCGCCGACATCAGCGATCGCGCGCTCCCCGGGCGCGCCGGCGCGCGGCGCCCGGCGCGCCCGGCGGCGGCCCGCACTCCGCGCAAGAAGAACGGCATGCCCGACGAGGCGAAGCCGGCGCGCGATCTCTTGAGCGAGATCCTAGCCAAGATGGGTCTGGGGCACGTCGACATCGAGTACGTTCCGCGCCCCGAGGGCGAGTACTTCGAGATCGCCGGTCCGGATCTCGCGATGCTGATCGGTCGCCACGGCAACACGCTCGAAGCGCTGAACCTCGTCTTCAACAATATTTTGAACGCGGGCGTGCGCAATAACCGCCGGTACTACACCGTCGACGCCGAAGGGTATCGCGCGCGGCGCGCCGACCAATTGAAGAGCCTCGCGCTCATGACGCTCGAGCGCTGCATACGCGAGAAGAAACCGCAGCGTCTTGAGCCGATGCTCCCGTCCGAGCGAAAGATCGTCCACATTGCGCTAGCCGAGAATGAATTCGTTCGCACCGAATCCGAAGGGGTCGAACCGGAACGGCGGGTGGTCCTGTTCCCAAAATAGAGCTCGTCGTGCGCGCTCTTCGATGAACGATCGCAGCGACACGATCGCCGCGATAGCGACGCCTCCCGGAAAGGGCGCGATCGCGATCGTGCGGGTAAGCGGCCCGCAGGCGCGAGCGCTCGCATCGCGCCTTTTCCGTTCGCGCCGGCCGTTGCGAAACCGGTACGCGGCGTACGGGACGATCGTCGACGAGTACGGCGTCGCTATCGATCGGGGGCTCGCGCTTTGGTACGACGCGCCGCACGGATACACGGGCGAAGACGCCCTCGAGCTCCAGGTGCATGGGTCGCCCGTCGTCGCGCGCGAGGTCGTGCGCGCGCTGATCGCAGCGGGAGCGCGCGCCGCGCGGCCCGGCGAGTTCACGCGCCGCGCTTTCCTAAACGGCAAGCTCGATCTCACGGCGGCGGCGGCCGTTGCGGATTTGATCGACGCGGAGAGCCGTTCGGCAGCGCGCGCGGCGCTGGCAAACCTCGGCGGCGGGCTGGCGACGCAAGTGCGCGCACTCCGCGCGCGGCTCGCCGCCATCGTTGAGGAGCTGGCCGCCGCCATCGACTTTCCGGACGAAGTCCCTGGTCCCGATCCCACGGCCTTGCGGCATGGCGTGGAAGCGATTGCGAGCGAGTTACGGCAGCTGCAGCGCGACGGCGAGACCGGCCGGCTGGTCCGCGAGGGCGTGCGCGTGGCGATCGTGGGCCCGCCCAACGCGGGGAAGTCCTCGCTGCTCAATGCGTTGCTCGGCGAGGAGCGGGCGCTGGTCTCCGAGGTTCCAGGCACGACGCGCGACACGATCGAGGAGTCGATCGTCGTGTGCGGCGCGGTCGTGCGGCTGGTCGACACCGCGGGCATCCGCGCGCACGCCGACCGTTTGGAGGCGGCCGGCATCGAACGCACACGCCGCGCGTTAGCGGGCGCACGCGTCGTGCTGGTCGTCGTCGACGGTTCGCAGCCGCTCTCGAGGCAAGCGCGTGCGGTTCTTCGGGAGACGGAGGATCGAGAACGCGTGGTCTTCTACAACAAGGCCGATCTCGGCGACGCGGGCGCGCGGGAACTGCCGCCCGGTGAAGTCGTGGTCGGCTCGACGCGCGACGGCGCCACGCTGCGAGCGCTGACCGATGCGATCGCGCGCGTGGGCTGGGGCGGCGAGACGCCGGATTTGGAACGGCCGCATCTCGTGTCGGCGCGCGAGTTCGAGGCGGTCGGCGCGGCGCGCGACGCGCTTTCGCGCGCCGTAGCGACGCTAAGCGCCGGCGATCCCGTGGATATGATCGCCGGAGAATTGCAGCGCGCGTTCGCAGAGCTCGGTCATGCGAGCGCGGACGCGGCGAACGAAGAGATCCTCGATGGGATCTTCGCGCGGTTTTGCATCGGGAAGTAAGGCGTTATCCGCCGCCGAACGGCGAGCCGGGATCGCACTCGTAGTCGAGCGTCGTACTGCAGGCGGTGATGTCGTAGGTCTGCGGCGCACGCTCCACGGCAACGTGGAAAGTCTGTGGCGGCACGTCGTTCGAGGAGATGCGGATCCGGTAACGTCCGGGGCGCAGGCCCGGTATCGCGTAACGGCCGTTGCGATTGGTGACCGCGGTGCGCGTAACGTACGCCCCCGTGGCCCGCACGCGCACGTCGGCGAGCGGCTGCCCGGTGGTCTTGTCGGTGATGCGGCCTGTGAGCAGAGCGATCGCGAGCGCTGCGAGCGAGGGGAGAGAGCGGCGTAGCATGCCCATGCCGTTTCAACGCGCCCCGTTGTAGAGCCGTTTTGGGTACGGCGTAGAACCTTCGACTCCGGCCGGTGGAGGCCAAGGAGAGACCGATGCTTCAAGTCTTGGCGCGTAACTGGTGGGCGCTGCTCGTCCGCGGGATCGCGGCTATCCTCTTCGGTATCTTGGCGTTTGCGCTGCCGGGAACGACGCTCTTCGTGCTCGTCATGCTCTTCGGGGCCTACGCGCTGGTCGACGGCGTCTTCGCGCTCGTAGCGGCGGTCCGCGCGGCCGAGGCACATACGCGTTTTTGGCCGCTCGGCGTCGAGGGAATCGTCGGCAGCGTCATCGGGCTGGCCACGTTCTTCTACCCCGGCATCACGGCGATAGCGCTGCTCTTTCTGATCGCCGCCTGGGCGGTGTTGACGGGCATTCTCGAAATCGCTGCGGCGCTGCAGTTGCGCCGCGAGCTAGCCGGAGAGATCTGGCTCGTCGTCAGCGGCGTCCTCTCGATCGCCTTCGGGATCTTGATCGTCGCGTTTCCCGGCGGCGGCGTGCTCGCCGTGTTATGGATCCTCGCCGTCTACGCGATTCTCTTCGGCGCGGCGCTCGTGGCTCTTGGGCTGCGGTTACGCAGCTGCCGGGCCCGGTGAGAGGGAGCGCACTGCGCTCCGACGACGCGGGTGTCATCGTCGTGGGCGGGGGCCACGCCGGGGTCGAGGCGGCTCTAGCCGCCGCGCGGCTGGGCGTACCCACCATGCTCGTGACCGGCGATCCGGAACGCATCTGCACGCTGCCGTGCAATCCCTCGATCGGGGGGAGCGCGAAGGGGCAACTCGTCCGCGAGATCGACGCGCTGGGCGGTGAGATGGGCCGGCTCATCGATGCCTGTTCCGTACACGCGCGCTTCCTCAACGAGTCGAAGGGTCCGGCGGTGCGCGCGTTACGGGCCCAGGCCGACAAACCGGCTTACGCGCGGCTCGCGGCCGCGGCCCTGCGCGCCCAACCGCACGTGCAGATCGTGCGCGCAATGGTCGAGGGACTCGTGGTCGTGGGCGGCGAGATTCGCGGCGTGTGGTGTGCCGGGGGCGAGCGCTACTACGCGCGGCGGGTCGTGCTTGCGACCGGTACTTTCCTCGGCGGAAAGACGTTTCGGGGCGACGTCGTCGAAGGGGCGGGGCGCTTCGGCGAGGCGCCGGCCGCCGGGTTGGCGCGGGCTCTGCGCGAGATCGGTTTTCCGACGCAACGGCTCAAGACCGGAACGCCGCCGCGCATCGATCGAGCGACCGTGAACGCCGGCGCCATGAAAGTGCAGCCACCCAGCGACGTGCCGCTGGCGTTTTCCTATCGCGGAGCGGCGGGGTTCGCGGGGCCGCAATTACCGTGTTACATCACGACGACCAACGAGCGAACGCACCGTTTGGTGCGCGAAAATCTGCACCGCTCGCCGCTCTACGGGCTCGATCTCATCGAGGGAATCGGACCGCGCTACTGCCCGTCGATAGAAGACAAAGTCGTGAAGTTCGCGCACAACCCGTCGCATCAGATCTTCATCGAACCCGAAGGCTGGGACGAGCCGACGTGGTATGTAGGCGGGTTCTCGACGTCCCTGCCGGCCGAAGTCCAGTTGGAGATGCTGCACACCCTGCCGGGCTTGGAAGCGTGCGCGATGCTGCGCGCGGGATACGCGGTCGAATACGATGCCGTGCCGCCGACGGAGCTGCACGAGACGCTCGAGACGCGCCGCATTCGCGGGCTCTATCATTGCGGGCAGATCAACGGTACCTCCGGGTACGAAGAAGCGGCGGCTCAGGGGCTCGTAGCGGGCGTAAACGCCGCGCGCGCGGCGCAGGGCAAGGGGCAGCTGGGCTTGGAGCGCGGGCAGGCGTATGCGGGCGTGATGATCGACGATCTCGTCACCAAAGGCGTCGACGAGCCATACCGTATGCTGACATCGCGCGCCGAGCACCGAATCATCCTGCGGCACGATAATGCCGATCTTCGCCTCACGCCGGTTGGGCGCGAGATCGGCCTCGTAAACGATGCCGACTGGGAGGCGTTCTGCGAGCGCCGGGCGCGCCTGGAGCGCGGCCTCGCGCAGGCATCGGTCACGAGCCTGGGCGTACGAGAGGCTGGCGGGGAGTCGTTCGCAGGAGGGGCGACGATAGCGGAGGCACTTCGGCGCCCGGGAATAGTGTTTGGTGATATTGCGCACCGATTTTCGGATCCGCTGCCGGCAGAGATCGGCGAGCGGGTGGAGATCGAGATCAAGTGCGAAGGCTACGTCAGCCGTCAGCGCCTTGCCATTGAGAAGGCGGCGCGCGCCGAGGGAGTGGCGATCCCGGAGCGGTTCGACTACGATTCGATTCGCGCGCTCTCGCTCGAAGCGCGCGAGAAGCTCGCAAAGCGCCGCCCACGAACGCTTGGTGCGGCCGGACGTATCCCCGGTGTGACGCCCTCGGACGTTGCGATTTTGAGCGTCTTCGTCCACCGCGACCGCTCAGCCGCTCTGCGCTGATGGGCGACGGCGAGGCGTTGGCCGTGCTCTAGGAGCCTGTCGGAGTTGAGCACGTTCCCGTCTTTGAGCCGCCTTTTGCCCGAATACTTCGTTGCTCATCAGTCACGAAGCTACGGCTTCGCTCCTTCTTCGCGCCTCGTCTCCGAACAAAATTCGGCGCCAAATCCGAAAACGACTCAACCCCGACAGGCTCCTAGCCGAGCGCTGCTCCACTCGGTGGACGGCGGTCGGCCCACGGGGCGGCCGATTCGATCTGCGCGGCGAGCGAGAAAAGCCGACCCTCCTCGCCCAGACGAGCGGCAAACTGTACGCCGACCGGTAGTCCACCGGCGCTCGTATGGAGTGGAAGCGTCATCGCCGGTTGACCGGTGAGATTGAACAGGGGCGTATACGGCAACCAGTCGAACATCCGCGCCGCGATATCGCGCGCGGCTTTGCGAATCAACGCTCTCGAGCGCAGCCGCGCGAGAACGGCGATCTGCATGCTTTCCTTTTTCGTGAGCGCAAGTTCGCCGATTCGAACCGGTGGAGCGGCCAACGTCGGCATGAGCAGCACGTCGTACCGCTGCATGAACGCATCGAATACGCCTGCGAGCAAACGCTGATTCGCAACGGCCGTGGTCAGCTCGTCGGCGCTAAGAACGCGGGCAATCGTCAGCAAGGCGAGGGTTGCAGGTTCGAGATCGCCGCTTCGCAGCGGCTTTCCCGCGAGCGGGTTCCCGGCGCCGAGATGCCAGCCGATTTGGCTTGCGAACAGCATGAGCAGCGCATACGACATGGCCGAATAATCGATGCCTTTCGGCTCGTCGATGGCCACATCATGGCCGAGCGACTCGCAGAGCGTCGCAGCGGCATCGACCGCCGTACGGACCTCGGGATCGATCCCGTGCCCAAGCATCGGCCCGCGCACGACCGCAACCCGCAACCGGCCGGGATCGCGCTGCGTGCACGCGAGGTAGGTGCCATCGGTGGGCGGTGCCTGATAGAGCGCGCCGCGCTCCTGCGCCACGCAATCGAGCAAGAGTGCACTATCGCGCACGCTCCGCGAGACGCAAAGGTCCACGTTCGCGTCCCCAATCGTGCCTCCCGACGTCGGCATTCGCGCACGGGTCGGCTTCATACCGAAGAGCCCGACGCAACTCGCGGGGATGCGGATCGATCCGCCCGTATCGCTCGCGTGCGCCATCGGGACCACCCCGGCCGCGACCAATGCGGCGCTTCCGCCGCTTGAACCACCCGGCGTGCGCGCGGTATCCCATGGATTGCGGCACGGCCCGAACAACGCCGGCTCGGTGTAGGGCATCGATCCGAACTCCGGCGTATTCGTCTTGCCGAAGATGTTGAGGCCGGCAGCCTTCACGCGTTTGAAGAACGGATGGTCGGCGGCTGGAACGTAGGAACGGAAGTACCGGCTGCCCATCGTAATGGGCGTCCCGGCTAGCTCCGGCCCCAGATCTTTAACGAGAAATGGCACCCCTTGAAAGGGCCCTTCCGGCAGACCGGAGGCGGCGTCCTGACGCGCGGCCTCATACCGCCGGGCGACCAACCCATTGAGCCGGGGATTCACCGCCTCCGCACGCTGGATCGCCGCTTCGAGGAGCTCCGACGGCGTAACGTGCCGCTCCCGAACGAGCTGCGATAACCCGATTGCGTCGAAACGCTCGTACTCAGCGAACTCTGCCATGCTTCCTCCCCTTCGCGCACGAGCGATGTACGCACCCGCACGGCGAAACACCCCCCACAAACAAGACGTCCGTTGCCGTCATACCAATCCAATGCCGATGATTTGGAAGAGGAAAGCAGCCGAATATCCATGAGAAAGTCATGCGCGCTCGGGCCAACCGTAACAGGTTGCGGAACCCCCCCCGCCGCCGGATCGAACCCGCCTGTTCCGCCGAAAGCTTCGTCGCTCTTCGGTCACAACGCTACGGCGTTGCTTCCTCGTCGCTCCTCGTTTCGACGAAACATTCGGGCCCGATCCCGGCACCGCAAGTTTTTCCGCAACCTGTTAATGATTTCCAAGCCGCTTGACAGCCTCCGAGGTTATAGGTCGCCGAGTCTCGTTCGGCCTGAGTGCAGTGGAAGGATACGCGTATGAACGAGGAGCGTTGCGCACTGGAACGCCTGCTGCCGGCAGCGGATCTGGAGGCGCCGATTGCGGAGCGGCTAGCCGAGTACGGTGGAATGCTTCTCGAAGGGAACCGGCGCTCGAATCTGACGGGTGCAAAGACCCCCGAGGCGCTTGCTCCGCATATCCTCGACAGCCTCACGCTCGCGCCGTTCGTGGTCGATCCTCTCGTCGACGTCGGCTCGGGCGGCGGCCTCCCGGCGATCCCGCTGGCGATTGCAGTTGGCGTAGCCGTCACGCTCATTGAGGCGACCGCGAAGAAGGTGCGGTTCCTCCAAGAGACGCTGCGGAGGCTCGAAATTGCTGGTGAGGTGGTAGGAGGACGAGCAGAGGTCGTTGGGCACGATCCAGCATACCGCGATCGCTTTGCGAGCGGCACGATCCGGGCCGTCGCCGGGGCGCCGACCTCGGCCGAACTCTTGCTCCCGTTCATCGCGCCAGGCGGCGTGGCGCTCCTTCAGTGTGGTTTCATGACCCCACAGGAGCGCAGCGCGCTGGCCGATGCGGCCTTGATCCTCGCGGCCGAGCTCGAGCGCGTGATCGACCTCGGAGGGCGCTGCATCGCGATCCTGCGCAAGACGGGGCCGACGCCCCCGCGCTTCCCCCGCCGGACGGGGATGCCGAGCAAGCGCCCACTCTGCGGATCGTGACAGCCAGGAGGCTGTCCGAGTTAAGCGCGGCTCCGTCTTTGGGTCACGAATCTGCGGCTTCGCTCCCATTCCGCACGGAAGCGGAGGTGCCGCGCAGCGCAGGATGCGCGCTGGCGCAGATTCTTCACGCCTCGTCTCCGAACGAGATCCGGCACCAAATCCGAAAACGGCTCAACCCCGACGGCCTCCTAGAGCCGACTCCGTGCCGTGAGGGGATAATCAGCCTTTTATGGGCAGGCCGGGCAAGAGCCATCCCGCTGTTTCACGTGAAACGAATCGCGGTATAACTAATGTGGTATAAAAAACGCATGTCTGAAGACCCGAGCGCTCGCGTGAGCCCGGCACCGGTAGTGCCGGCCACCGGGGCCCTCTCTCTGAAAGGGCATCTCATGGCGGCGATCGCTGCCGATGTACGGCGTCGGGGCCTGCGCCAGCAGGAGGCCGCCATGTTGGCGGCCCTCAAACAGCCCGAACTCTCGCGGATCGTAAACATTAGAGACCCGGGGTTCTCGACCGATCGCTTGATCGACGTGCTATGCCGTCTCGGCCATAACGTGGAGATCGTTGTAACGAAGGGCCCAAGCACGACGGGGAGCCTGCATGTTACGGTGGCTGCGGCGAACGAATCGCGCTAGACGGAGCACGGCGGTTTCGCGTGAGAGGCAGTATGGTTCAGGGTGATGCGGGGACGCGGGCGGCGGCGGATGCGATGAAAAGGCCGAACGGAGCCTGCGCGAACCAGGAGTCGCCGTGCAACCGCTCGGGATGCCATTGGACCGCTAGCAAGAAGGGCTTGCCGGCGGGGCGGCGCCACTCGAAGGCCTCGATCGTGCCATCGGGTGCGTGGGCGCTCGCCCGAAAAGGCTCTGCCAGCCTATCGACGGCCTGGTGATGCGAGCTGTTGACGTTGCGTTCACCGGCCATGCTCGCGGGAGGCGCGAGCAGCGAGTCGTCTGCGAGACGAAGGCCGTGAATCTTGTCCGGGGAGCCGCGGTGCGCCGCATTCCGATCGCGAAGATCGGGAAGGAGCGTGCCGCCATGAAAGACGTTGAGCATCTGCATGCCGCGGCATATCCCGAGCACCGGTATCGATAAGCGCGTCGCCGCTTCGAGCATCTGCCACTCGATCGCGTCGCGAAACGGATCGGTTTCGCAACAGTTTGCTACGTCGACGGCGCCGTAGCGACTCGGCTCGACGTCCGCGCCGCCCGTGAAACAGACGGCGTCGACCGTTTCGGCCGGCTGCGGCGCAAGCTCCGCGCCGCCGAGCCATACGACCTCCACGGGAATGTTGCGAGCGGCGGCCGCTCGCTTCAATGCTGCGCTGTATCCTTCGTAGGAATCGGAACCGCGATAACTCAAGCCGATACGAATCATACGCGCGTTCTTCCACGGCGGCCGTTATGACCATGCCGGTACGCCTTCCGCTACGCGTCCCGCTACAATGGGAACGAAACCGTTCAGCCTATGTACTCAACATTCGAACCGCCGCGCAAGCCGATCATGCCCCCTTGGGCGAGGCACTTGGCGTTCACCGTGGCATCCTTATCGGTGCTCGCCTCGGTGCTGCTCGCCATGCGAATGCGCTAGCCTCAAGTTCCGGTGCCGCCCCCGACGTGGAAGACGATCTTGACGAGAAGCCGGTGCAGCGTCTGGTACGCGGCCGGCGTTCCGTAGTCGATGTAGAGTTCGTCTTGGTTGCGAAGGCGCTGGTGGTAAGAGATCGCAAGGTTGGTTGCCGGGACCGCGAAACCGCCGGTGCCGTTGATCGAACGGATGCCGATGGCCAACAAGGCGTCTCGGCCGAACGATCGGCTGAGCGAAAAACTGCGTAGCCACTGTGAGTTCGAGCTTGGTTGCGCGCCGATTGGCTCGTGTTCGATGCTCCCCGCGAACTCAAGCGAGACGCCGTAGGCTCCAAATTGCCGCGTCGTCGACGCGTCGATCTGTTGAAGGTACGAGCCACCGAAGGGTCCCCACGAATACGACGCATCTACGCGGTTCGGCGTACCGTCTTTGTACCCGACGCTCAGCGACTGCTGGTTATAGGTGACGTCTTGCGGATTAGCGTAGACCGGATAGGGCGTGCCGTACAGACGCAGTTCGCTCGTACCCGCACCATAATTGAACGAGAGCAGATTCTTCAGGGTCACGCTGAGGTTGGCGTCCACGTCGGCCTGGTGCACGGCGCCGCTGCGGTCCGAATACCGGTCCCCGACTAGGAACACTTGGTAGGACTGCACGCCGCCACCGTGCGGGCCGACGCCGTTGTATTGCCAAAATAGCTGCGGGCCGGCGATGTCGTTGCTCTGCGTGTAACCGTCGACCGGCGCGAACGCTGGGCCGAGATCCTTATAGATGAGAAACGTCGATTGCCGCGCGTTCTGCAGGCCGGCCCCAAACTCGAGCGATTGCGCCGCACCCGGCGCGGTTACGTTCGTGCCCGTCTCTTGTTCGAAACGCACGATCGAGATCTCCCCGCTATGCACGTTGCGCTGGTCCAGCGCGAAGCCCTCGGTGTTGTCGCGCAGGCCCGTGTGGTTGGCGAGCACATCTTCGAAGGAGACGCCGAACGCATTATTCGGAGGCGTGTAGTTGTAACCCAGCGCGGTATCGTCAAACCCCGAACCGGAGACGTTGAGCGCGCCGATGGAGCTGTTGCCGGTCGTGCCCTCGAGCTTCAAGCCGCGGTTGAAGATGCCGATCGAAGGCGTGTAAAATAGCGTCTCGTAACCGTTAATATTGATCCCCGGCAGAGCGTTGATGAACTGCGAGCCCTCGGAAAAGAACGGGCGGTACTCCTGGTAGTTGCGCTGGAACTCTTGTGGGGCGATCGTCGTTTGGTCCTGTTCGATATTCGAGAAGTCGGGGTTGAGCGTTCCAACCAGCGCGAGCGTATTGGTGAACGGGTATGTGGCGTCCAGCCCGATCGCGCGCGGATTCGTCTGCTCGAAGTTACCGATGCCGTTCTGAAATTGCCGGCGGTCGGAACCGGCGCTCGCGAGCGCGTAGACGTCGGCGCGCGGCTGCGGTTGCGTCGCGTGTGCGGCCAACTGTAGGCCGTCGAGCCACGGCCAAAATTGCGCCGCACCCACGTCGTTCATGGTCGGATCGTACGCCCATGTGTATTCGTCGTTGGTCGCTGCGATAGAGCGCACGAAGTTCACGCGCCAATGCGCAACGGCGCTGCCCTGCGCGCGCAAATCCGCGAGCGGGATCACCATCATCACGTTATAGTCGCCGTTCGGAAAGATCTTGCCTACGGATTGCCACGGCGGAGCGTAGCGCGAGTCTTCGCTGGAGTATTCGTCGTGGATGCCCTTCGGCGTGACCTTGAACGAGTAGACGCGCGATCCGTTGCCGGAGGTGTCGAGCGAAATCGCGACGTGATCGTCGCTGCCCACGCCGGCGTTGTTGACGGTTTGAGCGGCTGTGATCGGCGTACCGGTTTGCACGCAATGAAAGCCGACGTAGAGATTAACGTCGTCGTATAGCAGATAGGCCGTCGTTGCGTATTTGGCGGGCTCGCGCGTGGTGAAATCGAAGAAGCCGGTTGCGACGAGCGCCTTGCGCCAAGCCGCGGCGGTGAGCGACGCATCCAAGGGCGGGGGCGTCGCGGTCTTGATGGCCGTGAAGTGCTGCGAGCTGTCGACGGACGCGGCGGCCGGCGCGGCGACCGCTCCCAAGGTGAAAGCCAGCGCAAGCGCAAGGACCCGAGGAAAGGCGCGTGAGAGCATCGCTCTCCACGTACGCCGAGTCGAGAAGAAAGTTTCCCGCATGCCGCACCGGACGTACCGACCGCACCCGCTCGATGCCAAGATCGCCTCCGCACTGCCGCCCGGCAGTCTCTACGCGGTCGGGGGACGCGTGCGCGACGATCTGCGCGGCGCGGCCGAGGGCGCCGATCTCCCCGCGAAGGACCTCGATTACCTGGTCGCCGGCCTGCCGCTCGAGCGGGTGCGCGAGCGGTTGGCGGCGCTCGGGCGCGTGGACCTGGTCGGGGCCTCCTTCGAGGTGCTCAAGCTCACCCTCGACGGTGCGACGGTCGACGTGGCGCTGCCGCGGCGCGAGCGCTCGACCGGCGCGGGGCATCGCGATTTTGCCGTCGAGAGCGGGCCGCAGGTGTCGCTTGAGGACGACTTGGCGCGCCGCGACTTCCGCATGAACGCGATCGCCCGCGCGCTGCCGTCGGGCGAGCTGGTCGATCCGTACGGCGGTGCGGCGGATATCCGCGCGCGCCGCATCGACATCCTGACGCCGCAGGCGTTCGAAGAGGATCCGCTGCGGATGCTCCGGGCCGCCCAGTTTGCGGCTCGCTTCGGCTATGCCCCGACGGCGGCGACCTTCGAAGCGATGCGTGCGGCGGCCCCTCTCGTTCGCAGCGTCTCGGCCGAGCGCATCGCCGAGGAGTTCACCAAACTGCTCTCGCGCGCGTCGGCGCCCTCGACCGGCTTCGATCTGCTGTTGCGGAGCGGCGTGCTGCGCGAGATCTGGCCGGAGCTCGTGGAGGGCGTGGGGGTGGAGCAGAACGAGTGGCACGCCTACGACGTCTGGCGCCACAACCTGGCGACGCTCGATGCCGTGCCGCCGGGCGACCTCACGCTGCGCCTCGCGGCTCTCCTGCACGATGTGGGGAAGCCGCGCACGAAGGACGGACCGCACTTCTATCGTCACGAGGTGGTGGGTGGCGAGATGGTGCGCAGCATGCTGGGGCGGCTGCGGTTCGCCAACGACGTCGTAGAGACGGTCGAGCATCTCGTACGCCAGCATATGTACGTCGCCGACCCCGAGCAGAGCGGCTCGGCGTTGCGGCGCTTCATCCGGCGCGTCGGGCCCGTGCATCTGGCGCGCCAGTTCGCGCTGCGCCACGCCGATATCGTGGGCAGCGGCCTCCCCAAGCGCGAAGGCTTCAACGAACGTTTCGAGCGGCTGGTGTGGTCGGAGGTGGAGCGCAAGCCGGCGTTTTCGATCGCCGATCTACGGATCGACGGTGCCGCAGTCGTCGAAGCGATGGTGCGCAGGGGTCTCGCCGGGCCGGGATTCCGTGGGGACCGGCGCGTGGGCGAGGCGCTGGCGTACATGTTCGAGCAGGTTACGGAGCAGCCCGAGCGTAACGAGCCGGAGTCGCTTCGGACGCTCCTCGAGCGGTATCTCGACGCCCTTTCAGCGTGAGCTGGCCGAACGGTCGAGCATCTCGAAAGGCGGTCGTAGGAGCGCTTTGTATCCCATGGGGGACTCGCAACTGTCGCGGATCATCGCGCTCGTCAATCAGAAAGGCGGCGTCGGCAAGAGTACGACGACCGTCAATCTCGGCGCGGCGCTTGCCGTCTTGGGCAAGCGCGTGCTCGTGGTCGATTTGGACCCGCAGGGCAATACCACGACTGGTTTCGGAATCGACAAGCGCCAGGTCAAACGCGACGTCTACGACCTCCTGCTGCATCAGTGCGCGATCGCCGACGTGCTTCGCCGCACCGAGATGGAGAATCTCGACATTATTCCGGCAACGATCAACCTTGCCGGTGCCGAGATCGAGCTGGTCTCCGCGCTCTCGCGCGAGAACCGCCTCAAGGGCGTGCTCGGTCCGATCTCGGACGATTACGACTTCGTCTTGATAGATTGCCCGCCTTCGCTTGGCCTCTTGACGATCAACGCCTTGACCGCAACGCGCGAAGTCATCATCCCGGTGCAGGCCGAATATTACGCGCTCGAAGGGCTTTCTCAACTCACGAGCGTCGTGCGCCGCGTGCAAGAGGCGCTCAATCCACGTCTGCGCGTGACGGGCGTGCTGGTCACGATGTTCGACGGGCGCACGAAGCTCGCGATGGACGTGCTCGAAGAGTTGAACGCGTACTTTCCGCGCCAGATGTTCAAGACGCAGATTCCGCGCAACGTGCGCCTCTCAGAGGCTCCGTCGTTCGGGAAACCTGTCATTCTCTTCGATTTGAAGTCACGCGGCGCACAGGCATATATGGCTCTTGCGAGCGAGATGCTCGAGCAGCAGACGGAGGTACCGGTATGAGCGAACGTGCCAAGCGGGGCCTGGGGCGTGGGCTAGGCGCGCTGCTGGGCGATGGGCAGGTTCAGGCCACGGAGCCCGCGAGCGGCACGACCGTGCGCGAGATTGCGGTCGGCCGCATCACGCCCAATCCGTTTCAACCGCGCAAGAACTTCGACGGCGCCTCGCTTGCGGAGCTGCAGGCGTCGATAGCCGAGCACGGGCTGCTCGTGCCGATCATCGTGCGCGAGCGCGGCGACGGCTACGAACTCGTTGCGGGCGAACGGCGCTGGCGTGCCTGTGCCGCGCTGCAGATGGCGGGGATTCCGGCGATCGTGCGCCGCAGCGACGACCGCGACAGCTTGGAAGTCGCGATCGTCGAAAACCTGCAGCGCGAAGATCTCAATCCGCTCGAAGAGGCGGCCGGCTTCGTGCAGCTGATCGACGAGCACGACTACACGCAAGAGCAGGTCGCGCACCGGCTGGGGCGCAGCCGCCCGGCGATCGCCAACGCGCTGCGGCTACTCTCGTTGCCGGAGGCGGTGAAGGCAATGCTCGTCGACGGGCGCATCACTGCCGGGCACGCGCGAGCGCTGCTGGCCGCCCCCGAAGAGCATCGCATGGCGTTGGCGCGGCGGGCCGCAGACGAGGGCCTCTCGGTGCGTGCGCTAGAGCGGCTCGCGGGGGCTCTCTCGGCGCCGGCGGTGAGATCCGCAGCCCGGGCACCGGCACTTACTGCCGACCAGCAAGATTTCGAGTCGCGGCTGCGCGTCAAACTCGGCGCGTACGTCGCGTTGCGCCGCAGCGGGAAGGGAGGGAGAGTCGAGATCCGCTACGCGAACGAAAAGGATTTGATGCGCATCGCCGATGTGCTGCTCGGCGGCGTGGAATAACGATGATCCCTTTCCAGCGCGCGATCTCGCTCGCGATGGCGGCCGCGATGGTCTGCGTTTTTCTCATTCCGCTCGCTATTTCGCGCCATCAGGTGGTGCTTGCGGTCGTCGTTGCCGCGGTCTTCTTCGTCTACTTAGCGTTCAACGCATGGGTGTTCGTGCGCTTGCACAGGAGCCGCCGTTCGTGACGGAACGAGCAGAACGCGCGCGAGGCCTGCGCGGTATCTACGCGATCGTGAACGATAGCGAAGACGGTGCCGTCGCGCTCGTGCGAGCGATTCTGGAGGGCGGCGCGCGCATCGTTCAGTATCGCGCGAAACGCGGCATCGACGTAACGCGTGCTCGGAGCATGCTTGCGGCGGCTCGAGAGTGCGGCGCACTCTTCATCGTGAACGACGATTGGCGTGCGGCGGAAACGCTCGACGCCGACGGCGTGCATCTGGGTCCCGAGGACGCGCGTCCGGACGAGATTGCGGCGATTCGCGCAGCGTTGCCGCACCGGCTGATCGGAGTATCGTGCGGTACCCCGAAGGAAGCCCGCGCGGCCGAGGAGGCGGGTGCGGATTACGCCGGCGTCGGCGCGGTCTACGCGACGCAGTCGAAAGCCGATGCCGGCGAGCCCCTCGGCATCGCCGGGTTGCTGCGCGTTGCCGGTGCGACGTGCGTGCCGGTGGCTGCGATCGGCGGCATCGGCGCCGCGAATCTCGCCGAGGTACGGCGCGCGGGGGTCGCGATGGCCGCGGTCATTTCGGCCATCGCCGCGAGCGACGATCCTCGCGCCGCGACCGCGCAGCTGGTGGGGATGTGGGGCGGGGTAGGGCCGTGAGCATTCCGGTCGTCGTGTCGATCGGGACGACGCATCCGTGGAACGTCGCCGGGCTCGGCCTGGATGGGCGGGTCTGCGGCGAATACGGCGTTCGCAACGCCGGCGTGGTCGTCGCGGTGAGCGCGCAAGACGAGAGCGGCGTGCACGCGCTGCACGCAATTCCAAGCGACGTCGTACGCGCGCAGCTAGCGGCCCTGCCTCACGCGGATGCCTACCGCGTAGGCGCGTTGGCCGGTGCGGAGAACGTCCGCGCGGTAGCTGCGTTCCTGCGCGATCGTGCGCTGACGGCGATCGTCGTCGACCCGGTCTTTAGTGCGACGCTCGGCGGCGCGCTGGCCGATGAGTCCACCTACCGCGCGCTCGTAGCCGGGATCGTGCCGCTGCGTTCGATCTTCACGCCCAACATTCCGGAAGCGCAGCGCCTGCTCGGGCGCAAGATCGTGACGGGCGACGAGATGATCGCCGCGGCGCAGTCGCTGCAGGCCCTTGGCCCGCGAGCGGTGCTGCTCAAGGGCGGCCACCTCGACGGCGATCCCGTCGACATCCTGGCGTTGCCCGGCGAGGCGCACGTCTATCGCGCCGCGCGGCTTCCGGGTTCGATGCGCGGAAGCGGCTGCGTGCTCGCGGCCGCGCTCGCCTGCGAGCTCGCCCGCGGCGAGCAGATCTCCGCCGCGGTCGAAGGCGCGCGCGCCTACGTACGCGCCAAAATCGGCGCCGGCACGAGCTTCGGCACGATGCAGGTAGCGTTTTAGGGAGCGTTCGCATGCAGCTATTTCGAGGGTCGGTAAGCGAGTTCGTTCGGCTCGAGTCCGAGCGCGAGATGGTGCGGCGGCTGCACGCCAGCTTCCTCGAATATTACCGCTACGCGCCTTCTGCCTCCGAGGAGAATTCGTGGCGGTACTCGCTCGTCGCGCTTTCAAAACAGCTGAAGCGTAGCGAGCTCACCGATCACGGTGTGATTTTGGAGATGCAACTGCCGCTCTCGTCGCTTCGGTTGGATTGTATGCTGACCGGTACCGATTCCGAAAAAACGGACGGCGCGGTAATAGTCGAACTCAAGCAGTGGTCGGACGCGTGGCCCGCAGAGGAAGACGAATGCGTAACGGTCGAGTATGCCGGCCATCCTCACGTTCAAGTTCATCCATCCGTCCAAGCCCGAAATTACGCGGACTATCTCTGCGATAACAAGGCCGTCTTTCACGAAGCGCCGGTGGTGGCGTTGGCCGCCTGCAGTTGGCTGCATAACTTTCAGCCCGATCCTCAGTCGCCGCTCGTGGATAAGCAGAAATTCGCGAGCCTTCTGGAAACGAATCCAATGTTTTCGGCGTCCGACGGCGATCGAATAGCGGACTACCTCAATACGCGGCTCGGCGGCGGTGACGGAATGCGGGTCTTGGAGCGCGTCGTGACCAGCCGCTATGCCCCGAGCAAGAAGCTGCTCGAGCACACCGCCGCCATGATTGCGGGCGAGCGGACCTACGTCCTTCTCGACGATCAGCGCGTCGCCTACCAGAAGATCTTGGCCGCGGCCAGAAAGGCGGGCAAGGGCCGCAAACGGAGCGTGATCCTGATCGACGGGGGTCCGGGCACGGGCAAGTCGGTCATCGCGCTGCACGTCATGGCCGATCTGCTCAAAGAGGGACGCAACGTGCAGCACGCCACGGGCTCGCGGGCCTTCACGAACAATTTGCGGCGTATCCTGGGAACTCGCGCCGCGTACCAATTCAAATTTTTCAACAACTACGTAACGGCCGACGCTGGTGACATCGACGTTCTCATATGCGACGAGGCCCATCGCATTCGGGAATCGAGTAATAGCCGGTATACGGCCGCAGGGCGCAGGTCAGAGCGCTCGCAGGTCGACGAGTTGATTCACGCATCGAAAGTGTCCGTGTTCTTCATCGACGACAAACAGGTCGTTCGGCCAGGAGAGGTTGGGTCGTCGGAACTCATCCGGCTTGCCGCCGATGATGCGGGCGCCAATCTCAAAGAACAGCGGCTGGTAGCGCAATTTCGTTGCGCCGGCAGCGACGAGTATATCGATTGGGTCGACAATCTTCTCGGCATCCGCGTCTCCGACCGGGAGAGATTCGATCCGTCTACCGGGTTTGCGTTCCGGACGTTTGACTCGCCGGAGGATCTCGAACGAGCGATTCGTCGCCGTGCGGATGAGGGCGAATCGGCCCGCCTCACCGCCGGGTTCTGCTGGAAGTGGTCAAAGCCCAAGGAAGGCAGCCTAATCGACGACGTCGTCGTGGGCACCTTTCGCAGGCCGTGGAACGCACAACCGGATGCCACGCGCTTGCCGAAAAGCGTGCCGAAGAGCCACTTCTGGGCAACCGATCCGAGGGGGCTGAACCAGGTCGGTTGCGTCTACACCGCGCAGGGGTTCGAGTTCGACTACGCCGGCGTTATATGGGGCCCCGACCTCGTGTACCGCGCGGGCATCGGCTGGGTGGGTGTGAAATCGGCCTCCTTCGATGCCGCCGTCAAGAGGGCGCCCGCGGAACATTTCGCCGATCTAATAAAAAACACGTATCGCGTTTTACTCACGCGCGGGATGAAAGGCTGTTACGTGCACGTCATAGACGACGAGACGCGAACCTATGTCGAGTCGCTGGTCCGCTCCCCCGAAACGCCTTAGCGAAGGCCAGGCCTGCGCCGGCGATTCGCACGGGTCTCGAGGCGCTCGTCACGTGCGGCTTGCTAGCTCGATGAAGTTCGCGTCGTCCAGACTTGGCTCGACATCTTCCACGTTGAACCGAAGCGCGGAACGCAAACGTGAGCGTGCCCGTTTCATGGGACGCCTTCGCTCCCTCCATGCCGTCCAGCGTCAACGGCACGATCTCGTACGCGTCGTTCCCGGTTTGCAGGTATTCGCTCGCGGGAGCGGCGACAACTTTCAAGCCATGCATCTTTAGGTTCGCAAGCACCCTGTCGAGCGCAACGAACCACACGCGCCCGCCATCGGCGCCGGTCCAGATAAAGGGTGGAAACTCGTCGACCTCGACGGCGCCGGACGTATAGAGATGGGCGAGCGCAGCGGTGCTGCCAGCGACGTCGGCACCGACGAATGAGGATGCTTGAGGAACGGCCACTCGCCGGGAAACGCCTTCTCGGTGACGGACTGGTCCGGAAGACGAAAAACAGCTGCCGCTTCGCCGCGGCGGCGGTGCCGCCGTATTTATCGGAGCCTCCTCCGCGGCAGTTTGAGCAGGAAGAAGTCCCCGATGCGGTCCGTGGAAGGCACGACACCGAGGACGCTTGCCTTGTACAATAAACAAGCGAGCTCTTGACAGAGCACCGAGGGTGCCTGTACGCAGGTACGCTCGCTACGCACCTCGTAGCGGGACTATGCGGAGCTTGGGCCGGTTGAATTGCCCGGTTTTATTTCTATCCCGCGCGGAGCTCCTTTTGAGCAATCCCTTATATGGAGGAACCCGTGATAAAGGATACGCAGTGGCTCGCTAGAGAGTTAAAGGCGCACGGAGTATCGCGAAACGATTTTTTGAAGTTCTGCGGCTCCATGGCAGCCATCCTCGCTTTGCCGGAATGGGCTGCGGCAAAATTGCCCGAAGCACTCGCAGCCGCGGCGAAGCCCACCGTCGTCTGGCTTGAATTCCAGGACTGCGCGGGAAACACAGAGAGTTTCCTGCGGGCGTGGCGGCCGACCGTAGCCGAGATCATCCTCGACGCTGTCTCGGTCGATTACCACGAAACGATTATGGCTGCAGCGGGAACGCAGGCCACGGCGGCCCTCGACCAAACGGTCGCCAAGCACTCTGGCGAATACCTCGCAATCGTCGAGGGCGCGGTTCCGACCGGTGCGGGTGGCGCCTATTGCGCCATCGGTGGAAAGGCAGCGCTGGACATCGCACGCGAAGTGTGCGGGAACGCTGCCGCCACGATCGCCGTGGGGACGTGCGCATCGTTCGGCGGCCTTCCCGCAGCGCGTCCGAACCCGACGGCTGCGATCTCGATCAGTGAGGCGGTGCCTGCCGCCGCAAACGTCATCAATCTATCCGCCTGCCCGGCAAACGCCGATAACATCACGGCGCTGCTCGTCTACTACATGACGATGAAGCGCTGGCCGCCGCTCGACGACCATCGACGGCCGGTCTTCGCCTATGGACAGCTCATCCATGACGGCTGCGAGCGCCGCGCGCACTTCGACAACGGCCAATACGTGGAGGCGTGGGGCGACGAAGGCCATCGCCTAGGCTACTGCCTGTACAAGATGGGCTGCAAAGGCCCGGTAACTTCGCACAACTGTCCGATCGTCAAATGGAACGAAGGGACGAATTGGCCGGTAGGGTGCGGTCACCCATGCGTCGGCTGCGCAGAACCGCAGTTTTGGGACAAAATGTCGCCGTTCTACAAGCACCTCACGGGTGTGCCGGGTTTCGGCATGGCTGCTAACATCGATAAAGTCGGCGTCGGCGCTGCCGCTGTCGTTACCGCAGCGTTCGTTGCGCAGGGTATCGTGCAGAAAGTTCGCAGCCGAAAAGAAGAAAACGTCACCACGCCATCGCACGAGGAAGAGAAGCGGCCATGACTCATATTGTCGTCGATCCTATTACGCGTATCGAGGGCCATCTTCGAATCGAGGCCGAGGTGGACGGCGGGGTCTTACGGGATGCATGGTCTTCCTCGACGATGTTCCGCGGCATCGAGATCATCTTGCAGGGCCGGGATCCGCGCGATGCCTGGGTCTTCACGCAACGAATTTGCGGCGTTTGCACTACCGTGCATGCACTCGCGTCCGTCCTCGCCGTGGAGAATGCAATCGGCGCCGAGCCGCCGCCCAATGCGCGGCTGTTGCGCAATCTAATAACCGCTGCGCAGTTCGTTCAGGACCACGTCGTCCATTTCTATCAATTACACGCATTGGATTGGGTGGATGTCGTTTCGGCACTCTCCGGCGATCCCGCAAAGACGTCGAAGCTAGCCCAATCGATCTCCGATTGGCCGTTGTCGAGCGAGAAGTATTTCAGCGCCGTACGCGATCGTCTCAAGGGTTTCGTGAGCGGCGGCAGGCTTGGCCCGTTCGCCAATGCATACTGGGGGCATCCCGCGTATCGCCTTCCGCCTGAAGCGAATCTGCTCGCCGTCGCGCATTATCTCGAAGCGCTTGAATGGCAGCGGAAGTTCATTCGCATCCATGCCTTGCTGGGCGGAAAGAATCCGCACCTGCAGAGTTACCTGGTTGGCGGCATGGCAACGCCGATCGATCCCAATTCGGAAAACGCGATCAACATCGGAACGATTGCGGCGCTGCACGAGATCATCGCAGATGCACGCACTTTCGTCAATCAAGTTTACATACCCGATCTCCTGGCGATCGCATCGTTCTACAAGGAGTGGGCCTCCATCGGCGCCGGCGTCGGCAATTATATGTCCTACGGCGAGTTCCCGGATGCCGGAGGCCCGAATCCCTTGCCGTACCTTCCGTCCGGCATCATCCTGCAGCGCGATCTCGCGCACGTGCATCCGGTGGATCCGGGACAGATTTCGGAGTTCGTCACCCACTCGTGGTATGAGTACAAAGAAGGCAACGAGCGCGGGCTCCATCCGTTCGCTGGCGAGACGCATCCGACGTACACCGGCCCGAAGCCGCCGTACGACCGGCTCCATACCGACGGCAAGTATAGCTGGCTCAAGGCACCTCGCTACAGCGATAAACCGATGGAAGTGGGTCCGCTTGCGCGCATGCTCGTGGCGTATGCGAAAGGTCACCCGCAAGTAAAGAAGGCCGTCAATGGAGCGCTCGCGGCACTGGGCGTCGGTCCCGCCGCGTTGTTCTCTACGCTAGGGCGCACTGCCGCGCGTGGAATCGAGACGCAGATCATCGTCGACAAAATGTCGGACTGGGTGGATGCGCTCGCCAACAACATGGCGCAGGGGGACCTTCGCATCAACGACAACACGAAATGGGATCCGTCCACCTGGCCTGCCGAATGCATGGGCGCGGGCTTCCATGAGGCACCGCGCGGTGCGCTCGGGCACTGGGTGCACATCAAGAACGGCGCAATCGGCAACTACCAGTGCGTCGTGCCGTCTACGTGGAACGCGGGGCCTCGCGATGCACGCGGCAACCGCGGCCCTTACGAGGCGGCGCTCGTCGGAACTCCGGTTGCGATAGCCGATCAGCCGCTCGAAATTTTGCGCACCGTCCATTCATTCGATCCATGCTTAGCCTGCGGCGTGCACGTCGTCGATGCCAACAAGAATGAGATCGTGCTAGTGAGGGCAGTATGAGCGCTGAAAATGCAGTGCGCGCTCCCGTTGCAGGCGAAGCCGTGCGCGTACCGGTCTACGTTTGGGACATCTGGGTGCGGGTGATTCACTGGGCGGTGTTCTTTTGTTTCATCATTCTCGCGATCACGGGCAGTTACATCTCTCATCCGTTCATCCCGGTCGCGCGCGATGCGTACGAGCCCTTTCTCATGGGGACCGTTCGCGTCGTGCATTTTTACACGGCGATGGTCTTCGATTTGGCGGTCTTTGCGCGCATCGTATTGATGTTCGTCGGCAGCCCGTACGCGCGCTGGGATCAGTTCATCCCCGTTACCAAGCGACGTTGGAATAGTGCGCTCGAGTCACTGAAGTTCTATGTGTTCCTGCGGCGCACGCCGCCCGAGGCGATTGGCCATGACGCCCTCGACGGGCTGATCTTTGCGGCGCGGTTCCTCGTCGATCTACTGATCATCGCCACGGGGTTTGCACTCTATTCCAAGATCACGTCGTACAGCTCTCCGCTGGCGATCTTCCAGGGCCTGATCCCCTATTTTGGTGGGTTGCAGAGTGTTCGCTGGCTGCACCACATGCTCATGTGGGTCGCGATCCTGTTCATCCTGCAGCACGTCATACGCGTTATCGTTCTATCCACGGTCAAGCACGATGGAACCGTCGAGTCGATGCTCTCCGGCTATCGTTACGTCACCAAGGAGGACCTCGCGGAGGAGGCCCGTGACCGTTGAAATCGACCTTCTGATTCTGGGTCTTGGAAACGTGTTGTGCGGCGATGATGGCCTGGGCGTGATGGCCGTGCATCAGCTCGAAGAGCGATATGACACACCGCATGGCGTGCGCATCGTCGACGGGGGCACGCTCGGTCTTGCTTTACTCCCATTGCTGCATGAGGCGCGGGTGGTGCTGATGATCGATGCAATTCGTTGTGAGGATGCGCCGGGTGCGGTAGTCCGCCTAGAAGGCGCGGACGTGTCTCCCGCAGTGCGCGAACGGCTTTCGCCGCATGATATAGGCGTTGCGGATCTGCTCGACGCCGCCGAGCTGTTAGGGTGTTCGCCGACGAAGATCATGTTGCTCGGACTGGTTCCCGATCGCATGGATCTGGGCATCGGACTCTCGCCCGGAGTTGAGGCAGGGATGCCTGCCCTCATCGATTCCATTCTCGGCGAGGCCGCCGCGTTGGGGCATGTGTTGCGCCTCAAGCCCCAGAGGGGAGTCTCTGATGGCGCTCGCTTGTGGGCGTGAAATCCGGGTTAGCGGCATCGTCCAAGGTGTCGGCTTTCGGCCGTGGGTTTCCCGGCTCGCGCACGAGCACGGAATCGTAGGGCGGGTCCTAAACGACGCTTCGGGCGTTACGATCGAGGCATTCGGCTCGACGCGTGCGCTCGATCGTTTTGTGGGTTCCCTGCGCAAGGAACCGCCGTCGGCGGCCGAGATTGCCGCGCTGGACTGGAAACCGATCGAGGCCCCTGCGCCGCAGGGTTTTGAAATTGCGCCCAGCCTCGGTGCGGAGAAGCGCCGCCTTGCGATTCCTCCCGACATCGCGACATGCGATCAATGCCTGGCCGAGGTCTTCGACCCTTCGAACCGGCGCTATCGCTACGCATTCACGAACTGCACCAACTGCGGTCCGCGCTTCACGATCGTGCGCGACGTGCCGTACGATCGCCCCGCTACGTCGATGGCGGGTTTTCCCATGTGCCCGGCATGCCGGCAAGAGTATACGACCGTTACCGATCGCCGCTTTCATGCGCAGCCCAACGCATGCCCGGCCTGCGGGCCTTCTTTGCGCCTGGTCGGCGCCGCCGGTGCCGAAACCGACTGCGACGATCCCGTACGCGCTGCGGCGCAGGTGATTGCTCAAGGTCTCATCGTTGCAGCGAAAGGGCTTGGCGGGTTCCATTTGGTGTGTGATGCAACCTCGGAAGCGGCGGTTCTGCGCCTGCGCGAACGCAAGCGCCGCGAAGCCAAGCCGCTGGCGGTCATGGTTGCCGGTCTGCCGCAAGCCGAGCGCATTGCGATTCTCGATGAGGGAACGCGGCGCGTACTCGCATCGCCGCAGCATCCGATCGTCCTCGCCCCTAGACGCGACGGTGGTGAACTCGCGCAGAACGTCGCACCCGGCAATCCGCTGGTCGGCGTGATGCTTGCGTACGCGCCGCTTCACCACGTGCTCTTGGCCGAGTGTGCGCGACCACTGGTCATGACCTCCGGCAATGTGAGCGATGAGCCCATTGCCTATCGCAACGATGAGGCGTGCGCGCGCCTCGGCGGCATTGCCGATGCTTTTCTACTCCACGATCGCGACATCGTCACCCGATGCGACGATTCCGTCGTACGCGTCGTAGCGGGAGCGCCGACCGTTCTGCGCCGGTCGCGCGGATACGTGCCGCGTCCCGTGCTCCTGCAGCGCCGTTTCGACAAGCCGGTTCTGGCCTGCGGCGCACAGTTGAAGAACACGTTTTGCTTGGCGGTGAACGATCAAGCATTCCTCGGGCCGCACATCGGCGATCTCGACAACCTCGAGGCCTTCGCGTCTTTCGAGGAGTCGATCGTGCTGATGGAGCGCCTGCTCGCCGTCGAGCCGCAAGTCGTCGCCCACGACCTTCATCCGGATTACCTTTCCACACGCTACGCAAAAGGGAGAGACGGCGTCGTGCGCATCGGCGTGCAACACCATCATGCCCATGTGGCAAGTGTGATGGCCGAGCATGACCTGAAGGCTCCCGTTCTCGGCGTCGCCCTCGACGGGGCCGGATACGGTACGGACGGCGCAAGTTGGGGTGGCGAGCTGCTCCTCGCGCAGTATACCGGCTTCGAGCGTATTGCGACGCTGCGTCCGCTCGCGCTTGCCGGCGGCGATGTAGCGATTCGTCAGGTGTGGCGCATCGGTGTGGCCGCCGTAATGGACGCTTACGATGGTGCACCTCCGCGTGACGTGCTTGCGCGCTTCAACGATGTGCCGGTGCAGGCGCTCGAGATGGTGATGACGATGGTCGCGAAACGTTTCAACTCTCCGCTCGCGCACGGTGCTGGCCGGTACTTCGACGCGATGGCGGCGCTTGCGCTCGGCATTACGCATGCGCGATACGAAGGCGAGGCCGCGATGCTGCTCGAGTATGCGCACGATGGGAATGTCACGTCACGTTTCTCGTATCGTATCGACGACGTAGCGAAGCCGTGGCAGATCGACCTGCGCCCGGCGTTTCGTGAAGCGGTGGAGGCTGTGGTTGGAGGATGTGGGCCCGGCGAACTTTCGTCGAAATTTCACAACACCCTCGCGCATGCGACGGCGCAAGTCGTGCGCGCGGCGGCAGAGCGGACCGGTTGCCGGACCGTCGTCCTCAGCGGCGGATGCTTCCAGAACGATCGCTTGGCAAGCGCGCTGCTCGCGCGGCTCTCCCCGAATCTCGACGTACATCTGCCGCGAAACGTACCGCCGGGCGACGGCGGGATTGCGCTTGGCCAAGCGGTCGTGGCCGCAGCACTCTCCGACGCCTTTGGGGGTTGAACGCGATGTGTCTTGGGGTTCCGGGCGAGGTCGTTTCGGTTGACGGCAACACAGCAACCGTAGATTTCTTCGGCGTGCGCAGGCAGGTGCGGCTCGACATCGTCGATGAGCCGGTCAAGCCCGGTGACTACGTGATGAATCATGTCGGGTTCGCGATCAGGCGAATTGCGCCCGAGGAGATCGGCGAAACGATTGCGTTGTACGAGCTGTTGCTGCGGACCGCGGCGGAAGAAGATTTGATGGCCGCGGACGTGCGCGGTGAGATCGGCGCGATGGAAGGTGAACATTCTGCGTAACCGCGACGAACTAGGCGCGCATCTGCGCTTTCAAGAGCCCGGCAAGGCGCGCGAAATGGCGGCGACGCTTGCTCGCGTGACGCGCTCGATTGGGCGGGAGCCCGTGAGCGTGATGCATGTCTGCGGTAGCCACGAACAGGCGATCGCGAGATATGGGCTGCGTGCAGCATTTCCGCGCGAGCTCGACGTGATTATGGGGCCTGGTTGCCCCGTCTGCGTCACCGACGTGCCGGAGGTCGACGAGGCGGTGCTGCTTGCCGCACAAGGCGTGCGCGTCTTCACCTATGGCGACATGCTCCGTGTTCCTGGCAGCGTCAAGTCACTTGCCGATGCGAAGGCCGAGGGCAGCACGGTGGACGTTGTCTACGGTATCGGGCAGGCGGTGCAGATTGCGCGCGAGACGCGAGAAGAGTGCGTCTTCTTCGCAAGCGGTTTCGAGACTACGGCCGTGGCGACGGCAGCGGTGATTCTCGCCGGCCTGCCGCAAAATTTGTCCGTGCTCTCCGCTCACAAGTACATTCCACCCGTCATGGAGATCGTCGCCGAGATGCCGCAGACGCGCATCGAAGGGTTCCTCGCGGCGGGCCATGCAGCAGCGATCACGGGATTCGGGATTTTTGAGCGCTTCACCGAGCGGCACAAGTTGCCCGTCGTTGTCGCAGGGTTCGAACCGCTCGACATTCTTGCCGGCCTCATCCGGCTGGTCGAACTCATACGCGAGCGTCGCGCGGAGGTAGCGAACATGTATCCACGCTGCGTCACGCGTGAAGGCAACCGTCAGGCGCAGGAGGCGCTCTGGAGCGTGTTCCGGCCGATCGGCGGACGGTGGCGCGGGATCGCACATGTACCGAACGGCAACCTTCGTCTGCGGGATCAGTTCGCGCACGTGGATGCGCGCCGGCGCTTTCAGATCGATCTCCACCAGCTTTGGGACCACGCCCCCGCGAATTTGACGCAGAATTGCATATGCGGCGACATCATGGCCGGCATTGCCTCGCCGACCGGCTGTTCGCTGTATGGAAACCGGTGTGACCCCGATCATCCGGTGGGCGCGTGCATGGTCAGCAGCGAAGGTACGTGCCGCATTTGGCACCAGTACGGCGGCCATCTCGACCTTGGGTACGGATCGTGACCACGATTTTGGGCCGAGACGGCACGATCTCGCTCAAACACGGTGCGGGTGGTCGCGCGATGCGCGAGCTGATCCGCGATGTCTTTCTCCAGGGCGAGCAAGCGTTGCCCGAAGGCACGATCGGGCTCGATGCGATGGACGACGGCGCCGCGCTACGCGTTGGCGGCGAATGGCTGGTGATGACGACGGACTCGTACGTCATCTCACCGCCGTTCTTTCCGGGTGGTGACATCGGCGGGCTAGCGGTTTCCGGAACGGTGAACGATCTCGCCATGATGGGTGCGACGCAACCTCTTGCGCTCACATGTGCGGTCATTATCGAAGAGGGGTTCTCGCGCAGCGACCTCGAGCAGATTCAACGGTCGCTCCATGCTACGTGCCGCAAGGCGGGAACGGCGATCGTTACGGGCGACACGAAGGTTATGCGACGCGGAGAGATCGACGGTATCGTTATAAACACCGCGGGCATCGCACTGACCAAACGCGTTGTGACGGATCGCGGCCTGAAGCCGGGAGATAGCATCATCGTTACCGGCACGATGGGCGACCACGGCTTGGCGGTGATGGCGTATCGCAACGCCATGGGTCTGGAAGGAGCATTCAGCTCGGATGCGGCTCCCATCAACGCGCTCGTGCGCGCGGCACTCGAGTGCGCACCGGAGGAGATCGTAGCGCTCAAGGACCCAACGCGCGGCGGTCTGTCAAGCGCGCTGCACGAAATGGCTGAGAAGAGCGGCGTCGGCATCGTGATTCAGGAGCACGACATTCCAATTCGCGACGCGGTTCGCGCAGCGAGCGAACTGCTCGGCATCGATCCATTGCACGCTGCGAACGAGGGGAAGGCCGTCATCGGCGTGCGCCCTGAGGCCGCAGAGAGAGTTCTCGCCGTATTGCGCCGCACGGCGCTGGGCGCCGATGCGGCGATTGTGGGAACGTGCGTGAGCGAACGGCCCGGGTACGTGGTGCTGGACACGGGATTCGGCCGCCGGCTGCTGGTCGAGCCCGAAGGCGAACTTCTTCCGAGAATATGTTAGCGATGGAACACATTCTTCAACAACGCGTAGGCGCAGTCGGTGTCATCACAATCGATCGTCGCGCACGTTTCAACTCACTCGACGTCGAGACCGCGCGCGACTTGCGCAAAGCCAGTCTGGAGTTTGCTCGCGACGATACCGTGCGGGTGATCGTCTTGCGCGGGGCGAATGGCGTGTTTTGCAGCGGTGCGGACTTAAAGTACATCTATGCCGGCGCGGAGGCGGACGATCTTTCCTACTTGCAGCCGAAAGTCACGGTGGCGCCCGAAGGCTTTGGCGAGATATTCAAGCAGATTCTCGAGTATCTGCACAGTACTATTTCGGAGATCAAGCGCGCCGCCAAGCCCGTCATCGCGGCAGTGGACGGTATGGCTGCCGCAGGCGGATTCGGCTTGGCGATGTGCTGCGACTTAGTATTCGCGTCGGAGCGCGCAAGTTTCGAATGGGCGTACAAACGCACCGGTCTCACCGGTGCGGAGAGCTCCACGTTTTTTCTGCCGCGGCTAGTTGGTTTGCACCGGGCGATGGCGATGGTGTTGCTCAATCCGCGACTCGATGCGCGAGAAGCGCTGGAGTGGGGGCTTGCCAACGGGGTCTATCCGACGGATCAATTCGAAACGAGAACGATGGAGATCGCGCAAGAGCTGGCGCAAGGACCGACGCGCGCGTATGGATATGCAAAAGCGCTGATCAATCAAGCTGCCGGCGTCGATCGTCTCGATCACCATCTGGACCAAGAGCTCGACACGCTTGCCAGAATTGCCGGCGGCAGCGATTTTAGGGTGGGCATCGAGGCATTCGTTGCCAAGAAGACACCACGGTTTGGAGAGCACTGAGACGGCAATGCACGAGTACTCGATTGTTGGAGCACTCATCTCGCAGGTGGAGGACGAAGCGCGGCGGCGTGGTGCTCGTGTCGTGAATCGCGTGCATGTACGCATTGGTGCGGTCTCGGGAGTCGAGCCGGTCCTCTTGGCGACGGCGTTCGAGGTCTTTCGCGAACGAACGCTATGCGAGGCAGCAGAGCTCGTCATCGAGCGCGTCGATGAGCGCTGGACCTGTCCAGCATGCGGAACGGTGATCGACCGAAATGCGGGGCTGCTGTGCTGGCGGTGCGGAACGCCGCCGCGTCTTACCGCCGGCGACGAAATGATTTTGAACCGAATCGAGATGGAGGTTTTGTGATGTGTCAGGAATGCGGATGCGGCGACACGGAGATCGTGTCGGTTGAAATGCACGAACGGATTCTCTCCGGAAACGATCGAGCCGCGGCTCACAACCGCGAGCATTTTGAACGGAGCGGCGTCCTCACGCTGAACGTCATGGGCTCGCCGGGCGCGGGGAAGACCGCCTTACTCGAAGCTACGGCCGCCGCCTTGCAGGGACGCTTCCAGATGGCCGCGATAAACGGCGATCTCGCGACCGATCACGACGCACAGCGCTTGCGCCGCGCCGGTATTGAGGCGGTGTCGGTTAGCACCGGTTCTGCCTGTCATCTCGACGCAGCGATGGTGCATCATGCACTGGATGACCTGCCGCCGTCGGGTTACGATATTTTGGCGGTGGAGAACGTGGGCAATCTCGTATGCCCGGCCGTGTACGATCTCGGCCAAGCTGCTAACGTCGTGGTGCTCTCGATCACCGAGGGCTGGGACAAGCCGTTGAAATACCCGGTCATGTTTATGAAGACCGATCTCGTGCTGCTCACGAAAATCGATCTGTTGCCGCATCTGCCCGGGACGAAGATCGAGGATTTCGAAGCGGCGGTAGCCCGCGTGAATCCAACGTCATGCGTGATTCGGCTATCGGTGCACACGGGCGAGGGCATTGCACAATGGCTTGAATGGATGGGCGGGCTGATGAAGCCGGAACCGACTGGAGCGCGCTCATGATCGCGACCGGCGCGTTTACGGTGTTTGCGCTGGGCCTGCGGCACGGCGCGGATCCGGATCATCTTGCGGCGATCGACAATTTGACGCGCAATTGCGCGCCGCGCCGATCGTTGTGGACCCGATTCATCGGTACGTTTTTTGCCGGCGGGCACATGGTCATGGTTATCGCTATTGCCGCGCTGATTGGGTTCCTCGGTTCTACGTTCGCGCCGCACTCGGCAGCGATCGAGCGCATCGGTACCTGGGTGAGCATACTCATGCTGCTGTTCATCGCCGCACTCAATTTCCGGCAGTTGGCGAGCGGTCAGACATATCGCGCCGGGGGATTCAAGACAGGCTTGCTTCCAGCATGGCTACGTCAAGCCGACAGCCCCTGGATGGCGATCCCGGTCGGAATGTTGTTCGGTTTCGGCTTTGAAACGTCGTCTCAGATCGCCGCCTACGCGGTGGCATTCGGCGCGGACGCGGGAGTACTCGGCGCAGTGCTGGTCGGTATAATGTTCTCCGCCGGAATGTGCTGCACGGATACACTGGATTCCATCCTCGTTCACCGCCTGGTCACCTATCGTTCCGGTCAACTGCCGCATGTAATGCGCGTGTGGATTTGGTCCGTGTCGCTCTTTGCGGTTGCGGTTGCGGCTTACGAGCTGGTCCTGGTTCTCGGAGTTCGAACGCCCTTTTCCGACTTGGCGGTCAGTGGCACCTTGGTTCTGACGCTGCTAGCCGTGTTCGCTTGGATATTCGCATCGACGCAGGCCGTTGCGCCTTCCGCGGAATGAGATTGGCGCACCACGCTGCTAGCTCGATGAAGTCCGCGTCGTCCAGACTTGGCTCGATATCTTCCACGTTGAACCGGAGCGCCGGAACGTAAACGTGAGCGTGCCCGTCTCGTGGGACGCCTTCGCTCCCTCCATGCCGTCCAGCGTCAACGGCACGATCTCGTACGCATCGTTCCCGGTTTGCAGGTACTCGCTCGCGGGAGCGGCGACAACTTTCAAGCCATGCATCTTCAGGTTCGCAAGCACCCTGTCGAGCGCAACGAACCACACGCGCCCGCTATCGGCGCCGGTCCAGATAAAGGGTGGAAACTCATCGACCACGACGGCGTCGGACGTATAGAGATGGGCGAGCGCAGCGGTGCTGCCGGGGATTTCGGCACCGACGACCGTCTTTACGATTCTCGCTATCGCTGCCGGCGGCTGTGCGGCGCCGGCAGCTGCGGTACAGGCTACGACGATCGCGCAGAACGCGGCCAGAACGTGATGCTTCATAAGGCCTCCAAATGAGCGTGCCGCACCGTTCTTTCGCCGCGCGAGCGGTGCTATCTCCTATTTAACGCCTGTCTCGGTCAATCGTCAACCATCGCGCGCTCCGCGAATGCGTCGCACGGCCCGCCTGCGTAGGCGCAGCTCCGGCACCATTCGCCGACCCGCGGCGTGTCGTCGCGTAACGCGCCTGCCTCCCTAACGGACCGGCTCAGTTCTTCCGCGGAAACGTCGCGGCCACTGCGAAGGCGCGCGCCATCGCCGCTTAGCCGAAGGATCGCGGTCTCAACGATCGTGCCCGGGTGCGACTCCTCGTACGCATGCTTGTAGACTGCGAGTTGGAGCGCGTAATGCTCGTCTTCGGTGCGCCCGGTCTTGTAGTCGATTATGGCGATCGCGCCGTGCCGGTCGCGCGCGACCAGATCGATGTAGCCCTCGATGCGGATCCCTTCGACGATCGTCGAAAACGGCGCCTCGACCGCGATCGGCACGTAACCGGCGAGCGCATCGATCGCGTGCCTGACCGCAGCAAGTGCGCGTCGGCGTTCGTTCTCGGGGAGGCCGGCGAACTCGGCGATCGCTTGCGCGAACGCTGCCCCTCCCTCGACCGGAGCACCGTCGATGGCGGCTCGCCCCCACACCTCCATGGCGCGGTGTACGAGATTCCCGAACGTCGCGGCGTCGATAGTTGCCGCCGCGCTTTCGACTGCACCGGCATACGGCGCCTCGCCCTCGCGCAGATCGGGAAGGTGCAGGCGATAGCGGTACCGAGCCTGGCGCGGGCACGTTTGGAACGCCGCGATCGCCGTGAACGAGATGCGCGGTACGAAGACGGACTGCGCCTCGTACGCGACGGTGCCGCAATCCTGCGTTACGTCGATAGGGGACCGCATCGCTGCAGAGGACGCCTCGGCCGCGTGGTCCGGGACTACGGCGAAATGGAGGCGTTCGGGCGAGATCTCGCGTTCGAGCGCCCACTGCCGCACGGTTTCAATGAACTGCGGCTCCTTCTTGCCTCTGCTCGGGATGCCCGAGATATACAGGCGCTCCTTCGCGCGGGTCATCGCGACGTAAAAAGTGCGGGCCTGTTCGTCCTCGCGTTCGCGCTTCCCCGGATCCTCTTCGGACCGCATGCCGGTCTGCGCGTCGTGGGGCGCGTCCGACATATACCACCGCAGGGGCGTCGTGCCGTCCACGCTAAAGCGCAGTGCCGACGCGTACGACTGCGGGTCCACGCGGACCGTCCGGCCGCGTCCGAAATCGGCGGAACTATATTGGTCGTCGCTGACGCAGGCGACGAAGACGTAATCCCACTCCAGGCCCTTCGCCTGATGCACGGTCATGACGCGTACGCCTTCGAAGTCCAGCTCCGCCTCCTGCGGCTCGTCGCCATATTTCACGAAGTCCTCTAGATACGCCACGAAATCGGCGAGACGCGCGATCGGCCTCTCGGCGGCGTGGCTTTCCGCCAGCGTTTCGAGGTTACGTAAATTCGCGATGACCTGGGCTGCGGCAAGGCCTGGCGGCGTCGCATAGGATGCTGCGATCGGCGTAAGCCGCAGCACCTCGCGTACGCCGCGCGCCAGCGGCAACGAGGGCGCGTGCAGCAGCCCTTCGAGCAGCGAACGGAAGTATTGGACTCGCGCGGCGGTATCCGCGTCGAGCCGTGCGTCGAGCTCGCCACGCAGCAACGATCGCAGCCACGCCGCATCACGCGTTCCGCCGGCACCGGCGATCGCGGCGAGGCCGCCATCCGATATCCCGATTGCGGGCGACTGTAGAAGGCGGACCGCGGCTCTAGCGTCATCGAGACGTAGGAGCAGCGCCATCCAGGCCATGGCATCGCGCACTTCGGCGGCGTCGAGCAACCCCGTCCGCCGGTCGAGGGCCGCCGCGATGCCTCGTGCGTTGAGCGCCCGAACGTAAACCTGCGCGTGCGTTCGCCGCCGCAGCAAAATGGCGATTTGCGAGGTCCTCGCGCCGCCGCGAAGCAGCCGCTCGATCTCGGCAGCGATGCCGAGCGCCTCCTCCTGCACGTGTTCTCTCGCGCCGCCGTTTTCGCTGCGGAAGGTCTGCACGCGAACGACTTCGACGCCGCCCTCGCGCTTGTGGGCGTCGAGGCCCGAGTCCAGCGCGTCGAGAACTCCGGGGGCGCGCGCCCTCAGCACCGCGTGCGCGCTCTGCACGATCTCGCGATACGAGCGGCGATTCACCGTTAAGGGATACGTCCGCTTCGCCTTCTCTTTGAACTCTTGCATCACGCGCGGGTGCGCGCCGTTGAAACCGTAGATCGACTGGCGGAAGTCGCCCACCGGCATCAGCGGGCCATCGCCGAAAAGCGCGGTTAGGAAGCGCATTTGAGCGAGGCTCGTATCCTGGAACTCGTCGATGAGCGCATACTTCCAACGCTCGCGCAGCACCGTTACGATCTCCGGATGCGATAGCAGCATTGCGCTTGCGGCGGCGATCAAGTCGCCATAGGTCATCGCGCCGGTGTGCCGCAGATCTTCGTCGAAGCGGCGGAACAGCGCGGCGATGACGCGGACGTTCTTCCGCTCGGCTTCGGCCTCGGCGCTGCGCTGCCCGGCGGTGCGTTCGGGGTTTGGTTCCTCGCCCGCGCGGCGAACTTCTTTCTTGTATCTGCCGTTTCGCTTCCAGAGCTGGCCCCAGTCTTGCCGCTCTAGGGCGTCGCTTTGCGCAAGTGCACCGCGTTCGAACTCGTCGACGCCGGTGCCGCGGTTCTTGAACGCGAGCGCGATACACGCGAGATCGCCTTCGAAGTCGTAGCCTCCGCTCAGAAGATCCGGCAACGGCAATGCGCTCGCATCCGCAGCGAGTTCGCCGCGCAGCATCGCCGCAAACGATCTATGGAATATCGCGCGGGCTTCGCCGTCGGTTACGGTTCGCGGCAGATCTCCGAGCCCGCAGTCGTACGCAAACTCGCGCAGCAGCGATGCCGCCAGCGCGTGGATCGTAGAACAGGTTACGGACCCGCCGGCGTCAGCGTCGCCGCTCGCCGGCAGCATGTTGTGGATGCGCTGGCCGATCTCGGCGGCCGCCTTACGCGTGAACGTGACGACGAGAATCTCGCGCGCGAACAGCTGCCCCGTCTCGATCAGGTACAACGCGCGCAGCGCGAGCGTCGCGGTCTTCCCGGTTCCGGCGCCCGCGTCGATGCAGCGGCGACCCTCGAGCGGCGCCGTAATCGCGGCACGCTGGTCGTCGCTCGGGCGCTTGCCCCCGCCGAGCGCGAGCTCCCACCGCGCGGTAGTCATGCCTCGTCCGCCGCGGCACCCGGGCACAACTGCGCGAAGCCGCAGAGCGCGCATTCGGCCGCGTTCTCGGTCGGCTCGAGTTCGAGCACCTCGGCACGCCAAGCGTCGAAGAAAAGGCTCTTAAGGAGCGTATCGAGAGCGCGCAGCGCTTCGCCATCCTCTAGCGTATCGATCTCGACCGGGGTGACGGTGCTCTTGCGCCGCTCCTTCTTGCCGTCGAGATAGATGTAGCTCACCCTTCGCGTATTAGGGATGTCCGGCGCGTGCCGGTAGAGCGCGAGTTGGGCGTACAACCGTTTCTTGAGGCCCTTCACCCAAACTTGGCCGCTCTCGGCCGCATCGGCGAGACTTGCGATCGCATCGCGCAGCGTGGCGTCCAGCCCGCCCGTCTTATAGTCGCATACCGCTAACGAATCGTCGGCGAGGCGGTCCACGCGGTCGACGCGACCGACTATCTCGATGCCGTGAAGCGCGAATCGGTGCGTTCGTTCGGTTTCGACGACGGTAAACGGTGCCTCCCTCGCAAGTTGCGCTAGCGATTGCGCGTAAGCAGAGAGCAGCCGATCCACCTTGCGCGCGGCAGCCGCCGCTTGAAGCGCGGTGCCGAGGTCGTCGGCGCGATCGCGCCAGACCGACGCGCGCAACTCGAGCAGGCGCGCCTCCCAGCGTGCGGCATCCGCATCCGCTACGTGCGTGAAGTCGCGCTCGTCCGCGTGAAAGCGTTCGAGTACCGCGTGCAGCACGTTGCCGGTCGTTACGTTAAGCGGTACGGCGTCGTCGCTCAACTTCAAGACGTTCTTGTAATAGAAGCGGCGCTTGCACGCAAGCCAGGTATCGACGCCCGTCGCGGCCACGTATTGCGGACGCGCGATCGGCACCGGAACCTGCGGTTCTAAAAACCGCGGCTCGGCAGCGGGACGATAGGCGAGCGCAGCGCGGTAGGGGGACTCGTCTGCGAAGCGCTCGACGACCTCGCGCGGTATGAAGCGGCTCGGCACTTGCACCGCGCCGTCCATACCGTTTGCGGCGCAGGTAATGCTCAGGCGCGTTTTCGCGCGCGTGACCGCGAGGTACCAGAGCGAGGCCTCCTCGCCGGCGTTTTCGCTTTCCGTCATCGACAGATCGACGCCGAGCTTGCGAGCGAGAGCGATCTCGGAGTCGCCGGCCATGGCGTCTCGCCGCAGCTCCTGCGGCAGCCTGCCCTCGACCGCGTCGCCGACGAGCGCGTAGTCGAACGCCAAACCCTTCGCCGCACGTATCGTCAACACGCGCACCGCGTCCGCCGGCGCGTTATCGTCTCCCTCGCCGGTCCACCGCGCCGCGCTCTCGATCAATGCATCGAGCGTCGCTGCCGATCCGCCCGGTAACCCGAGATCGCGGCGCACGGCTTGAAGATCCGCGAACCCGGCGAGAAAGCTCTTCAGCCGGGCGCTCGACGCGCGAAGGAGGTTCTCGTCGCGCTCCGAGGCGATCAGCCAACCGAGCAGATCCCAACCGCGGGCGAGCTTGCGCGCCGCGCGCACCGGCTCGCCCGCATTCCAGAGCGCGAGCGCCTCGCGGAAGGTTTCGGCGAACCGTTCCGGCTCCAAGCGCCCTTTGATCTGCGCCCCGGAGAGCGCGCGGGCGACTGCCTCGATGCCAATCCCGGTGCCGCCTTCGAATGCCAGGCGCATCCGGAGCGGCGAATGCCCGAACGCCGGCAGCGCCAGCAGCCGCGTCCACGCATCGAGGTCGCCGGGCTTCCGCAAAACCTCGAGGCCGGCGAGGATCGCGTCGACGATCGGATCGTGCAGCAGCAGCATGCCGCCGGTTTGCGCTACCGGAATCCCGCGACGCTCCAACTCAGCGGTGACCAGCGGTCCAAGCGGAGCGTAGGCGCGCAGCAGCACGCCGATCGTACTGGCCGCTCGCCGCTCGAGCGCGATCGCATCTGCCACCCGCTCGCCGATGAGCGATGCCTCGTCCAGCGGCGTCGCCGCTTGCCGGTACTCGACGGTGCCCGGCGCCGTGCCGAGCGAGATCGGCGTGGCGTGCGGCGGAAGATACGGCGTCGCCGCGGCGAGACTGCAGATGGCTTGCGAGCAGCGAAAGCTCTCGCTGAGCGTGACGCGGCGCATCTCCAAAGCGCGCGACGCTTCCTCGATCGCCTGGCGCGCGGCACCGCGAAAGCCATGGATCGCCTGTGCGGCGTCTCCGATCGCAAAGATCTCCCCGCCGGTATGCCGGAGCAGCGCGAGCTGCAGGGGGTCCACATCTTGGAATTCGTCGACCAATACGTGCGCGTACCGCCCCTGCAGCCACTGGTGAACCGAGCTCGACGTATCCGCCGCCAGGCGAACGGCGCGCCCGACGAGATCGTCGTAGTCGGCAACCGCGAGATCGTCCCGCAACGCGCGCACTCGCCGTGCGATGGCGACGAGATCGCGAACTTTCGCACCGGCGGCGCGTTCGAGCGCCGCAACGGCGCCGGCGTCGGCCCGTCCTAATTCGGCGACGCGCAGCTGCGCGTCCCGAAGAAAGCGTTCCGAGCGAACGACCTCTTTGGAGAAACCGGTCAACTCCGTCCGGCGCACCGCTTCGGCAAAGAGCGCCGCTTCGGCCGGAGCGCTCAGCAGACGCCGATTCCGAAAGGCCGCGCCTTCGACGGCGAGCAGTCGCGAAGCGAACCCGTGGAAGGTACGGACGTCCGGAATCGGTATGCAGGCACCGAACCGTGCTGCCAAACGCGCTCGCAGTTCACCGACGGCACGCCGTGAGAACGTCAGCAGCAGGATGCGCTCCGGTCCGACTCCCTCGCGGACCAGGCTGGCGCAGCGCTCGACGACGACCTGCGTCTTCCCCGACCCGGGCGCCGCCTCCACACGAATGTTGCTGCCGCGAGCGCCGGCGGCGCGGCGCTGTGCCGGCGTCAAGTCATTCCGCATGACCGGATAGGAGCGCGTACATCGTTAGGCTCTGAAAGCGATCGCGTAGCCGGAGAACGTCCCGATGCTCGCCCTCTACGGCGAATCCAAGCCGCTCGGGAACGGCGCGGCTGGCCGCGTTGTCCGGCGCGCACCGTATCTCGATCCGGTGGAGCAGCAGTTCCTCAAACGCGTAGCGCACGAGCACTCGCACGGATTTCGTTACGATCCCGTCTCCCGTCGCGTCCCGGTCGAGCCAGTAGCCGATGCGCGCTATGCGGTTCCCCCAGTCGATCTTGTGCAGTCCGGTGACGCCGACCAGCTCGCTGCCGCGCCGGATCCCGTAAGAAAAATCCGCGCGCGCCTGCAACCGCTCTTCGCAGAGTCGCAGAAACTCCGCGGTCTCGCCGGGGCCGTAATCGTCGTGCACCCAATCGAACCACGGTTTGAGGCGGTCGAGGTTCTTTACGATGAGCGCGTGCAGCTCGTCCGCGTCGCCGGCATGAAGGAGGCGCAACTCTACGTTCGTCGCAACGGGCAAGATCGGCTGCGTCTGCACGACCGAAGACTTCGAAGGCCGACGGCCTCCCTCCGCTAGATGGAAGCGGGCTGCGGAAGGTTCGCCTCGAGCGGGCGTGCAAACCGAACGAACCTCATGACAGTCGTAACCGCCGCCAAGCGCCCGCGCGTCATGTCGGGCATGCGCCCGACCGGGCGCCTGCACATCGGCCACTACTTCGGCGTGCTCACGCAGTGGGTGCGCTACTGCCAGACCGCCGACGCATATTTCGAGATCGCCGATCTACACGCGTACACGACCGGATTTTCCGACCCGCAAGCCATTCGCGACGCGCGCAACGAGATGGTCGCCGACTGGCTCGCGGCCGGGGTCGACCCAGGCAGCTCGACGTTCTATCTGCAATCGGGCATCCCCGAGATCTCGGAGCTGCAGGTACTGCTGGGCATGATCGCGCCGGTCTCGTGGCTCGAGCGCGTGCCGACCTACAAAGGGCAGATCGAGGCGCTGGGACAGGAGATCGCCACCTACGGCTTTCTGGGCTATCCGCTGTTGCAGCTCTGCGACATTGCGATCCTCGGCGGCGAAGAAGTTCCGGTAGGCCGCGATCAGGCGGCACATCTGGAGTTTGGGCGCGAGGTGGTGCGTCGCTTCAACTACTTGTATGGTGGGGGCGAGCGGATTCTGGTCGAGCCCAAGACGATGATCTTGGAAGAGGCCGCGGAAGTGCCCGGCACCGATGGCCGCAAGATGAGCAAGTCCTACAACAATGCGATCCTGCTTGCCGACGACGAAGCGACGACGACCGAAAAAGTGCGAAGCATGGTGACCGATCCGAAGAAGATCCGGCGTAACGACCCGGGCAATCCCGAAGTCTGCTCCGTCTTCGCGCTGTGGAAGCTGGTCAAACCGCAGCAAGTCGCGCCGGTCGATCGCGACTGCCGCT
>JAKAPQ010000084.1 GCA_021806945.1 bacterium | reverse complement strand
GAAACCGCAGCGCATCGCTCCCGCTGCGCCTGGCATGCAACGCTATCAGGCAGTCGGCGGGTTCTACGCCAGTGTAGGTCCGCGCTATACGAACCCGGTGGCCGAGCGACCGTAAGATGCGCGCGTAGCGCTCAGCCGTAACGGCATTGCCGAGCGTTGAGCGCGCCGGAGCCGGTGAAAGAATCAGAATCCGCAAGGCGCGGTACCCGAGAGGAGATGCACGGTGAACGGCAGCAACGGCGCGTGACCGCCGAGCCCAATCAGCGCCCTTGGATCGCCGCGGCGCTGGCCGATGCGCGCCGACGAACGCTCTCGCTCGTAAGCGATCTGCGAGACGATCAATGGTCGGTACCGCTTCTCGAGATCATCAACCCTCCGTTATGGGAGATCGGGCACGTCGCGTACTTCGCAGAGTTTTGGACGTTGCGCCGGCTCTACGGCCACGCGCCCATCGTCACCGCAGGTGACGCGCTCTATGATTCGGCCCGCATACCGCACGATCTCCGGTGGTCCCTTCCGTTGCCTAACCGCGAGGAGACGTATGCGTTTCTAGAGCGACAACTCGCGGCCTCGCTGGAGCGTTTTGCGGCACCCTCTCAGCCGAAAGAGGCCGATTACTTCTACCGCCTCGCTCTTCATCACGAGGATATGCACGGCGAAGCCCTCATCTACACTTGCCAAACGCTGAGCTTCGACCAGCCACAGATAGCCCTCTACGACCGCATGGAGCCCGGCGCGCTCGTGGGCGACGCCGCTATCCCCGGCGGCCGCTATGGCATCGGCGCGCGACCGGACGACGGCTTCGTCTTCGACAACGAAAAATGGTTTCACGAGGTGGCGGTACGCCCTTTTTCGATCGCACGTGCGCCCGTCACCAACGCCGAGTACCTGGCCTTTGTCGAAGACGGCGGGTACGAGAACCGGACGCATTGGTCGCGCGATGGGTGGGCGTGGCGCACGGCCGCCGGCGCCCATCGGCCGGTCTACTGGCAAAGCGACGGCCGCCGCCCGCTGCGGCGGCACTTCGACCGTATCGTCGATCTGCGCCCGCACGAACCGGTCTGCCATGTAAACCTCTTCGAGGCAGAGGCCTATTGCACGTGGGCGGGGCGGCGGCTGCCGACGGAGCCCGAATGGGAGATCGCCGCCGCAGGAGCGAACCGCCGGCGCTATGCCTGGGGGGAAGAGACCGCCACGCCGCAGCGCGCGAATCTCGACGGATGGTACGGCGACGTCTGCGACGTCGGCGCCTTTGCCGGTGGCGAGAGCCCGTTCGGCTGCCGCCAGATGATCGGTAACGTCTGGGAGTGGACCTCCGCCCCGTTCGAGCCTTACCCCGGTTTCGCGCCGGATCCGTACAAAGAGTACTCCAAACCATGGTTCGGCGATCACTTCGTCCTGCGCGGCGGCGCGTGGTCGACGCGAGCACGCCTCGTCACCACGCGGTGGCGCAACTTTTACCGCCCGCACCGCCGGGACATCGTCGCCGGTTTTCGCACCTGCGCACCACGATAAAGGAGCAGCCCGTGTCACTTTCACAGGAAACGCTGCCGCCCGGCCGCTCCGCATCGAGCACGCGGCTCGTCCTCGGCACGATCTCGTTCCTCGTGGCGGCGATCGTCGGCCTAGCGATCGTCAAGTGGATGCCGTACTGGCAGAAGGCCCATATCGCCGCGGCGGCTCATTCGATAGGCGCGTCGATCGTCAGCGGAAGCGCGACCGCCGCGCCGGCGGTTGGGCTGCCGGCCGCGTGGCAATACACCGTCGCCTATTTCACGGCGGTTTGGGAGGCGGTGGTGCTCGCGCTGTTACTCGGCGCGACCGTTCAAGTATTCGTCCCGAGGCGCTGGCTCCGGCGGCTGATCGGCGGCACGAACGTTCGCTCGACCGCGATCGCGGGCGCCTTCTCGCTCACCGGAATGATGTGAACGTGCTGCACCGGTCCACTGGTAGTGGGCCTTCGCAAGCAGCACGTCGCGGCCGGCAGCGCCCTCGCCTTCTTTTTGGGTAACCCCGTACTGAATCCGGCAACGATCGTCTTCATCGGCTTCGTCCTCGGTTGGCAGTTCGCGGCACTGCGCGTCGGGTTCGGCATCGCGCTCGTTCTCGGAGTGGCGCTGCTCGCCAATCGTCTGGAACCACAAGCCGGCCTCGCAGCAAAGGCCTCCGAGTTCCCGCTCGCACCGATCGAAGACTCGAACGTCACCCCACTCGGTATCGCTCGCGCGTGGGCGATCGAGTTGTGGAACGAGATCGTGATGATTCTCCCCGGCTACGTTGCCGTCGTGCTTCTGCTCGGCGCAACGCGCGCGTGGCTCTTTCCCCCGGGACTCACGCTTCACGCGACGGGGCTGCCCGCCATTCTCGGGCTCTCGCTCGTCGGCACCGCGTTCGTCATCCCGACCGCCGGTGAGGTGCCGATCGTGCAGAGCCTCATGCAGCACGGCATGGGCGTAGGCCCGGCGGCCGCACTCCTCGTAACGCTCCCGGCGATCAGCCTACCGTCGCTCTTCATCGTCCGCAAGGTCTTTTCGAAACGCGTGCTCTCGATGGCGGCGGCGGGCGTCTTCGTGGTGGGTGTAGCGGCCGGCCTCTTCGCGATCTACGCGTTGCACGGCTGAAGTGAGGCGCATCCGCGCTGCGGAGGGACCGCACGCCAACGACGTGCAAGTGGCGTAGGCCATGATACAAACGCCGATCGTTCTCAACGACGTCCGCAGAGACCCGGGCCGGGTGCTGGCCGCCAACGCCGCAGCCTCCCTCCTCGATCTCGACGACGGCGTCCTCTGCCTCGAGTTTCACTCGAAGGGCAACACGCTTGACGGCGACATCTTAGAGGTCTGGGAACACGCCAATCGGAGCATCCCCGGAGCCTACAAGGGTCTAGTCGTCGGCAACCAGGGCAAGCATTTCTCGTTCGGGGCAAACCTGCGGTGGCTGCTCTCGCTGCTCGACGCTCTCAAGGACGATCGCGCGCTCTTCCGCGAGGGCGGCAAGCGCTTTCAGCGCCTGACATCGGGCATGCGGAGCGTGCCGTTTCCGACGGTCGCCGCGCCGTTCAACCTCACGGTCGGCGGCGGGCTCGAACTCAGCCTGTATGCGGATCGCGTGCAGGCGCACGCCGGACTACAGGCATCGCTGCCCGAGGCGGCCGTGGGCATTCTACCGGATCTCGGCGGCACCAGCGAACTCTACGCCCGTTGCGTCGAGGCGACGGGCGACCCGGCGCAAGGGCTGCGCCAGGCCTTCGAGACGATCGCATACGCGAAGCGCAGCAAAGATGCCGGCGACGCGCGCGCGCTCAATTTTCTAGCTGCGCACGATCGGATCACGAACGATCTCCCGTTGCTTATAAGCGACGCGAAGATGCGCGTCCTCGAACTCGCAGAAAATTACATCGCACCACCGCATCGCACGGCAATCCCCGTGCTCGGCGACCTGGGCTACGCCGCCGTCCAGCGCGCGATCGATGCGGCTCGGGCGTCGGGCGCAGCATCGGAGTACGACGCGCAGATCGGCCGCGCGATTGCGCGCGTGATGACCGGCGGTCCGGGGCCCGCGCGCACCGTTTCGCATGACGAACTGCTCGACCTCGAGACGGAGTACTTCGAGACGCTCGTCTGGAACCCGAAGACGCAGGACCGCATGCGGAACATGCTCTCCACCGGCACGCCCCTACGCAACTGATCCGCCCCCGCGCCATAACGTTGGTTCGGTGCGCGCGTGGGGGGCGAGGAGGGCGCTGCACTAGCGCCGTTCGTCGCTCCGCCATCCGGGCTCCGCTCCTACTGCTGTGCCTCCTCGCTCTCGCCATCCTGGCTTCGCTCGTCGGTCACAGCCGCTAGTGCAGCGCCCTCCTCGCCCCCCACGCGGGACCGTCTCATAACCCAACCCCGCGGGGCCGTCCCGTAACCCACGCTCACGTCACCCTGTGGTTTGGAGCTACGCGACCTCAAAGAGGCCGGCGGCGCCCATGCCGCCGCCGATGCACATCGTTGCGACGACGTACTTCACGCCGCGGCGCTTGCCCTCGATGAGCGCGTGCATCACCATGCGGGCGCCGCTCATTCCGTAGGGGTGACCGATCGAGATCGCACCGCCGTCGACGTTGAAACGGTCGTTCGCGATGCCGAGCGTATCGCGGCAATAGACCGTCTGAACGGCGAAGGCTTCGTTCAACTCCCACAGGCCGATGTCGTCGATCTTCAAACCGTTGCGCTTGAGCAGCTCCGGCACCGCATAGACGGGCCCGATGCCCATCTCGCCGGGCTCTACGCCGGCTAGCACCATACCGCGATAGAAGCCTAAGGGCTGCAAGCCGCGCCGTTGTGCGAGCTTCGCCTCCATCACGACGACTGCCGCGGCGCCGTCGGAGAGTTGCGACGAGTTCCCGGCCGTGACGGTCGATTTCGGATCGAGCACGCCCTTGAGGGCCGCCAGTCCCTCGAGCGTCGTCTCCGGGCGATTCCCTTCGTCTTTTGCGAGCGTCACATACTCCTCACGAACCTCGCCGGTCTCCTTATTTTCGATGAATTTCCACGCCGGCAGCGCGACGATCTCGTCGTCGAACTTACCGGCTGCTTGAGCGGCGGCCGTGCGCTGCTGGCTCTGGAAGGCGTACTCGTCCTGGCGCTCGCGGCTAACTTTGTATTTTCTGGCGACGAGGTCGGCGGTCTGCAGCATCGGCATGTAGAGATCCGGTTGATGGCGCAGCAGCCACTCCTCGGTGAGGCCCTTGGTATTGAAGTCGTTCTGCACCATGCTGATCGACTCGCATCCGCCCGCCACCACGGCGGGCGAACCGTCGACGATCACGCGCTGCGCCGCGGCGGAGATCGCCTGCAAGCCCGACGCGCAGAAACGGCTGACGGTTTGACCGGCTACGCTCACCGGCAAGCCGGCGCGTAGCGCAGCGGTACGCCCGAGATTGTTTCCGGTCGCGCCTTCGGGCAGGCCGACGCCGACGATTACGTCCTCGATCTCCGCCGGATCGAGTTTGGCGCGCTCGATCGCATGCCGGATCGCGTGACCCGCCATCGTAGCCCCCGGAGTCTGATTGAACGCTCCGCGAAAGGCTCTGCCGATCGGGGTCCGCGCGGCAGAAACGATTGCCGCTTCACGCATGAACTGCCACCTCCTTAAATGTACGACCGCCACGGGCGATCTCGCCGAGCAGCGGCGACGCCTGCCACTGCGGGCCGTACGTTTCCCTAAAGCGTTCGATATCCGCATAGACGGCCGCCACGCCGATCTCGTCCGCGTACCACATCGGTCCGCCGTGGTGCGGTGGGAAACCGTACCCGTAGATATACACGATGTCGATATCACCGGGGCGCAGGGCGATGCCCTCGGCCAGCAGGTTCGCGCCCGCGTTGGCTAGCGCGAACGTCAATCGCTTGACGATCTCCGCATCGCTCGTCTCGCGCGGCGTGATGCCGGCCTCTGCCGCGACCTGTGCGAAGAGCGCTTCCACCTCCGGATCGGGAATCGGCTCGCGCCCCTTACCAACCGCCTTGTCGTATCTGTAGAAACCCTTACCCGTCTTTTGGCCCAGGCGCTTTTCCGCATACATGCGGTCTACGATCTTCGAGCGCCCCGCGCCCATGTCGGGGCGCGCCTGCTGGATGTGCCAGAATACGTCAACGCCCGAAAGATCGAACATCGCGAACGGACCCATGGCGAAGCCGAAGTTCTTCATCGCGGCATCTACGCGGTGCGGCGGAACGCCTTCTTCCGCGAGCGAGACCGCCTCGCGCGCATAGTCGAAGAGCATGCGGTTGCCGATGAAGCCAAAGGCATTCGCGGAAAGCACCGAGATCTTGCGCAGCGTCTTGCCGAGTTTGAACGCCGTTGCGAGCGTCTGCGGCGAGGTATCTTTGCCGCGCACGATCTCGAGCAACTTCATGATGTTGGCCGGTGCGAAGAAGTGCAAGCCGACGAATCTATCGGGGCGCCCCGTGACCGAGGCCATCTCGTCGATGTCGAGCGTCGACGTGTTGGACGCGAGAATGCCTTCGGGTTTGACGATCGCGGCGAGTTTCCTAAAAACGTCCTTCTTTACGTCCATGCTCTCAAAGACCGCTTCGACGATGAGATCCGAGTCCGCGAGTTCGTTGTAATCGTCGGTGAAGACGATCGACTGCCCGCGCTTCCAGGCTTCCTCTTGCGTGAGCTTGCCTTTTTGCACTTGATACATGTACATGCCGAAGACCATCTGCTTGGCCTTCTCGACCTGTTCGTCGGCCGGCTCGACGACCGTCACCGGGATCCCCGCATTCGCGAAGGTGATGGCGATGCCGGTGCCCATGGTCCCCGCGCCGACGACTCCGGCCTTCTTTATCTCCAGCGGCTGCGCGCCCGCAAGGCCCGGTACCTTCCCGAGCTCTCGCTCCGCGAAGAAGATGTGGCGCAGCGCCGCCGACGGCGCCGAGCGTACGAGCTCCTCGAACAAGCGCGCTTCACGCGCGAGCCCACGTGCGAAATCCAATTCGAAGGAGGCCTGCACGGCATCGATCAGTTTGTGCGCGGCGTAGCCGCCGTTCTCTTCCGGCGGTACCATCTTGTGCGCCTGCGCGACGACGAACGGCGCGGCCATCGGCGGCAGATTGCCGAGCGAGACCGCAAGATGCGAGACGCGGCGCTTGGGCTTGCTTGCAGCCACGCGCGCCACCAACGCCGCCGCAGCGCCGGCTACGTCGCTCGTAACCACTTCGTCGAGAATGCCCTTCTTTTTCGCGTCCTCCGCACCGATCGTCTCGCCTTTGAGCATCATCTGCAGCGCGTCTTGCGCACCGATCAGGCGCGGTAAGCGCTGCGTCCCGCCGGCGCCCGGCAACAAACCGAGTTTGATCTCGGGCAACCCGACTTTCGAGCGCGCGGTCGCCACCCGGTAGTCGCAAGCCAGCGAGAGCTCGAGGCCGCCGCCCATCGCATTGCCGTCGATCGCCGCTACGTAGGTCTTGCTGCCGCGTTCGATCGCGGCGATGACGTCACGCACCGTCTTCGTCTCGGGCGTCGGCTCGGTCGAGAAATCGTTTATGTCCGCTCCACCGGAAAAGATGCCGTTCGCCCCCGTGAAGACGACGGCGTGCACCGACGCGTCGGCCTCGGCCTCTTCGACGGCCGCCAACAGTTGCGCCGAGAAGCCGAAGGAGAGCGCGTTGACCGGCGGGTTGTCGAGGGTGAGGATGCGGATCGCCTGGTCACCCCGAGCCAGATCGGCTCTATCGGCGTGCAGCGTCGCCATCTTACGCCACCACCGCGGCTTTCCGATCGAGTTCGAGCGCCTCTTCCGAAAGCGTCATCACGTCGCCCGAGCCGTCGATTATCTGTCGCTTCAACCACGCGCCCTGCGAGAGAACGTGCGATGCATAGACCTTGCACGTCGCGAGCTTCGCCTTATAGAAAGCTTGCTCGGGGTCGCCTGCGGCGATTTTCGCCGCCGCGATCTGCGCGGCGCGCGCCATCTGCCAGCCACCGGCCACCACGCCCCAGAGTTTGAGGTATGGAACGCTGCAGGCGAAGGCCTTGTGCAGGTCGCCCATGGCGTTCATGCCGATCCACTGGGAGACTTCCGCTAGCGATGCAACCCCTTTGCCGAACGCCTCGCCGACCGACTTGACGCCGGCGTCTTCGCTCTCGCTCAGCTCCTTGGCACACCTCTGCATCTTGGCGATGACGACGGTTGCGGTCGCCCCCATGTCGCGGATGAGTTTGCGGCCCACCAGATCGAGCGCTTGAATCCCCGTCGTACCTTCGTAGATCGTCGTGATCCGCACGTCGCGGTACTGCTGCGCGATACCGGTCTCCTCGATGTAACCCATGCCGCCGAAGACCTGCAGCGCGGTCGAGCAGACCTCGACCGCCGTCTCGGTGCACCAACCCTTGACGACCGGAATCATAAGCTCGACGAATGCCTTGTGCTCCTTGCGCACTTTTTCGTCGGGGTGTTTGTGCGCGTAGTCGAGCGAGGCGGCCGTAACGTACGACAGCGCGCGCATCGCCTCGATCTGCGCCTTCATCGTCACGAGCATGCGGCGCACGTCGGGATGCTCGATAATACGGACCGCCGCGGGATTCCGCGAAGCCGCATCGCGGCTCTGCACGCGCTCCTTGGCGTATTCGAGCGCGTGCTGGTAGGCACGGTCGGCAACCGCGTAGCCCTGGACGCCGACGCTAAAGCGCGCCGCATTCATCATGACGAACATATATTCGAGCCCACGGTTCGGCTCGCCGACGAGATACCCGACGGCGCCTTCTCCTTTTTCCCCGTAGACCATCGTGCACGTCGGATTGCCGTTGATTCCGAGCTTATGCTCGATGCCGCTGCAGACGACGTCGTTGCGTTCGCCAAGCGTGCCGTCTTCGTTCACGAGCACCTTCGGAACGATGAACAACGAGATCCCCTTGGTACCTTCGGGCGCGTCGGGCAAACGAGCGAGCACCAGGTGAATGATGTTCTCGGCGAGATCGTGCTCGCCGAACGTGATGAAGATCTTCTGGCCGGTGATGCGGTGACGATCGCCCTCGGGCACCGCTTTGGCGCGAACCGCGGCAAGATCCGAACCGGCCTGCGGCTCCGTGAGACACATCGTTCCAGTCCATTTGCCCGAGACGAGGTTCGGGATGTAACGATGCTTCTGTTCGTGCGTTCCGTACATTTCGATGGCCTCGATCGCTCCTTGGTTGAGCAGCGGTCCATTGGCGAAGCCGATGTTCGCACCGTTCCACATCTCGAGCGTCGGCCCGAGGAGGAGCTGCGGCAGGCCTTGGCCGCCGTACTCGGCGGGGACGGGCAACCCGATCCAGCCGGCGTCGGCAAACCGCTTGTAGGCTTCTTTGAATCCTTTGGGCGTGGTGACCTCACCGGCATTCCAGATGCAGCCGGCTTTGTCGGCCGTGCGGTTCAGCGGGTCCAGCACGCCGGTCGCAAACGAGCCGGCCTCCTCCAAAATCGAATCGAGAACGTCGATCGTGTCCTCGAATCCGGGCAGCTTCGCGATCTCATCCACGCCTGCGAGCTCGCGCAGGACGAATTGCATATCGCGCAATGGGGCTTGATAGGTGCTCATCGTGTCAACTCTTTCCGCTTACGTGGCAATCGAGATGGTGTTCTTTGAAAGTTCCCCGCCGGCGCCGTCGTCGTA
>JAKAPQ010000083.1 GCA_021806945.1 bacterium | reverse complement strand
CCTAACGGGCCGAAGTATTCGTCCGCAGGGGCCAGCGTCGTCATGTACACGTCGTGCGGCACGGCCTTCACGCTGCCGATGATCATCAGCGGGTCGACCTCCTTCAGATGCGCCAAGACGGTCCGCGCCTCCGTTTGCTCGGCTTGCGTGTAGCCCTCGGCACCGTGCGCCGCATTCTTCAGCACGCTCGCGAATTGCGGGCCCCAAGTCGTCGGCAGATTTCCGATCGGAAAATACGTCTCGTCGGCGTGCTCGATCGCGAGCGCCCTCCAAGACGGGTCTTTGGTGATGAGCCAGGCTCGCCAATCCGCCTCGACGCGGTCGAGCAGCGGAACGGCGTGGCGCGGGTACGCCAGCAGATTCGCGGCGGCATCCCGTGCGGCGAAGCGCGCGAGCCGCGCCGGATGGTCTTCGGCGTTCACGCGCGCAAGCAGTGCCTTCGCGTTGGTCTCCTCGGCGGCATCGGCCGGATTCTTGATGACGTACAGGGCCGCCTCACGCACGTACCACGGGACGGCTTCGTGATTGGTGAGCGGATCGTAATGCAGAGCCGTCGCCATCCGCACCGTTAACCTGCAGAGCTGGCCGTAGTTCGGGTCGTTCGGGCGCTGCAGCGCATAGGCTCGCCCCGCCGCGAAGATCGTAGAGAGGTAGTACTCCTGATCTCGAAACCGCCAGCCGTGCGCGGCGCCCCGCCGGTAGGCTGCCTGCATCTGCTCGTAGAGTCTCTGCGGATCGTACATGAGTGCCGCGCGCGCCGTCCCCGGCAGCAGGACGGCAGCCAGGCAGACGGTCGCCGCTACATATTTAAAGCACGCTCGAGTCATCGAGTACTAAACGCAGATTATTGCTGAAAAGTGCGTTCTTGAGTTCGCGAGCGATCCGCCGCCCGGTCGACATCGGCTCGGAATAATTCAAGTATGAATACGGCGATCCGTCGATGAAGAGGTTGGTTCCGGCGACGATGCGCGCCGAGATCTCCATCACGTAGAACTGCATGTCGGGCGTGATGATCGTTTCGATGCAGAAGGCGCCGAAAAGGCCCTTCGGTCCGCAGATCTCCTTGCTGACGCGGACGACGTCCTCGCCCATGCGGTAGGTCTCCGCAAGCATCGACTCGCGCAGCGAGACCGGCGAGTTGCCGACCACGACGTACGAGGGGCTCACGTCCATACCTTCCTGCGCGGCGGCGGGAATCCGCCCCAAGGAATCGACGTTGGTTTCGTAACGCCGGTCCATGCTCATGATCTCGAGTTGATCCTCGAGCGGCGAATAGAAGTAATGGATGTAGAGCGGAACGCCGATGATGTATTCTTGGATGACGTACTGCTGCTTTAAGTGGGCGGCGCGCGTCTCGAAGTCTTGCGCGTCCCGAATGAACATGTAGCCCTTACCGCCCTGCGCCCCGTACAATTTCACGATGACCGGGCGATCGATCTCCGTGCCGCTCTTGAACTGCCGAGGCAGCGTCAGATTTGCGCGGGAGAGCCATTGGCGCTGCAGTTCGCGGCTCGCTTCCCAATCGAGGACGGCTTTGTTCCCGAAGTACGGAATCCGCATCTTCTTGTGATCGTCGAGCGAAAGATACGCGACGAACGATCCGTGCGGCACGACGATGATCTTCCGTTCTTCGAGCCGGTCGACGATGCTCGGAAAATCCTGATACCGCTCGATCGCGATGACTTCGTCGACGAACTTGAAGGAGCGGTAGAGGCGCTCCGTCTCGCGATTGGCGATCGCCAGCGTCGGGAACCCCTCGTCGTGGGCGCCTTTGAGAATCTGCAAGGCCGAGTGCGAACCGAGCGTCGCAATGGTGTATTGTCCGTCGTGCCGGCTCATTCCAGGATGGCCCTTTCGATCGCGGGGTTGCACAGCAGCGCTTCGACGGCCGCCCGTACCGTCGCCGCATCGGCCGGCGTATCTCCTTCGGTATAGAGCCGCCAACCCATGTAACGACGTACGCCCGAACCACCGGCAGCCTCCGGCTCCCCGCGCAGCATCTCGATCCAGGCCTCGCCCGGGCGCGGCGCGTTCTTCTCCAGCATCTCCAACTCGTGTACGTTCGGGTTGAAGAGCGCCTCGTTCCGCGTAATCCGCCGCACCGCAGCGCCCGCATCGCCGCCGTCGTCGAACTGAAAGATCTGCGCGCATTCTACCCGCGCGACGCGCACCCCTAGGCGCCGCAGGGCAAGCAGCGCGGTATAGGCCGCGTTGTCGGGGATCTTCAGCGCAATGGCGGCGCTCCGCTCGCTCATGCGTCTTTCAACGCCTCCGCAAAGCTCGCGAAGAGCATCGCGCCCCCGGAGGGTGCCAGCACGTTCTCCGCACTCCGAAGATCCGGATGGTTGAACTCCCAGGCGTCGCGCTCCGGGTGCGGCATGATCGCGAGCACGTTGCCTGCTTTATTCGTAAGCCCCGCGCAGCCCAGCGCCGACCCATTGGGGACGGCGCGCTCGTCGACCGTTCCGTCGGCGTGCGCGTAGACGAACGCGAGATGGCCGGCCGCCGCGATCTCGGCGAGATGCTCGTCGCTCGCGGCGAGGCGCCCTTCACCGTGCGCCGCCCACGCGGGAATCAGCGCCTCCCTCTCGAGCGCGGCGGTGATTGCGCAGCGCGACGGTTCGACGGCGAGCTTCACGTGTACGTGCCTGCAAACAAACCGCGGCACCGGAGCGTTTCGCGTGAACGCGGCGGTCGGCTTGCGCACGGGACCGGTCCCGGGCACGAGCCCGGCTTCTAGCAGAATCTGCGCGCCGTTGCAGATGCCGAGCACCAATTTGCCGCGCTGCGCACCCTCGATCACCGCGTCCATCATCGGATCGTGCGCCGGTATCGCGCCGGCGCGGATGCGATCCTCGTAGGCGAATCCGCCGGGCAGCACGTACGCATCGTAGGACGGCAAGCTCTCTGCGTAGCTCCACCGAACCGCTCGGGCATCGAGGCCAACGTCTCGGCAGATGCGTACGGTCTCCGTCTCCGAATTCGTACCCGGAAAGACGAGGACCGCCACCTTCGCGCTCACGGATACACCTCCGCGAGCGGGCGGCTCCACGCCTCGTGCAAGCGCGCCAGGTCGAAACGCTCCGCGCCGATCGCGATCGCGGGCTGCGCTATCGTCGTGCCGATCGCGCGAACGAACGGCACGCCCGCGCACGAGCGATCGAAGGCCGCTGCATCGGCCACCTCTACGACGAAACCGCCGGCCTCCCCGAATAATGCCTCCAGATTGCCGACCGCACCGCCCGTCCACGCGCTCGGATCGTCGAGCTGCGCTCCAAGCGTACGCCCGAGTTGAGCTTCGGCTGCGAAGGCCATCTCTGCGATCGCCGTCGCCAGGCCGCCGTCGGAGATGTCGTGCGCGGCGAGGACCAGCCCCGCATCGATAGCGCGCGCGAGCGATTCGAGCTCGCCGCGCACGCGCCCGTATGCGATATCCGGGAGCGGCGCACCCCGCACGCCAAGCACCTCCGCCAGTACCGAGCCGCCGATCGCGTTCTGCACCTCTCCGATGAAATAGAGCGCCGAGCCGGGGCGCTTGAACGCGAGGGTCGCTACCTTCGCCACGTCGGCGAGCGCGCCGACGCAGGCTACGATCGGCGAGGCAGGGACGGCGTTGCCGTTCTTGGCCTCGTTGTACAGGCTGACGTTGCCGGAGACGTATGCCAATCCGAGCTCGCGTGCGGCGACCGCTAAGCCGTCGATCGCCGCGACGAGTTCGGCATAGTGCTCGGGGTTGCGCGGATCTCCGAAGTTCAAGCAATCGGTCAAACCCAGCGGCCGAGCGCCGACGGCCGCGACGTTGCGCACGCTCTCGACGACGGCGAACTCGGCGGCGCGCCGTGCGTCGAGGCGCCCATAGCGCGGGTTCCCGTCGACGGAGAGCGCCACGCCCAAGGGCGAGCCCGGAATCGGCGCGATCGCTCCGCCATCGGCGTAGCCTCGCGGCATCACCGTCGTTCCGCGCACGACGCCGTCGTACTCTCGGTAGAGCGCTTCGCGCGAACAGACGTCGCGGTGAGATAGAATGCGTTCGAAGAGTTCCCCGACGGCACGCTCTCCGGCAGTCCACCGCCGCTGCGGGTCGACGGCAGCCGGCTCCCGCACGACCGGCACGGGAAGTTCGTCACGAATCGTACCGACGAGCAACTCGATCGGCACGTCCATCACGCTCTCGCCGCCATCCAGCAGCACGTAGCGCTTTTCGCGCGTCACCGTACCGATCGAAACCGCGCCCGCACCGCGCGCGATCTCCGGCAGCGAAAACTCCTCGTTGTAGATGCGCAGGACCGCCGGCGTGACCTCCGGCGGGAGCACCCAGCATAGGCGCTCCTGCGTCTCGCCGACCGCCAGCACCTCCGGGCGCATGCCTTGGATCGCCGCGCTCACGCGGCCCAAGTCGACGATCGCGCCGAAGCCGCCGCTGCCGCAGAGTTCCGCGCTGCAGCCCATGATGCCGCCCGCGCCCAAATCCTTGAAGCCGACGGCGAGCTTGCGTTCGCGCAGATACTCGAAGACGCGATAGCTCGCCCGCATGATGACGTTCTTGAGAAACGGATCGGGAACTTGCACCGCGCCTCTGTTGGCCTCTTCGTCGCCTTCGTCCAACCTCACCGACGAGAACGCCGCGCCGCCGAATCCCGATGCATCGGTTGCCTTCCCGACCAGGACGATCTCCCAGCCCTCCGCGTTCGGCGGCGCGCAGGAATGGATCACGTCCCGCTCTTTGACGAGGCCGAGCGCAACCACGTTGACAAGACAATTCTCGTCGAAGCGCTCGTCGAAATACACGTCGCCGGCGAGATTCGGCACGCCGATCGCATTGCCGTAGGCGGCGATCCCATTCACGACGCTCCGGGCCACGTAGCGCTGGTGCGAATCGGCTCTCTCCGTGCGCCCCAAGCGCAGCGCATCTGCCACGGCGATCACCTCGGCACCCATGCAGAGCACGTCGCGCACGATGCCGCCGACGCCCGTCGCCGCCCCCTCGAACGGCACCACCTGCGAAGGATGGTTGTGCGATTCGTGCGCGATGACGACGCCGTACCGCTCGCCGTTCCACTCCCCCAAATGTAGGATGCCCGCATCCTCGCCGGGTCCTTGCATGACGTTCGGACCATCCGTCGGCAGGCGCCCCAGCAGATTCCTGCTGCTCTTATACGAGCAATGCTCGCTCCACTGCGCGTCGAAGGCGCGCACCTCGACGCGGCTGGGATCGCGCCCCAGCCGTTCCGCGATGCGCCGCAGCTCGTCCACGCGCAACGCGAGCCCGGAGCGTGCCGCCGCCGATCCGAGATCGCGGTCGCTAACTCCGATCACCGGGAAGCTCGGATACGCCATCGCGCGGCAGGCTATGCGGTCTGCGAGTTGAGAGGCATCGGCAGCGGTACGTTGAGCGCGGCGTCGGCGTGCAGCACGGCCGAACGGGCGTTGGTCTGCACGAGCAGCGTGCGCCCGAAGAGCACCGTATCTTCGAGCGCGAAGATCTTGGCGCACTGCAGCGCGGCTTCGTCGGCATCGCCGTCGCCGTTCAGGACGGGGTTCGTCGTCGCACTCGAGAGCATCGCGTGAAGCGCCGCGTCGCCGGCGCTCGCCGCGACGTAGAGCAGGCGCGGGAACGTGGCGTCATGCTGTTGCGCGAGCTGCAGCACGTAGCCCGGGGTCTTGCTGGCGCTGGCGACGTGGCGGATCGCCGGAAGCCCGTACTGCCCGAGCGCCTGCGCGATGCGTTCGACGCGTTCGCTTTGATCGCCGTCGCCGCCGAAGATCGCGACCGTCCCGGAACGCATCACCGGGAACCCGCCGACCATCTCGGCTACCTGTTCGTAGGCGCTCTTGACGCGCGCGAGCGCCTCCTCGTCGACCGTTTCGAGGTTGCGGTAGACCTGCTTGTCGAGCATGCGGTCTTCACGGCCCTGGGGCCAGATGCGCCATGCGTCGTTGTCGATAACGTCGGCTAGCACGAGCGATCCTTTTCCGTCCCCGCTGGCTATCCGCCCGAACTCCACCTTCGAATCCACGAGCAGCACGTCGCGCCGCCGCCACGCATGCGCGAGAATCTCGAAGGCGAGGCGAGCCATCTCCGACATCGCCGAAACCTCCGCGGCCGAAGCGATCCCCTGCGAGACGATCGCATCCGGAGCGATCTGCGGGTCGTGATTGGCATCGTCCTTCACGAAGAACTCGATCATACGCGGGATCAGCAGCCCGCCGCGCTGCAGCCCGGGATTGCGGCGCGCGAGCGAACCGGCGACCACGCCGCGGACGACAACCTCGAGCGGGATCATGTTGCACCGGCGCACGAGCATCTCGTTGTCGTCGTCGTCTTCCCCGCCGTTGACGAAATGCGTCGGCAACCCGCAGAGGTTCAGCAATCGAAAGACGCGCGAGGTCGTCTGCGCCGCCAAACGTCCTTTTCCCGCAATCTCGCTGCGCCGAGCGCCGTCGCCGGCGGAGAGGCGATCGGTCTGTTTGACGACCAGCATCTCCGGCTGCCCGGGGTGCTCGTAAAGGATCTTCGTCTTGCCGCGAGCGATCTCGATGCCCTTGTTCATTCTAAAGGCGCTCCGCTACACGCTCCGCGCCCCCCACTGCGTGGGGCCCCCTGCCTCATGGCGCCTTGTCGTACTATCATCTCACACGCGCCCCAAGGGCGCCGCCAAAGGCGCTCCGCTATCGTCATGTCTTTACCTCTTTCTGAATCGGGAAAGGAGGGAGCGCGTCGATGCGCGCCGCCAGTTCGCGCGCCCGCGCCGGTGCGGTACCGATATGCTTGCTCGGCTCGAGCATGCGCCGGATCTCGGCGGGGTCGATCCACGCCGTGAGCTCGCGGTCCTCCGCGAGCAATCGGCCCAGCGGGTTGTCTCTCCCCTGCGCGATCTCGTCCCACGACGTCATCGCCGCCGAACGAAGCCGCTCGTGAAGTGCCTGCCGGTCGCCGCCGGCGCGCGCCGCCTCCATCATCACCGCTTCGGTTCCGGCAAACGGCCCGTAGGCCCGTAGATTTTGCGCGATGCGCCTTCCGTCGACGCGCAGGCCGTCGACGACCTTCAGCGCGAGCTGAAGGATCTCGTCGGCACACAAGAGTGCCTCCGGCACGATGCTCCGCCGGTTCGCGCTGTCGTCGAGCGTGCGCTCGAGGTAATTCGTCGCCGCGTTCTGCCATGCGACCTCCGCATACGCCGGCAGAAGGCGCGCCAGCGACCCGATGCGTTCGCACAGGATCGGGTTGCGTTTGAACGGCATCGCCGAACTGCCCACCTGCGAAGCGCCGAAGGGTTCGAAGACCTCGCCGAACGCGGGCGAACTCAGGATGCGAACGTCGGCAGCGAATTTCGAAAGCGACGCCCCCAAGCCGGCCAAGGCCGAGAGCAGCAGGTAGTCGAGCTTCCGCGGATAGGTCTGCGTGCTGATCTCGCGTGCCGGCAAGCCGAACCGTTCGAGCACGTACGCCTCCATCTGCGCCGACTCGCCGCTGCCGCTCAGCAGATGCTCGTACGACGCCGCCGTTCCGACGGCGCCGCGCAGTCCCTTGGCCGTAAGGTTCTCGAACGCGAACCGCAGATTGGTTTCGTCGATCGTCAGATCTTGCGCGTACGCCGCGAAGCGATACCCGAGCGTCGTGGGCTCCGCCGGTTGCAGATGCGTCAGCCCCATGCATGTCGTCTCGGCGTACTCGCGGATCTTTACGCAAAAACGTGCGAGCAGAGAGTGCAGCGAGGCGCCGACCAGGGCCAGCGCGCGCCGCATGCGGTAGGTTTCGACCGTATCCTCGATATCCATCGAGGTAGCGCCGAGATGCAACTTTCCTCCGCCGACCGTCGCCTGCGAGGCATAGACGCGGATCTCCGCCATCAGGTCGTGCTGGATCTCGCGCTCGATCTCGAGCGCGGCATCGATGTCGACGTCGGAGACGTGCGCCCGCAAATCCTCGACCTCCGCCGGCGAGATGAGCCCATAGCGTGACTGCGCCTCCGCGAGCGCGAGCCAGACTTGGCGCATGAGTCTACGCCGTTCGAGTTCCGAGAACAGCGTGCGAAGCTCAGTCCGGCCGTATCTCCACGAGAACGGGGAAGCATACGTTGCATGGTCCATGGATTGAGGGCGCCTTCGGTCCACGAACGATTATCTCCGGCCGAGACCGGAGAGTTCTGCCGTCAGCATCTCGACCACCAAGCGCGGATCCTCCACCCTCCCGGTGACGATGGACTCGAATCCCCGCACGGCTCGCTCGTAGGCAAGCCGCGCGCGGCGCTCGCCGACTCGAGCCGCGATGGGCCGCAAAGCGCGCTCCCGCCACTGCGCTCGTGCGGGCAGCGTGCCGCCCTTGCGGGCGAGTTCCCAGACGAGGCCGCACTCGCTCGCCAGCGCCGCAATCAGCGGGATCGCCGCGCCGCGAGGGTCGTTTGCCAGCATCTCCTCGGCGATGCCGAGCGCTTCGGCGGTTCGCCCCTCGAGTAACGCGCCGGCATATCGATAGGCCTTGGGATCTTCGATCGAGAGACTCTCGCGCTGCAGCGCGGCATAGGTGATCCTCTCCCCGCCGATCGCGAGCTTCTCGAGATCGTTGCGCACGGATGAGAGGTCGGCCTCACCGCGCGCGAGTTCGTCGACCACGCGCTTCTCGGCTTTCGCGTTCAGGCGTTCCAGCGTCTCCTCGATGAAGCGCGCGCGCGCCTCCGGGCCGGCCGTCGTGTCGATGCGCAGCGCGGCGCGCGCGGCCATCGCGCCAAACGGCTGCGGGCGCTGCGAACGCGGCGCCAGCAGATCCATCAAGACCAGCGTGTTCCCTTCGGGAACGGCCTGCGCCACCTCCAAGAGCCGCCGCCGCGGCTCGGCCTTCAGCGTCTGCGCGTCGAGCACCACGACCAGCCGCGAGCTCGCGAGAAAAGGCATCGCCGCGACCGCCTCGCGCACGCGCCCGGCGTTCTCGGCGTCCGCCGGGGAGAACCGCTCGATGTTCAGCTCGCGCATCTCCGGCGGCAGCACCCGGTCGACGAGCAGATCCAGCGCTCGCTCCGCCAGCGCTCGCTGCGTACCCTCGACGATGACGAGGCGGCCGATCGCCGGCTGCTTGTCGACGAAATCGTAAAACTTCACGCGATCTCCGCGATTCTGGGACGGTATTGGAGATCCGGTACCGTCTCCGCGTAGGGGGAGCGGAT
>JAKAPQ010000082.1 GCA_021806945.1 bacterium | reverse complement strand
AGGCTCCCCGCAAGGCGGGATTCGCACGCCGCCCAGTTGAGATTCGCGTAAAACGCTTCGACGTACTTTCCGCGCTCCGAAGGCTTGTAGTCCAACAGAAACGCGTGCTCCCAACAGTCCATTACAACGACCGGCACGAAGCCGGCCAGGTTGCCGTCCTGATGGAGTTCGACCCAGTGGTTGCCGATCTGACCGTTCGCCGGATCGTAGTACGCTATCGCCCAACCTACGCCGCGCATGCCGCCGACGGCGAAGAAATCTTTCTTCCACGTTTCGACGTCGCCGTAGCTCGCGGTGACGATTTCGCGCAATCTTCCCGCGGGAAGCTCCGCCGGGTGCTTGGTGAGGTTGTCGAAGTAGAGTTCGTGCAGGCGCATGCCGTTGAACTCCCACCCCATGCGGCGGACGAGTTCGGCAAATTTCGGGTTGGAGCCGGCGTTTTCGCCTCGCTCGCGCAGGTCGGAGGTTTGTTCGATCAGCAGGTTGGTATTTTTTACGTATCCTTCGTACAGGCCGAAGTGCAGTTCGAGCGTTCTATCCGAGATGCCCTTCAACCCGGAGAGGTCCCATTTCTTGGGCGTATACGATTTCATCGATGCGTTGATCCCTTCGTTACGTACGGCGGTTAATGCGATGCTTGCGTACCCGTAGTCTTCTTCGCTCAAACGAAAACCCCATGGGGGGTGAGCCGGCCGCACTAGGAGTTTGTCGTCAGAACGATCTTGCCGAGGTGTTCGCCGCTCTCCATACGCCGGTGCGCCGCCGGAGCGTCCTCGAGCGGCCAGGTGGAGTCGACCACGGGACGGATCGAGTCCCGGGCGGCCAAAAGGGGCCAAACGCGGGCGCGGACGGCGGCCGCAACTGCGCCCTTCTCGTTCCGGCTGCGAGGCCGCATACTGGACCCGCTCACCACGGCGCGCCGCGCAAGGAGTTTGCCGAGATGAATGGATGCCGTCGCTCCGCGCTGCGCTCCGATGCAGGCAATCCGTCCGTCGAGCGCGACTGCTTCGAGGTCGCGGTCGATGTAATCCCCACCCACCATGTCGAGCACGACGTTCGCTCCTCCTCCGGCCGTGATCCGCATCACCTCGGCTACGAAATCCTGCGTCCGGTAGTCGATGGCGAAGTGCGCTCCAAGGCCCAAGCAGGCATCGCATTTACGCGCGTTGCCCGCGGTAGCGATAACGCGAGCCCTAAAGGCGCGCGCGAGCTGGATAGCGGTCGTACCGATGCCGCTGGTTCCTCCATGCACGAGAAACGTCTCGCCCGGTTCCAGGCGCGCGCGCGTGAAGACGTTATCGAAGACGGTGAACGTGTTTTCCGGTAACGTCGCGGCTTCGACGGCAGTCCACGTCTGCGGAATAGGCAGCACCGCAACGTCGGCCGCCACCGCGTACTCCGCGTAGCCGCCGCCGTTGACGAGCGCGCAGACGCGGTCGCCGGGGCACCATACCGTTACCGACTCACCGACGGCTGCGACCGTTCCGGCGACCTCGAGCCCCGGAACCTCGGAGTCGCCTGCCGGAGGCGGATAGGAGCCCCGGCGCTGCAGCACATCGGCCCTCGAGATGCCTGCCGCCTCGACGGCAATCAACACCTCGAACGGCTTCGGCTCGGGAATAGGGCGCTCTGCGACGTGCAAGACGTCAGGTTCGCCGTACGAAGCGATCTCTACGACGCGCATCAGCGCTCGTATCCGGCGGGTTCGATGAACATGGCGTCTCCGAACGAGAAGAAACGATACTCACGATCGACGGCCTCTCGATAGGCACGCCGAATATTGTCGTGCCCGGCGAAGGCGCTCGCCAGTACGAGCAGCGTCGATCTCGGGAGGTGGAAGTTCGTGATGAGCGCGTCCACGATCTGAAAACGAAAGCCCGGCGTGACGAATAGATTCGTGCGCCCTTCTCCAGCTCGGACCGTTCCGGCGCCGGCGGCGCTCCCCTCAAGAGCACGCACGGCCGTCGTTCCGGCGGCCACGACGCGGCGGCCTTCGCGCTTGGCGCGCGCTATCGCGCCGGCCGTTGCCTGCGGAATCGCGAAGGACTCGGCGTGCATCTCGTGCTCGTCTATTCGCTCGGTCTGCATCGGGCGGAACGTTCCGAGCCCCACATCCAGTACCAGTTTGACGATCTCCACGCCCTTGGCGCAGAGCGCGTCGAGCATCGCCGTGGTGAAATGCAGCGAGGCGGTCGGCGCCGCAACGCTGCCGGGCTCGCGCGCAAAGACCGTTTGATAGCGCTCGCGCGTACGTTCCGTATCGTTGCGGACGTACGGAGGCAACGGCACGCGGCCGACGCGCTCGAGAAATCGCTCGAACGGCAGAGAGAGGGCGAACTCGAGGTCGCGCAGACCGCGTTCCATCGCCCGGGTGACCGTGGCCGTTCCCAAGACCTCCGAGGCATCGCCCGGCCCGCGAAAGGATACGCGTGCGCCCGCCGGCAGCTTGCGCCCGGGTTTTACGAGAGCGCTCCAACGAGACGATCCGGCATCGTATCGAATGCGATCGGATGGATGGAGCAGCAGAATCTCGACGCGGGCGCCGGCAGCGTCATCGGGCGCCCCCGGCCGCAGCAGCGTTCCAAAGAGACGTGCCGCGATAACGCGCGTTTCGTTGAGCACGAGAACGTCGCCGGCCCGCAGGTACTCCGGCAGATCCGAGAACGCGCCATGCGAGATGCGAGTTCCCTCGAGCACCAATAGACGCGATGCATCGCGCGGCTCTGCCGGGAACTGTGCGATCAACCGCCTGGGCAGATCGTAATCGTACGCGGCAGTCAGCCGGGAATCGTCAAGCGTGTGCGTTCGATTTCAAGGAAGCTGGAGAGCCGTTTCGATGCGTCGGCGGATATTTCGACGAAATACACGCCGACCTGGAACGTGTCGCGCTCGAACGGCTTAATCCAGCGCACCTCGCCTCGCAGCGAAAGATGTGGAGTGCGCTTCATCGTAAAGATGTATCTGGTGCCTTTGGGGAGATACTGGTCTGCGATGACACGCATCCCGCTCTCCGTGATATCGGCTATCGCGCCCCGGAAGAGCATCGACGACGAACGATCCTCAACGACCACGTCGATGTACTTGCGCAGCCGGACTCCGTGGAGCCGCTTCTCCGCTTCGGGCGCGGCGCGGCCATCTCGCTCAGTCATCGCCCACATGGGTGCCTGGGAAATAGAAGTTGAGGATCGTGTCCGCAGAGGCGCCGGCTGCTGCCATGCCACGCGCGCCCCATTGGCACAAGCCAACCCCGTGCCCCAGACCGCCGCCTTCGATGTCGACGCGGGCGCCGGCCTGCGCGGGGTCGCCGGCAAACGCGATCGACCCAAGCAAGAGGCTCGGGAGGATGCGCGGCCCAACGGCGAGCCGAAACGCGCTCCCCTCCGATCGGAATGCGCCATCGGCTCCCGCGATATCGACGTAGCGCGCGCGACCGCTCGCATCGCGCTCCGCGATGCTTATGCTTCGCAACGGTCCGAGAGCGGCGATCTTGGCACCGAACGCGGCGCGCAGGCGCCGCGCGCGGAAACTACGCGACCAGCGGTACCATGGAGAAGCCGTGCAATACGGGCATATCACGCCGCCGAGATACGACAGCGGAGCGCCACCCCATGCATCGGCGCTGGACTCGGTGTGGCCGCCGCAGCACGACGAATAGACGGCTTGCGCGAATGCGCCATCGAATCTCAGGACCGTTCCGGCAGTTCGATCTACGGCGCTCGTCGCGGCGGGGTTCTCCGCGTCGATCCCCGTGTAGACCTGATCGGCTTCGGAGGGCACCACGTCGTACTCACGTCGCGGGTTACTGCGCTGTAGAACGTACGTCCGGGCGGCAATCGCCTGCGCGGCGAGAGCGGCGAACGGCCAGGACGGCGGCATCTCGCGCGGGACGACGCTATAAAGATACTGCTCGAGCGGGACCACGCTCACGACTTGCCCGCCGCCGCCGGCGTACGAAAACGTTCCGCGGTAGCGGCGGCCCCGAAACCAAAACGTGCCGCCATCGATCGCGCGTGCCTCACCGCGTCCCAAGAGGACGCGCAGGGCCTGCCCGCGCGCCGTGGCCGAAGCCGGGTCGAATTCGTCACCGCTCTGCCCCGCATAAGCCGCGCGCGACCGGGCGCTCAAACCCACGGCTGCGAATGCCAGCGACGACGCGACGAAGGCTCGCCGCCGCATCACAAGAGACGCTCTTGCTGCGCGCTCTGCGGCATGCCGGAGGCACCGAGGTGCCGGTAGGCCGCGGCCGTTGCCTTGCGGCCGCTGGCCGTGCGAACGACGAAGGCGCGCTTAAGCAGATATGGTTCGACCACGTCTTCCAGCGTCTCCGCATCCTCGGTGAGCGTTGCGGCGATCGCCGCGATGCCGACCGGGCCGCCGCCGTACTGTTCGACGATGGTCCGAAGAAAGGCGCGGTCTAGCCGGTCGAGGCCGAGCCGATCGACGCCTTCCCGCTCGAGCGCTTCGTCGGCAACCGCCTGCGTGATGCGTCCGCCGGCGCGAACCTCTGCATAGTCGCGCACGCGCCGCAGCAGACGGTTCGCGATCCGCGGCGTGCCGCGGCTGCGCGCGGCGATCGTGACAGCTGCGTCGTGGTCGATCGGTACGTTCAGCACGTCGGCAGAACGCGTGACGATGCGGCGTAGTTCCTCGACGTCATAGTAGTCGAGATGCGCCATCAATCCGAAACGCTCGCGAAGCGGTGCGCTCAGCATGCCGGCGCGCGTCGTCGCACCCACCAGGGTAAAGTGCTTGAGCGGGAGTTTCAGCGTTTTCGCGTAGGCGCCCCGATCGACGACGAAATCGATCTGAAAGTCTTCCATCGCCGGATACAGGAACTCTTCGACGACTCGGCCCAAGCGATGGATCTCGTCGATGAACAGGATGTCCCCATCGCCGAGCGAGGTAAGGATGCCCACGAGGTCCTTTGGCTTCTCGAGCGTCGGACCGCTGGTCGGATGGAAAGAGCGCCCGAGGTCTCGAGCGATCAGGGAGGCAAGCGTCGTCTTGCCCAATCCGGGAGGCCCGTAGAATAAGATATGTTCGATGGGCTCGCCGCGTTTGCGGGCGGCATCGATGGCGATCTTCAGGTTCTCGACCACGGTCGTTTGACCGACGTATTCGTCGAACGAGCGCGGGCGCAGGCTCGCCCCGTAGATCTCTTCTTCCATCGTGTCGACGGCGTCGGTGGGATCGACGATCCGAACGCCGGGGCGCGGATCGACTGCGTCTTCTGGGCCAAGAAGCGGCTTGCGCGGGTTGTCGCTCACGTGGATGCCGAGGCTTTCTGCCGGTAGATCTCGGCAAGCAGCGTTTCGGGGTCGGCGATGTCGGGAGCGGATTCGAGCGTGGTGCGAATCATCCGTTCGGCTTCGCTGCGCCGGTATTCTAGTTGGAGGAGCACGGCCAGCGCTTCGTCCGCGAAGTCGGGAATGCGCGGCGCGGCCGCCGGCTGCGCCTCTTGAATCAGCAGGAACTTCGCAACCTTGCCCTGCAGTTTGGCGACGATATCGCGCGCCTTTTGCTGGCCGATTCCCGGCAACGTCTTGAGGAACGCATGGTCGCCGCGGTCGATCGCGCTCGCGATGCGAGACATCGGTGCAGAGAAAGCGCGCGCTGCCGACCGCGGGCCGATCGACGCAACGCTTAGAAGCGCTTCGAAGAATTCGCGCTCGACGGTATTGGTGAAACCGTAAAAAGCAAAGCGGCCGGTGTTGCCTTCGACGTGCAGCACCGCATGGATCTCGAGGGCAACCTCTTCGCCGGGTGCCGCACTCATCTTTTCGGCCACGCAGGGCGGCAGGAAGATCTCGTACGCCAAGCCGCCGGCCTCGAGCACGACCCCGGATTCGGTTCGCTCGAGCAACTTTCCGCGAATGTGCGAGAACACTATGCCGGCCGGCGGACGCGCTTGGGCGAGCGCAGCGCGACCGCGAACGGATAGCGCTCCTCGTGTTCGCGCACGTTGATGAACGCCAGCGCGAGCGCGAGTGCGTCGGAGACGTCGCTCGGCGCAGGTACGCAGCGCAAGCCGAGCAGGTCGGTTACCATGTGGCTCACCTGCTCTTTGCGCGCAGAGCCCGAACCGACGAGCGCGCGCTTGACGAGCGAATGGGCGAGCGTTCGCACCGGAACGCTAGCCTGCGCGCCTACCAGACACAAAACCCCGCGCGCGTGCCCCATCAAGATGGCGGTGTACGGGTTCTTGTACGACGTGTAGAGCTCTTCGATGACGATCCAGTCCGGCTGCGTCGACGTGACGACGCCCGTAATCCCGTCGTGCAGTTCTCGCAAGCGCGTTTCGAGCGTCCCGCCAGGATTGGGAGCGACGACTCCCGCTTCGATCAGCCGAGGCCGTCCGCCGATCTGCTCGACCGTGCCGTAACCCGTCGAGCGCAGTCCCGGGTCGATGCCGAGCACGCGCATGCTCATGGCCCGGGCGGACCGTTATTGACGAGCAGGTCGACGGTGCTGCCCGGGGCCAGCGCGGTTCCGACGGCCGGATCGGTACGTACGACGTTGCCGTCGGCTCCCTGGGAGGTATAGAGCGTCTTCCCGACGGTATATCCGGCGGATTGAAGGGTGGCGGTTGCCTGAACGATCGTCATGCCATTGGTATCGGGAACTTCGCCGGGAACCGAGACGGCGATCGTCACCGTCGATCCCTTGGGCAGCGTCGTATTCGGCTCGGGGTTCTGATCGACGATCGAGCCGTTGCTCTGCGAGCCCGGCTGTACCGTCCACTGGATCGACACGTTGAAGCCGGCCTGCTGCAATGCTGCCTGCCCGGCAGCGGCATCTTGCGAAATAACGCTCGGAACCGCGTTGAGGCTGCCGCCCGTACTGACGACGACGTTGACGGTCGCCGTATAGGGTTGGACGGTCGAGCCGGCCGGTACGTCCTGCGACGCAATGACGTCCGGCGGTATCGTATCGAACGGCTGATTGACCGGGGCGATTTTGAAGCCGAGCCCCTGGGCAAGCTTGATGGCGTCGCTATACTTCATTCCGACGAGGTTCGGAATCTTTACCGGCTTGAGCCCTTCGGAAGCGTAGAGCGTCACGAGCGACCCTTGGCGTACCTGGGTGCCGGGCGCCGGACGCTGATCGATGACCGAACCTGTCGGTGCGGGATCGTACCTGCGCACCACCCGTACCAAGAACTTGTGGCGCTTGAGATCCCTCGTGGCATCTCTGACCGTATAGCCACGCATGTCGTCCAGGCCCACGGTCGGGAGACCGTTGCTGACGTACAACTCGACGAGCTGCCCGGCGGCGACTTTGGTACCGGCCTGCGGCGCTTGCCGAATGACCTCGTTGGCCGGTACCGTGTCGCTCGGAGTCTTATAGATCCTCCACGCAAGACCCGCATTGGCGATCGCCTGCTGGGCCTGCGAGTCCCTCATCGAACGGTAGTCGCCGATCGCGATCTGCTGTGAGAACGCATTGCGGAATGGGCGAGCGACGATCGCATACCCGATAGCGCCCGCCAGCAACGCTACGGCGACCAGGAGCAGTGCCAGGCGCCCCCCGGCGCGCGCCGGTCGTGGCTCCGCGTCGGAAACCGAGGCATAGTCGTACCGCCGGTCCGGGTAGCGCGACGGCCGTGGCGGCGGCGGCGAAGACGGCGCGGTACGCGGCCCAGCCGGTGCGTCGTCCATCGTGGGATAGGCTGCAAAGGTCGGCCGCTCGCGCGCCTCGCGCAATGCCGTCGCAACGTCACTGGCCGAATGGAAGCGGTTCTCGGGCGTCTTCTGCAGCAATTTGTTGACGATCGCGGCGAGCGCCGGGCTCACGCCCATCGAATCTATGTCGATGGTAGGCACGGGATCGCCGATATGCTTGAGCGCGACGGTAACCGGCGACTCCCCGGTGTACGGGAGGCGGCCGGTAAGCATCTGATAGAGCACGACGCCCACGCTGTAGAGATCGGAGGTTTCGTGCAGCTCTTGGCCCTGCGCTTGCTCCGGTGAGAGGTAGTAGATGCTGCCCATCACGAGCCCGGGCTTCGTCATGGCCATCGTGTCCTGCGAGACGGCGTGGGCGATGCCGAAATCGGAGAGCTTGACGACATCGTCCTTGGTGACAAGGATGTTTGCGGGCTTGATGTCGCGGTGCAGCAGTCCGGCGCGATGGGCGAACGCCAGCCCGCTGCAAATCTGCGCGGCGTAATCGATCGCCACCGGTTCGGGGAGCTTGCCGTCGGCCGCAATAATCTCGGCGAGCGTCGGGCCGTCGACCAGCTCCATCACGATGTAGTAGGTATCGCCCTCGCGGCCGACGTCGTAGGTATTGACGATATTCGGGTGGTTGAGCTTCGCGGCAGACTCCGCTTCCTGGTAGAAGCGGCGGACGAACTCGGCATCGGCCGCATATTGAGGGCGCAGCACTTTGATCGCGACCCGCCGCCGCAGCACGGTGTCGGTTCCGCAGTACACGGTCGCCATACCACCCTCGCCGAGCTTCTGGTCGAGCCGGTAGCGATTGTTGAAAGTCTGTTCTTCGATCAACTCCGTACGCTCTGTAATGCTACGCGCAACACGTCGCGCGCGATCGGTGCCGCCACGGCCGCACCGTAACCGGCATTTTCTACGACGATCGCGACGGCCACCCGCGGATGGTCGGCCGGCGCGAAGCACACGAACCACGAGTGCGGGGCGCCGAAGGGATTGGTTGCCGTGCCGGTCTTCCCCGCAACGGTGACGCCCGGCAACGCCGCGGTCGTTCCGGTTCCTCGCTCCACGACTGCGACCATCATCTTCTTCACATCACGCGCGGTATCCGCCGATATCGGCTCGGCAAGAGTGGCCGGACCAAAACTGCTCCCGCCGCCGGCGCGGAGGACCTCGCGGACGATATACGGCCGGGGCTCGACCCCCCGGTTCGCAATCGTCGAGGCGATAAGCGCCATCTGCAGCGGCGTCATGAGCAGCGCGCCCTGGCCGAAGCCCATTTGGGCGAGTTCCCCGGGGGCGATGCTCGATTTCGGGGGGATGCTGTCGCGCTGGGTCGGCAGTTGGAAGTCGAGGGAATCGCCCAGCCCCCAGCGGTGCATGTACTCATAGAACGTATCCGCACCCATTTTCAAGGCGATCTGTGCGAAATCGACGTTGACGGAGAGTGCGAAAGCGCCGGTGATGCTCTGCCACCCGGTGATCTCGTGGCCGGCGTTGTGGAGCCGAAAGCGGCCGATCGTGATATAACCGGGGTCGTAGAACCTCGAATGCATCGTAAACGTGCCCGAGTCGAGCGCCGCCCCCGCCGTCACCAATTTGAAGGTCGACCCGGGAGGATAGAGGCCGTCGA
>JAKAPQ010000081.1 GCA_021806945.1 bacterium | reverse complement strand
CTGCGGTACCTCGAGTCGCTGGGCTTTCAAGTGAATCGGCACATCCGGCAGTGTGCGACGATCGAGGACGTCATCGCTTTTTGCGAACGGTGGGAATCGAACCGCGACGACCTCGACTACGAGATCGACGGCGTCGTCGTCAAGGTCAACGACTTGGCAACGCAGGAGCGGCTGGGGGCGGTCGCGCGCGATCCACGATGGGCGATCGCGTTTAAGTTTAAACCCCGCGAGGCACGTACCAAACTCCTCGGCATCACCATTACCGTTGGGCGGACGGGATCCTTGAACCCGAACGCGGTGCTCGAACCGGTGCAGATAGGTGGCGTTACGGTCAAGAGCGCGACGCTGCACAATGCGGGCTACATCCGCAGCAACGATATCCGCGTCGGCGACACGGTGCTGGTTACGCGTGCGGGCGATGTCATTCCACGCGTCGTCGGGCCGATTTTCTCGGAGCGCAAAGGCGATCCGCCGCAGTTCGTCATGCCCGGCGCCTGCCCGGTCTGCGGTTCGGACGTGGACCATCCCGAAGGCGAGGCGATCTCGCGTTGCACCAACGCGGCCTGCCCCGCGCAAGTTTACGAGCGCGTTAGGCACTTCTGTTCGCGCGGGGCGATGGACGTCGAAGGCGTTGGTGAAGTGATGGCCTTGCAGCTCACAGACCTCGGGCTCGTGCGCGACATCGCCGGCCTTTACGCGCTCGACGCGAAGCATCTCGCGAAGGTTCCGCGCACCGGTCAAAGAACGATCGCGAACCTCCTGCGCAACATCGAGCGGTCGAAGACGCGCGGTCTCGCGCGGCTGTTGAACGGCATGGGCATTCGGTTCGTCGGCGAGCAGACGGCGCAGATCCTAGCGAGCGACTTCGGTTCGATCGATGCAATCGCAGCCGCGAGCGTCGACGACCTGCAGCTTAGCGACGGCATAGGGCCGGAGGTCGCCGCCAGCGTCGCCTTATTCTTTCGGCAGAAGGCCAATCGCGCGATGATCGAGCGCCTGCGCGCGGCGGGCGTCGAGATGACGGCACCCAAGCGCGTACGAGCGGCCGGCGGTCCGCTTGCGGGAAAGACGTTCGTCCTTACGGGCACGCTCCCGAACCTGACGCGCGAGGCCGCCACCGAGTTGATCGCCGGGGCGGGCGGCAAAGTTACGGGTTCGGTGAGCGCAAAGACGAGCTACGTCGTTGCCGGCGACGAACCCGGGAGCAAACGCGCAAAAGCCCTCAAGCTCGGGATCGCGATACTCGACGAAGACGGCCTGCGCGCGCTGCTGCGACCTAAAGACTAGCGCACGCGCACGAGCGGGCCGCCGGCCGGAAGTTCGGGCAGCGCGGCTGCCAGAGCCTCCGGAAGATCGCCCGCAACGACTCCCACCCGCCGTTGCGCGGCGCAGCGGTCTCCGGCGAGCGCGTGCCAGTATGCGCCGGCGCGCGCGGCGTCGACGGGGGCGAGCCCCTGCCCTAGCAGCGTCGCGATGATGCCGGTCAAAACGTCGCCCGTGCCCGCGGTGGCGAGCGCGCTCGTGCCGGGCGCGTTCAGGTGCATCGTCGTGCCGTCGTAGACGAGCGTCGTCGGGCCCTTGAGCAACGTGGTGATGCCGGTGCGTTCCACGAACGCGCGCAGCCGCTCGACGCGCTCTGCGGGTGACGGTGCGCTGCCTCCGGCGAGTCGCGCGAACTCGCCCGCGTGCGGCGTGATGACGCAGCGCTTGCCACGCAAGATCTCGAGGTGCTTGGCGAAGTGAAAGAGCGCGCTTGCATCCGCTACGAACGGCAGATCCAAACGCTTGCAGAACTCACGCACGATCGTTCCGGTGCGATCGTCGAGCCCCAGACCCGGGCCGATCGCGACCGACGACGCGCGCCGCGCGATATCGAGCAGAGCGTCGGCGGCCTCCCCCGGAGAGCCTTCATCGCCGATCGTTACGACGACTTGCTCGATCAGGTGAGCGCGCAGCGCGGAGGCCGCCGCGGCTGCCGTTGCGACCGTCACGTAGCCGGCGCCCGAACGCGCGGCGCCGCGCGCGCAGAGTACGGCGGCGCCCGGGAACTGGGCAGAGCCCGCGACGACGAGGGGCGCTCCCGCGCCGCGCTTGTCGGCATCGTAGCTTCGCTGTGGAAGCAGATGCAGGAACTCGGCCGCGTCGAGCGCCGCGAAAGTACGGTGCTCTGCGGCAAGGATCGAGTCGTCGATGCCGATATCCGCGCACCAGAGTTCGCCCACGCAATCGCGCGCGGGCGCGAGGAGCAGTCCGGGTTTGAGCGCCGCCAGTGCGATCGTCACGCTAGCCCGTATCGCATGCGCGCCGACCGCACCGGTCAGCGCGTCGATGCCGCTGGGTATATCGATGGCGACGACCGTTGCGCCTGCATCGTTCGCCGCGTCAACCGCGGGTACGAACGCATCGTCCAGCGGCAGCCGCGCGCCGGTGCCGAAGAGGCCGTCCAGTACGAGATCGAACCCGCGCAACGCCTCGCGCGCGCCGTCCGGTGACTCGGGCAGGTGCGCGATGCGAACCCCGGCCTCGCGAGCGCGCCGCTCGGCATCGAGCCGCGCCGGCGAGAGCGAACCGCCGGCTCGTGCGAAGACGACGCGTTCCAAACTAACCGGCATCTCGGCCAGTGCCGCGAAGGCATCGCCGCCGTTGTTGCCCGGGCCGGCCAGCGCCGCGACGCGCGAACCGCGTCCGTACGCTGCGCAGATCTCGGCGACTGGTTTCCCGGCGGTACGCATGAGTGCCGTCTCGCCGATCGCCTCGCAGGCGCGTGCATCCGCCGCGCGCATCTGTTGGGGCGTCAACACGCGGATCATTCGGCGCCTTCGAGTACCACGACGGCGGCGGCCATGGCGGCGGTATGGGTGATCGTCAGGTGCATCGCGGTGACGCCGCGGCGCAGCGGCAATGCCGTCGCCCATCCGTACAGGCGCACGACGGGTTTGCCGCCGGATTCGTGCCCGACGCCGACGAGCCGCCACGGGATGGCGTGGCCGAAGGCCTTGCGCGTCGCCTCTTTGGCGGCGAAGAAGCCCGCCAAGCGTTCGGCGCGGTTGCGTTTGCCGAGCGCGTACGCCATCTCTTCGTCCGTGTAGACCTTGCGTGCGAACCACGCGAGGCGGGCTGCGTCGAAATCGTATCGCGCCACCTCGGCCAAGTCCAGTCCGAGCCCGATGACCATGGCGCGGCTTTCGAGCGAGCCGGTGGCGAGCCTTCCGCCAACAAGTTTTCTCGGCGCGGGCACCGAAGAACCCACTCCGAGATGGAAGCCCAGATCCGCATCGTTCCGGTCAACGCGATCGACCCCGCCTTCCTCTCGCGTTTAGGATTGTGCTTGGAGGAGCGCTTCCTCTATAGCGTCAGCGTCGAGCGCCCGCTCGCCGTACCGCGGGGTGCCGTCAACAGCACTCGTGGGCAGATGTTCCTCTCGACGCTCACCTCCAAGATCTTGCGCGACTATCCCGACGACCATGGCTTGCTGCTCGCGCTGACCGAGTTCGATCTCTATAAGACCTCCCACCGCTTCATATTTGGGGATGCCGACGAACAGCGCCGCCTGGCGGTCGTCTCGTTCCACCGGCTGCGCTCCGAGTTCTACGGAGAGAATGCGGACGAGAACGTGCTCTTTCAGCGCGTGCTCAAGGAGTGCGTCCACGAGTTGGGGCACGCCCTGGGCTTGAAGCACTGCTACAACGCCCGTTGCGCGATGTATTTTTCGAACTCGATCTTCGAAACCGACAACAAAATGTCGCATTTTTGCGAGATCTGCGACCGGCGCAGCCGCGCGCGGAGTTAGCGCCCAAACCCGCCTGCGGCTAAACAATCGCGCAGTTTCGGCCGTAGACTTCGATAGAGGCCAGCCGCGCGGCCGTCCATGGCAGCCGCATGGCGCCTCTTAGGGGAAGCCTCGTGATAGAAGCCCGTCTCGCCGCTTGGCGCGCACGCTTGGGCGTAGGGCAGCGCGTCACCGTCGCCGCGCTCGCCGCGCTGGCGTGCGCCGTTCTGGCCTTGGCCGGTGCCCGCTACCCGGGCTTCAACGTCGTGCTGCTGGCCGTGGTCGCAGTCGCTGCCGCACTCGCGGGCGCGCCAGCCGGCCCCATACTCGCAATCGTCGTCGGCGGGATCGATTTTGCCGTAGCCGACGGGCAGCACGTCCCCGGGGCAGAGGCCTCGGCGGTGCTGCTGGGCCTCTCGGGTCTGCTGATCGCGCTGCTGTTCGCAGGCGAGATCGTGCCGATGGACGATCTCGGCCGGACGCCGCTCCAGCGGCGCGACGCTGCGAGCCTGCAGAGCGGCATCTCGGCGCTGGCCTCGGGTATACGCGAAGTATCGCAGGGCGACTTCACCAAGAATCTGGCGGCCTCGGACACCGCTCTCGCCGAACTGGCCATCGCGCTGAACAAACTGATCTTCAGCATGCGCGAGTTTCTCGGGCAGCTGCACGAAACGGCGGCACAACTCGACTCCTCGGGCGCCGATACCCACGCTACCGCGTCGACCGCGCTCGCCGTAATCGAAGGGGCGGCGGTCGCGCAGGGGCAACTCGACGAAGGAATCACCGAGCAGTCGCACATCGTCGAGAACGCGACGCAAAAGGTCACGCAGCTCACCGAGGCGATCAATGCCATCGCGGCCGCCGCAGAAGAGCAGACGCGAAGCCTGGACGAAACCTCGCTTGCCGCCACGAATATGGCCAGTTCCATCGAGCAGGTCAACGCCCAGGTCGGCTCGCTCTCCTCGATCGCGGACCAAACGTCGCAGACCGCCGAGCACGGCGGCGTTGCGATTCACACGATCGTCGAGAGTATGGGGACGATCCGCGCGACCATCGGCGAACTCGCCGATGACGTTGGGCAACTCGGCACCAACTCCGAGGAGATCGGCGACATCGTTAAAGTTATCGACCGGATCTCCGAGCAGACGAATCTGCTGGCGCTCAACGCCGCGATCGAGGCGGCCCGGGCAGGCGAACACGGGCGCGGGTTCGCCGTCGTAGCCACGGAGATTCGGAAGCTGGCCGACGGGAGCGTCCAGGCCACCAAGGAGATTGCCAGCCACATCGCGGCCACGCAGGGCGTCGTTCGCGAGGTCGTCGCCGCCATGCGCAGGTTGACCGAACGCGTCGAAGAGAGCGTTGCCAGTACGACGTCGGCCTCGACGGCGTTGCGCAATATCGTCCAAGCGGTGCTGACCTCAAGCCAGCAGATCGGGGAGATATCGTCCGTAGCCCGCGCGATGAGCGGCAACTCGGTCCACGTCATACGTTCGATCGAGGAGATCGCCAGATCCGTGCAGATCAACCTGCAGGCGACGCAGCAGATGTCCTCGCACTCCGACGAGGTAAATTCCGCATTTCGCAACATCGCTTCGATCTCCGCGCAGAACGCATCGTCGGTCGAGGTGCTCACCTACGTGAACAAGGAGGTCACCGATGCGTCGCAGCGGATCCTCGAATCCGTCGGGCAGATGAACGATCTCGCCGTGCGCATTCAGAACCGCCTGCGGCAGTTCAAAGTCAGCGATACCGGTGGCGAAAAGGAGACGGCATGAATACGAGCTTGCGCACGCGCTTGCTGGGGACGATCGTTGCGGCGATCTTGTTGTTCTTCATAATGAGCGTGGTTGCGGCGCGGTTGACGCTGCAGCACGATCTCATGGACCTCGGAAAGGGCGAGGTCACGAGCGGTTCCCGCGCCTTCGGCGGGTATTGGGCAGCGCGCAAGGAGCAGATTCGCCTGCTGGTGGCGCAGGACGCTTCCTCCGCCGCGCTGCGCCGGGACGTGATGTCGCACGCCACTTCGTCGTTGCAGGAGCAGCTGGCAAACATCGCCGGCGCTTCGGGTCTCTCCTGGCTCACCGTCACGGATTCGTCCGGACGCGTTCTCGCGCGGGCCACCGGAACCAATCTCGGCTCTCTGGCCGGAAACAAATACGTCGCTCGTGCCGAAACCGGAGAGACCGTCGCGACGGCGGCGCTCGTCTCTCCGAACGAGCTGCGAGCCGAAGGCTTGGCCGCGCAGGCGGCCGCGACGGTCACCAATGCGGCCGGCAAGACGGTCGAGCATCTCGATAGAGGCCTGGCGATCGTATCGGCGGCACCGATGAGCGACTCCAATCAGCGTACGATCGGTGTTATCTACGGCGGCGTCCTGATGAACCATTCCTACGATTTGGTCGATGAGAGCACGAAAGCGCTCGGCGGCGCGACCGCGTTGCTCGACGGCGATGCGGTGGTGGCGAGCAGCATCACGCAGCCGAACGGCATGCGGCTGGTCGATTCGCAGATCCCGCTCTACGATTCGATCGTCGAGAACGGGCGCGCGTACACCGGGCCGGATTTCGAGGGCGGCACGCTCTACCTCGCGCGCATCGACCCGATAAGCAACGACCAAAACGACGTGATCGGCGCGCTCTGGTACGGCGTTCCCATGGCGCAGATCTCCGCGATCGTCGACCACATGACCGAAACGTTCGTCTTATGGGGCATCGTCGCGACGATCGTCGCGCTCCTGATCGCCGTACCGCTCGCCGGACGCATCTCGGCCTCGATCGCCGAGCGCTCGGAGCAGATTAGCTCGGCGGCCAAAGAACTCGGCGTCACGATCGTCGGCGGCGAAGTCTCCGGCGATCACGTGCGAGCCACGAAGGCGGCGGTCGGTCATGTGGGCGCGCTGCTCGAAGATCTTGCAGCGGGCGGCGATCCCTCCGGCAAGATCGCGCAACTGAAGGCGGTGAATGCGGAGTTAGCGGGGGACATGATCGTCATCGATACGCTGTCGCAAGAGATGAGCGATCGCCTGCAGACGGCAGTTACGCGCGTCGCGGAGCTCAACGACGTAGCCGCGGCGCTCGACAAACTGGTCCACGGTTCTCCGAAGTAAAGGTGCGCCGTGGCTGACGCCGTCTTGTTTTTTTCGAGCAACGCCGACACGATGATCGCGACGAAGGCGCTCAAGGATGCGGGCGTTGCGTCGAAGATGATACCGAGACCCGCGCACCTCACCGCGAAGTCGAATCTCTGTATCAGCATCGATGCGGCGTCGGAGAGTGCGGCCGTGGCGGCGATCGCCGCGGCGAACGTCGCCCTTGGCGGCGTCGCGAAGTAGTCGCTAACGCACGACGCGCGCGTCGGCCAGCGCGATCTCGCGCAGTCCGGCGCTCGTGCGGACCTCGAGCCCTCCGCCCGTGGTCAGCCGCAAGGCTACCGCGTCGAACGGCTGCGGCTCGCCGTCCACGTGCACGCGATAGTGCGCTCCGGGAAGCCCGGCGGCACCTTCCCAGCGCCGCGCGATGCGTTGCGGCATGGCCAGCAGCGGCAGCATCGCATCGAACGCGTGCAGAACGCTCGCCAGCAGATCGGCGCGGTCGACGGTGACGACGTCGCTGCAGAATGCCGGCGGCGGGTCGACGGCCGCAAGCTCGGCGGCCGCCGCCGAACCCGGTGCGGGGCGGCTCACGTTCACGCCTACGCCGCAGCCGGCCCACGCGCGTTCGCCGGCAACGCGCGACACGCACAAAATTCCGCAGAGTTTCTTAGTTCCGAGCAGTAGATCGTTGGGCCATTGCAGCGTGGCGTCGACACCGCACGCGTGCAGCGCGGCCTGCAGCGCCAGAGCCGCCCACAGCGGAACGCACCAGAGGTCGGCAGTGGGAACGGGGTCGGGGAGCGCCGTCGTAAAGAGCAGCGCGACGCCGGAAGGCGCCGTCCACGAACGGCCTTTGCGCCCGGCCCCGTGCCGCTGATAGTCGGCGACGACCGTGAGCCCGCGCGCATCTTCGTCGCCCAAGATGCGCGCGATGTCGTCGTTCGTGCTATCGGTGACGGCCGCGTAGCGAACGCGGCGCAGGCGCGTGCCCACGAGCGTTCGCGCGATGCGCGCGAACGGGTCGGCAGCGCTCACGAAAGGGGACCTCGCAGGCAGCGAGAAGGCGCGTAGCGTGTTCTTTCCACAGCATACGGTGATTCTGTCCTTCGAAGGTCCGGACCCGTATGCGTCGGTTGGGGGTCTGGGCGTGCGCGTCACGGAGCTTGCGACCGCGCTCGTGGAGAGCGGCGTCGCCGCGGAGATCGTTTTCGTCGGTGAACCGCGCGCCGATTCGTACGAAGTCTACGGGCCCGGCGTCGGGCTGCGCCGCGTCCTCCAAACCATGTCGCTCGACTACCCCGGCAACGCGTACGACGGCGAGTGGAACAAGCTCGACGAATACGCGCGCGTCGTTCCCGATATGCTGATCGACCGGCACGTCGTACCCGCATCGCAGCGCGGCGAGCAGGTGCTCGTCATGATCGAAGAGTGGCAGCTCGCGAAGACGGCCATCGCATTGGATCGGCGCCTGCGCGAACGTCGCTTGCGATCGAGTGCGGTGATGCTGTGGAACGCGAACAACACGTATGGTTTCGAGCATATCGACTGGATCGCGCTGCAAGGCGCCGCCACGATTACCACGATCAGCAAGTTCATGAAGTTCGAGATGCGCCGCCACGGCGTAAACGCGCTGGTGATTCCCAACGGCATTCCGGCACGCGTCTTGGATGGGCCGCCGCCCGATCTCGTGAAGCGATTCAAGGACGCGCTCTACGGCGATCCGCTGCTGGCCAAGGTCGGGCGCTTCGATCCCGATAAGCGCTGGCTTCAGGCGATCGACGCCGTAGCCGAGCTCGCTAGGAGAGGCAGCCGCCCGCGCCTGGTGATTCGCGGCGGCACCGAGCCCCACGGGCGCGGCGTGCTGCTGCGGGCGAAGAGCCTGGGTCTCTCGGTCGAGGACGTTCGCCCCGCCGTCGGAGAACCCGGATTTTTCGAAGCGCTCCGTGCCTGCAAGGCCGACGTGATCAATCTGACGGCGCCGCTGCCGCAGCCGGCGATCTTCGCGCTGTACGCGGTGGTCGACGCGGTGCTGGCCAACAGCGGCAAGGAACCTTTCGGCCTGGTCGGCCTGGAGGTGATGGCCGCGGGCGGGCTTCCGGTCTGCGGCGCGACCGGCGAAGAATACGCGGTGCCGTTCGTGAACGCGATCGTCTGCGATACCGACGACGGCCTGGAACTGGCGACGTACCTCGAATCGACGCTCGCCGACCCGCGCGCGGTCCACCGCATGCACGTGGCCGCCGGAGAGACCGTGCAGCGCTACACCTGGCCGACGGTGCTCCGGGTCTTGCGGCAAAAGCTGGAGTTCATCGCGGCCCGGACCGCCGAAGTCAACTCCCGCCGGCGCCGAGCGCAGGCAATCGCACGCGCCGGCCCGTAGAGAGGCGCGTTATGGCTATCGAACGCACGCTGATCCTCTGCAAACCCGACGCCGTCTCGCGCGGACTCGTCGGCGAGATCGTCTCGCGCCTCGAGCGCCGCGGCTACCTGCTGGTCGCGATGAAGTT
>JAKAPQ010000004.1 GCA_021806945.1 bacterium | reverse complement strand
CGCTCGTGGACCACGATCTCAAGCGGCTGCTCGCCTATCACTCCGTCGAGAACGTCGGCATCATCGTCATCGGGATCGGCGTCGCCGTCGTCGGGCTCGCCTCCGGCAACGCTGCCGTGGCGGCCCTCGCGCTGACTGCGGCGCTCTTTCATACGATCAATCACGGCCTCTTCAAGGGGCTGCTCTTCTTGGGCGCGGGGACGGTGATCGATGCGGAGGGGACGGCTGATTTGGAGCGTCTCGGCGGCGTCTGGGCTCGCCTCGTCTGGACCGCGCCGCTCTTTCTCATCGGTTGCGCCGCGATCGCCGGCCTTCCGCCGTTCAACGGCTTCGCTTCTGAGTGGATGACCTTCCAAAGCCTCGTCGCCGGGCTGCATCTCGGAACGATCTCGGTGCGGCTCGTGCTCCTGGCCTCGATCGCCGGCTTCGCCTTGACGGGCGGCCTCGCAGCCGCCTGCTTCGTGAAGGTCTTCGGCGTCGTCTTTCTCGGCCGCGCCCGCCGCGCGCTGCCGCCGGCCACCGCCGCCCGCGAACGCGTTGACGCGTCAACTTTCGGTCTGGGCTTTCTGGCCGCGCTCTGCACGCTCTTCGGGCTCGCGCCGATGCTGGCGGTCGCTCCGCTCGAGCGAATCGCCGCGGGGATCGTGGGCGGCGTGCCGATAGCGCTGCCGGCACTACCTACGCTGCCGCTGACGTTGGCGATCGTGCCGCTGCTCGGTGCCGTGGCTGCCGCGGTTCTGGCCGCACGGCGCGGCGTGCGCCGCGTCTCGACCTGGACCTGCGGATCGCCGGTTACCGCGGCGGCGCAATATACGGCCACCGCCTTCTCGAAGCCGCTACGGACGATCTTCGCCTTCGTGCTCTTTCCGGAGCGCCGCCGCGTGCTCGAGGCCGGGATCTCGCCGTGGTTCCCGCTGCAGATCCGCTACCACACCGAGAGCCGCTACGTGATCGACGAGGTCGCGCGCCGCCTCTCGGGCGCGGCCTTGCGCCTCTCGCGCCGCACGCGCGCGCTTCAGAGCGGGAGCCTGCGGCTCTACGTCGCCTACGCGCTAGCCGCGCTCGTCTTGGCGGTAGCGCTCGCCCGATGAGCTACCTTCAAGCGATAGCGATCGTCCAAGCGATAGCGATCGTCGCGCTCGCGCCGCTGCTGCAGGGTGCGATGAAACGGCTGCGCGCGCGGCTCCAAGGCCGCCCCGGGCCGAGCGTCGCCCAGCCCTATCGCGACCTGATCAAACTGTGGGGAAAGGAGGCGCTCTTACCCGAGGGGGCCTCGATGCTCGCGGTTATCGCGCCGGGGGTCGTGCTCGGCGTCGCGCTGACGTTCGCAGCGGCGATTCCGCTGGCCGCGCCCGCAGCCGCGAGCGTCATCGATATCGTCGCGCTCGTCTTTCTGCTGGCGCTCGGGCGGTTCGTGCTGGGCTTGGCCGCGCTCGATACGCGCAGCAGCTTTGCGGGAATGGCGGCCAGCCGCGAGATGACCTTCAGCAGCCTCGTCGAACCCGCGCTGCTTCTCGCGCTGCTCGGCGGCGCCGCGCTCGGCTACGGCACGGGATTCTCCGCGTTGCTGCGCGCGCCGTTCGGGCTAGCCGGCCTGCTGGCGTTCGCCGCGTTCTTTCTCGTTCTGCTGGCGGAGACGGCCCGCGTCCCCATCGACAATCAAGAGACGCACTACGAGCTCACGATGATTCATGAAGGGCTCGTCCTCGAATATGCCGGCTGGCAGCTCGCGGGGCTGCAGCTCGCGGCCTGCGTGCGGCAGCTGAGTTGGTTGTTGCTGGCCGCCTTCTTACTTCCCGGCAGCGCGTGGTGGGCGCACGTTCTGTACGTCCCCGCTCTGGCCGCCGCAATCACGCTTGTCGAGAACGCCTCCGCGAAGGTGCGGTTGTTCGAAGTGCCCCAGCTGCTGCTCATCGCCTTCATCCTGGCGGCGACGAGCATCGGGCTGCGCCTGCTGGGAGTGCTCGCGTGATGGTCGATCTCCTCATGCTCTTCGCAGGCGGGCTCTTGATCGTCGAGAGGCGGACTCCCCGGATTCTCATTGCCTACGTCGTGCTGGCCGCCACCGCCAGCATCTTCATCCTGCCCTCGGCGCTGGAGTCGCCGCTCGCGCTCGCGCTCTTCGCGCTCTCGTCGCTGGTGAAACTCGTCGTCGTTCCGGTGGGCATCCTCTTGTTCTTGCGCGCGAATCCGGCTGCGAGCGATCTGCGGCCATCGATCGGTCTGCCGGCGCGGATCGTGCTGGTCGTGGCGTTCGCGTCGATCGCTCGCCTCGTCGGCCACTCCGCGGCGCTCGCCCCGGTTCCGATGCAAAGCATGGTGGCCTACGTGGTACTCTGCAGCGTCGGAATGTTGATCGTGCACCGCAATCTGCTCGCGCACGTGATGGGGCTGCTGGCGCTTGGAGCCGGGATCACGCTCGCGGGTGCTACGCTCGCCCCGGCTCTTCCGGAATCGGTCGAGCTCGGCGCGACGTTCGACGCGCTGGTCGCCACGTTCATCGGGCTCGCGCTCGTGCGCGCCTTCGTCGCGGAGAATCCGGTGCTCGACGTCGAGTCGCTGCGAAGGCTGCGCGGATGATCGGCGTGGCGATCGCCGCGCCCTTGCTGGGCGCGTTGCTCGCGCTGGCGTTCCGCGTGCGCGCGCAACGGCAGGCGGTGCGCATCGCGCTCGCAGTCGCCGCGGCGCTCCTACCGGTGACGCTCGCCGGCAGCGTCGACGCGCTCTCGCTGCTCTTCGCTGCGCTCGTCTCGGTCTTGGGGCTCTTGGCGACCGTCTTCTCCGCCGGAGCGGACTCTCTGGATTGGGGAAGCGGCGAAGCGGTGTGGTCGCGCAAGCCGGTCTACTTCGTGCTGCTCGGCGCGTTCTGGAGTGCGATGCTGGTGGTCGTGCTCGCCGATAACTTCGCGCTGCTGTGGCTTGGAATCTCGGCGACGACGCTCGCGACGGCCTTCCTCGTCGGCTTCAGCGGCGAGGCCGCCGCGCTTGAAGCGGCGTGGAAATATCTCGTGCTGTGCAGCGTCGGCATCGCGCTCGCACTGCTCGGCATCGTCGTGCTGGGGCACGTTACCATGGCAGCGGGATTGAGCCCACTGCAAGCGCTTTCGTGGACGAGCATCGCCGCGCACGCGCCGGCAACGGCGCCGCCGCTCGCACGGCTGGCGACCGCGCTCATGGCGATCGGATTCGCCACCAAAGCGGGCCTCGTCCCCATGCACGCGTGGCTCCCCGACGCGCACTCGAAGGCTCCGGCGCCGATCAGCGGGCTGCTCTCGGGCGTGCTCGTTTCGTGCGCGCTCTACGCGATCGTGCGAACGCTCTCCGTCGCCGCGGCACTCGGCGCGGGGCCGGTGATTCACACGCTGCTGCTGGTGCTGGGCTCGCTCTCAACGGTGGTTGCCGGCACGCTGATGCTGAGCCAGCGCGATCTGAAGCGCTTGCTCGCGTACTCGACCGTCGAACACGCCGGCATCGTCGCGCTGGCGCTGGGCTTCGGGGGCCCGATCGGCCTCTTTGCGGCGCTCTTCCACATCGTCGCCCACGCATTCGCGAAGTCCGCCGCCTTTTTCGCCGCCGGCATGGTGCAGCGGGAACGGCGAACGACCGAGTTGGGAGCGCTGCACGGGCTCATCTCCACCGGCGCCGGCGGGCGCTTCTTGCTCGGCGCGATGACCGCTCTCTGCGGCATGCCGCCGTTCGGGCTCTTCATCAGCGAGCTCTTGCTCGTAGCGGCCGGGGTCGCATCGCGTCAGTGGATTCCGCTCGGGTTCGGTCTGCTCGGCATCGCGCTAGGTTTCATCGCGCTCTCGCGTGCGGCGATCGAGATCGAAGGCGGCCGCGCCAAAGCCGCGCCGCACCGGCCGGCCGCGTCGCGGCTCTCGGCGATCGCCGCCGGGCTGGCGCTCGCCGGCGCTCTTCTCACGATCGTCGTCCCATGGACGCCGCTCGGAACCATGCTCCACGCAACCTCGTCGCGTATCGAAGGAACGCCGTGAGCGGCGCGCACGAGATCGCTGCGGAGCGCTTCGCCGATCGCGTGGAGGCCGAGTGCCTCACCGCGCTTCCGCTCGGCGCGTACGCGCGCGCCGAGGAGGTGCGCTACCTGTTCCTCGCCGCGAGCGGTCCCTACGCGCTCGCGCACCCGCGAGATGCGGACGCGCTGCTGCGAGCCGTCTCCGGAACGTCTCCGCTCTTCTCGTGGGACGAACGCGAGATGGCGCAAGAGTGGGGCGTGCGCTTCGACGCGCTCCCGGATGCGCGCCCGCTGCGCGGAACCGGTGGCGAGATGCCGCCGGCGATCGTCGCGCAGGGCGCCGGCCTCATGCGTTTCGTCGTCGGGCCGGTGCACGCGGGGATCAACGAACCGGGGCGGTTCACCTTCAGCTCGGGCGGCGAAACGATCGTGCATCTGGACGCGCAGCTCTCCTACGCGCATCGCGGCGTCGAACGGCACGTCGAGGGGCTCGGCGCGTTGCAGGCCGCGCCGCTCGTAGCGCGGATCTGCGGCAGCTGCAGCGCCGCGCGCTCGTTCGCGTACGCGCGTGCGCTCGAGCAGCTCGCGGGAATCGAGATCGCGCGCGAGGTGGAGCTCGCGCGGCTCGTTCTCGCCGAGTTCGAACGCATCTACAATCATCTCGGCGATCTAGCCGCGAGCGCCGCCGGCGCCGGTTGGGGGCCCGGCTTTGCTAGCGGCATGGCGCTCAAGGAGCGCGCCATGCGCCTGTGCCGGCTCGCAGGCGGCCACCGGCTGCTCTTCGACGCGATCGTTCCCGGCGGCGTCGGCGCGCAGACGCTGCGCGAGCGCCCCCGCATCGCGCGCGATCTCGCCGATCTCGCCCGCGATCTCGAAGCGTACCTGACGCGGCTATTCGCCCAATCGTCGACGGTCGCGCGCTGGCAGCGTGTGGGCGTGGTGTCGCGCGAGTCGGCCCACGCGTTCGGCGCCGTCGGCCCCGCACATCGCGCATCGCGCGGCGAGATCGACGTTCGAACCTTCGCTCCGTACGGCGCATACCGCGAGTTTGCGGTGCGTATCGCGCACGCTTCGGGCGGCGACTCGTTCGGGCGCGCTCGCGTGAAGCGCGACGAGATCCGCGAATCGCTGCGCCTGATCGGCGCGGCGCTCGCGGAGATCGGCGACGCCGCGCTGCCGGATCCGCAGCCGATGGCCGTTCCGGCGGGCGACGCCAGCGCGGTGGTCGAGGGGCCGCGCGGCAGCGAGGTCGTCGCGCTTCACACCGGCGGCGACGGGATCCTCACGCGGCTGCACGTCATCTCCGCGTCGTACCGCAACTGGCCGCTGGTCGCGCGCGCGATGGACGGCAACATCGTTCCGGACTTTCCGCTCGTCAATAAAAGTTTCAATCTCTGCTACGCGTGTGCGGACCGATGAAGCGCGAGACGTTTCGCAAGTCGCTTGGCGTGCGCCACGTTGCCTGCGGCAGCTGCAACGGCTGCGAGCACGAGATGAACGCGCTCTCGAACGCCTTTTACGACATCACGCAAGACGGTTGGGATATCGTCGCGTCGCCGCGCCACGCCGATATCGTAACGGTGACGGGCCCGATGACGCCGGCGATGCGCGCCGCAGCCCGCGAGACGCTCGACGCCGTACCGCGCCCGCGCATCGTCGTCGCGATCGGCGATTGCGCCGCCGGCGAAGGCCCCTGGTCCGGCGCTCCATCCGCCGGCCCCGGAGCCGGAATCGAATTACAAGCCACAATCACCGTCCGCGGCTGCCCCCCCACCCCCGAAGAGATCCGCACCGCCCTAAAATCCCTCCACCTGTCATCCTGAGGCTGTCCGTCGTGTTGAATGGCTTGTTTCCAATGCCCCCTTGGACGGCTCCCTGGGAAGAAAAGAGGCCAGCCAGCAGGCGAGGCTCTTCGGCTTCGAGGGCTCCTTACGCTGTCAACGTACGTTGACAATGGGTCACGGGAAATGCTATGCTGCTTGCCGAGCCATCAGCCATTACCCGGCTATCGGCACAAAAACTTTCGCACCGAACAAAAGGCTCTTGAAGGCAATGAAAACTTTGAATCCCAAAACGGTCAAGGCGCGTGCTGAACGTGCCCTCGAATCCGCGAGGAAAGACCTAAGTGCGAATATACTGGTCCGGCGTGCAACGCTGCAACTTAGTCAAGTCGATCTGGCCGAACGATCGGGCGTATCACGACCCGTCATTTCCAAACTGGAGACTGCTATCGGCGACTTCCAAATCTCGGCGCTCGCCAAGGTCGCCGCTGTGCTGGATTGCCCCGTCGCCGAGCTTCTCGCGCCTGGGTTTATCGGTCCCGTCACCGATGCACAAATCACTGAGCGATTCAAGACGCCACGCACAGAGTTCGTCAAAGGCGCCGACCTCTGGGCAGCGCTCGAGGAGGTCAGCGAGTCAAGAAAAGCCACCGCAAGAGCCGTGGACAGACGCGTATCATCCGGCGGCCGCAAAGGAAGTGCTTCGCTTGTCGTCTACGGACGCAAGAAAAGCAAGAATTAGAAGCGCGGTGGCCGAGACGCTTGTCGTTGTCGTCGGCCAGACGGAATCGAGATCGGAATCGGATGGGCTAGTCAACTAGACCGAAAATGTGATACGATCGCTCTGTGAAGAAAGTTGGGATATTTGAGGGCAAGACCCACTTCTCGGCGCTGATCGAAGAGGCCAAGAACGGTGAAATAATTATCGTTACAAAGAACGGTCAGGCGGTTGCGCAGATTGGCCCCGTAAGCTCAAAGGCGTCAATCAATACCGCCGAAGGGGCGATGAAACGGATCCTCTCGAGTAAGATGACGCTCGGTAAAGCCACCATCCGACAGCTCATTGAAACGGGCCGCCGCTATTAGGCCCGCCGCCGTACTCGACGCGTCCACCGCACTGTCGTGGCTCTTTGAAGACGAGCGCGATGAGGAAGCGATAGCGATGGCAAACGCCGTCGTCGTGAATAGTGCGATCGCACCGCCCTTGTTTCGTTGGGAAGTACAAAATGCGCTCTTGGCGGCCGTTCGGCGGAAACGCATTTCGTTTGATCGAGCTACGGAAAGCCTGGCCGCCCTTGACGAGTTGGGCATTGCGGTGGATGGGCTTATCTTGACGTCGCCGCTTGCGACTGGTTTCGAATTCACCCAACGATTCGGATTGACAGCGTACGACGCGGCGTATCTGGAATTGGCCGTGCGCCGTTCCGTGCCGCTCATGACGCGCGACGAGAAGTTGAAGCGGGCCGCTACCGATCTGCGTCTCCTATGGAAGCCATAACCGCTTGCCCTCAGGCGCCACCCTAAACTCCCTGCGCGCTCTCCGGGCGTACCTTTAATGGGCTGGTTTCGATCATTCTTGCGAAGACTTCAAAGCATTTGGGATCGCTGAACGCCCCACACTCGGCATTCATGATCGCCATCGTCTCTTCGTGAGAAGCGGCCGAACGATATACTCTCCTTTGGGTTAGAGCATCGTAGCAATCAGCGACGAGGAGGATTCTGGCCCATAGCGGTATCTCATCGCCCTTCAATCCATCCGGATAGCCGGAGCCATCGTAATGCTCGTGGTGGTGCCGCACCGCCCTGACGATCTCGACGGCCGTCCCTGCCTTTTCACACGAAAGGTTTGATTGTGCTGCGATAATGCGCTCTCCGCGCAGGCTATGGCTTTTTATGATCTCCCATTCTTCGGCATCTAATTTTCCGGGGTTCAGCAGGATCTTGTCCGGGATGCCGATCTTTCCGACGTCATGGACGAAACCGGCTTCTCGCAACGGTACGAGCTCGTTTTCCGGCAAGCGCATGGCCTGGCCCAAGGCTTCGGCCAAGTAACCGACGCTGAAATCATGCCGTGCCGTGTGCTCGTCCCTCTCTTCGGTGGCGACATGAATCGCTCGATCGACATAATGCATCGCGGTACTCCATCGAGACACTCGGCGAGATGACGTATTTTGCCGCGCTCGCGCACCAGCCCTCCGTTCTTCGACAAGCTCTGCCCTTCGACAAGCTCAGGATGACAGGGGGGCGGAGTGGTTTATTTTGGAGGGGCGGAGCGTTCTATCTCGGCGACGAGGTAGAGTGGGCGGGCTTTTACTTCGTCGTAGATGCGGCCGATGTATTCGCCGAGGATGCCGATGCCGATGAGTTGGATGCCGCCGAGGAAGAGGACGGTGACGATCGTCGAGGCCCAGCCGCGTTCAAAGCCCGGGATGCCTTTGATATCGAAGAGGCGCACGGCGATGACGAAGATGCCGTAGAGAAACGCGAAGGTGCTCGCGATGAAACCGAGATAGGATGCGAAGCGCAGCGGTACGTCGGAGAACGAGGTGATGCCGTCGATCGCGAACGAGAGCATCTTCGAAAGCGGGTACTTCGTGGTGCCCGAACGGCGCTCGTCGCGATCGTACTCGACGCCGGTTTGATTGTAGCCGATCCAGCTCACCATGCCGCGCAAAAAGCGATGGCGCTCGCGCGAACGCTTGAGCGCCTCGACGACGCGCCGGCTCATGAGGCGGAAGTCGCCTGCGTCGACCGGTATCGCGACGTTGGTCAAACGCTTGATGGTGCGGTAGAAGAGCCGCGCCGTCGCGAGTTTGAACGCGCTCTCGCCTTTGCGCGAGCGCCGCACGGCGTAGACGACATCGTAACCGGCACGCCAGCGCTCGACGAACCGCTCGATGAGTTCCGGCGGATCTTGCAGATCGCCATCCATCAGCACGACGGCGTCGCCGCGCGCGGCGTCGATGCCGGCGGTGGCGGCGAGCTGGTGCCCGAAGTTGCGCGAGAGGTTCAGCAGTACCAGATTGGGGCGCCGGAGCAGTTGCTCGCGGATGCGCGCGAGCGTGCCGTCGCGGCTGCCGTCGTTGACCAGCACGATCTCGTACGACGGAGGATCGGGCAAGCGTTCGACGATGCCGGCGATGCGCTCGAGCAACGGGTCGACGTTCGCTTCCTCGTTGAAGAGCGGTACGACGATGCTGAGCGCGATACTCTCCGGTGGTGGGGGAGCTACCATGGCCCCGCTCGTTCGACGCGCGGCGGAGCTTCGCTTGCGAGCAGGAACGCAACCATAGCGGGGGACAAACCGTTCACCGAATCTGAGGTTACATGAAGAGCCGTAAAATCATACCCCTCGTGGTCTTGGCCGTTATCGTGGCCGGCGTCGCAGCGCTGGAGTTGTACTCCTGGTCGCAGCGCAATCTCTCGGACCCGCCCGCGGCAACGCTTGCCGGGGGGCCGACCGCGCTGCCCAGCGTGCCGCCGAGCGCTGCGCCCACGAGCGCCCCACCCGCGAGTGCCCCTCCGACGAGCGCGCCGGCCGCGGCTGCGAGCGCGGCTCCCACCGCGGCGATTCCGGCCACGCCCGCCGCTACAGCGGTGCCCGCACGGCCGCCGGCCGTTCCCGTGGCCGCGCCGAATGCTCCACCGCAGATCACGGGCATGTCGCTCAGCACGAGCGTCGCCCACCCGGGGCAGATCGTCTCGGGGACGGTCACGACTTCGTCGAATGTTGCCAGCGTCGTCGCGCGCATCGCCGGCTACGCGCATCCCCTAGCCAAGGTCGGCGTCGGCCGCTTCGAGCTGACCTACCAGGTGCCGAACCTGCCATCGTTTCTGCGGCGCACCTACACCATCGAGGTGACCGCGCGCAACACCGCCGGTGCCGCGGTCACCGGCGGCATCCCGATCACGATCCGTTAGCAGCCGATACGCCGCGTCCGGCGCATTACGGCGACGGTGGCGGCGTTGGCAGGTTCGGGAACGGCGCGGGGTTGTAGGGCGTGGGGAACGCCTGCGGAGCGGAGAGGTTGCCGTGCTGCTCGTCGCCCCAGTGGTAGATCGTTCGGGTGTAGGCTTGCACGGTCGAGTCGCCGACGCACAGCAGATACGGCTGCTGCTGAAGGCCGTTCTCGCCGCGCTGAATCGATTGCGTCGAGCCGCGGTCGAAGAGCACGTGCATCACGGTACCCGAGAGCAACTGCAGTACCAGGCGGTACTCCATCGCGTTGATGCGCGTGAGCAGGTAGGCCTGTGGGTTCCAGGCGCTGACATCGGTCGTCATGTAGACTTGGTCGGTGGGCGCGGTGTCGGGCGGCACCTGCACCGTGATGGTGACCGGTACCAACTTGCCGGGCACGGTGTTCGAACAGTAGCCGCCTCCGTGCTTCGGAACGAGCGCGGGATTGGCAACCGGCGGCGAGAGCGCGACCGCGAACTTGTGCGCGGCGGCATAGTCGCCGGCAAAGGTGAGAGGCGCGCGCGAAAGATCGAGCTCGCTCACGTCACCGGCCGCGTCGAACGTGGCGCGCGCGTACATGCGCGCCTGCGGCTGCAGCGTGGTCGGGCCGCCCGTCTTATAGCTGCGCAGGCGCAGATCCGACGCGACCCGGAAGCCGTCGCCGGTGGTGAAGAAGACGTAGCCCTTCTCGTAGTCGAGCAACTGCCCGGTGATCGAAAGAGCGCCGGTCCCCGCGCCGAGCGCGCAGATGACGAGCGCTAGCGCCATGGCGCGCATGAGCCACGTGCGCATCATTGCATTACCTGGAAGACAAACTGCGGCGTCCAGCGCAGGTTCTCGTAGTTGAAATAGTACGAACGCGAGATGTCGATCGACATGTGCGGGTTCACGCGGAAGCGCAGGTCCCCGGTGATATCGAACGCCGGCTGGCCGAGGAAGTTCGGGTAGAGGAACTGGCCGAGCACGTTGGTCGGCGGCAGCGGGAACAGAAACGGAATCGGTGCCGGAAAATCCTTATGCTGCCGCGCCAGGAGCGAGAACGTGAAGTAGTCCAGATTCGTATAGGTCGCTCCGAGGCTCAGCGTTCGGAGCGTAGCCTGGCCGTGGAAGGCCGCGTAGCCGGGGTAGCTGCTCCCGTTGAGCGCCGGAACGAAGGGTGCGTAGGCGACCGACTGCAAACCGTTCTCATAGAAGTCTCCGGTGTTGTTGACGTTGTACATCAGGTAGCTGGAGAGGTGCTGGTTGAACGTCTTGCTCAGGCTGAACGTCGTGTTGGTGGTATCGATGTAGTGCGGCGCCGAGTTCCACGTGCGCTGCTTATCGAGAATCGCGTTGAGGTAGAGATCGGTGAAGCGCTTCATCGGGTCGCCGATGCGGATCGGATTGCTATATATCGTGAAACCCGCGTAATGGTCCCAAATCGTCGTGTACGAAACGCGGCCGATCGTCTGCAAGCCGTACGAGTTGTGCTGAAAGCCGAAGCCGAAGCGCATCCGTTCGAAGAAGGGCAGCTTGCCAAACTGCTCGTCGGAGGTGCTTATGCCGAGCGACGCGTTGGAGGGATGGTAGGGGAAGAACGCATTGATCGCGCCGGCGTTGATATTAGGTGCGAACGGCGCCAAGAGGCTGGCGTTGAAAAACTGGTAGTTCCCTTGCAGAAACGCCCGCTTCAGTGCCTGGGTGAGCTGCACGTTGGTCACCTGTTGCGCCTGGAACGGCTGGCCCAATCCGTATTGAACCGTGTGCAGCTGCGTGAAGGTTTGGATCTCGAAGGTCTTCGAGGGGCGGTCGTCCAGCAGCAGGTTCCAGTACTTCGACGTCTTCGTCGCCGGATTGAGCGAGAACACCCCGTACGCTTTCTTCGAACTCAAGTGCTGTTCGAAAGAGAGGTAGGCTTTGTTGACCGTGTCGTACCGCACGTGCACCGCGCTGATCGCGTTCGCGTTTCCCGCGAACTGATACGTGCCGTCGAAGTTCGCGCCGGCAAGCGAGTTGGCTCCGAGGTTCTGGTTGGTCGAGAAGTTCAGGTAATACGATGGAAACGGCACGTAGGCGTGGCCGACGAGCGCGACGCGGCTCGGCCCGAAGCGCACGAACGCTTGCGGTCCGATCACCGCGCTGCGAGCGTAGAGATAGACGCGCGCGTGCGCTAGATCGGGGAAGAAAAACGTATCCCCCGGCATCACCAACCCCTTAACGGGATGCTTGAAATCCCCGTTAATAAACGTCCAGCGATCGGGCTCCGTGGTAATGGGCACGAAATAGACGCGGTTGAAGCTGATGAAATCGGCGAGAGCGGCGCCGTCTTGCGAACCGGACGGCGAATCGACGTGCACGTGTCCCGCGACCATGAAGCGGTTCAACCGTAGGTCCATCGTGAAGGCCTGGCCCGTCACCGTCATGCCGTCGCTCGTCTGCACGCGCACGTTGCCGTCGGCCTCGATCAGAAAGCGATCGTAGTAGAACGCGATGCGGTTGGCATGCAAGCGAACGATCGTCGCCGCCCCAGCCGGCGCGCACAGCGCCAGCGCGAAGAGCGCAAGAACGGTAAGCCTTAGCGAAAAGTTTCGCAGCGGGGAATCTCCCGTAATTCGGAACGCTCGCACCCGGCTATCGGTTGTGCGCGGAGTCCCCCGAGGCCTGCTCGCGGCGACCGTTGACTCCTGGAGATCACCTACGGGATATCATCGAGGAGCACTCTGTCACGCAACAACAGTTTGCCGATGCCCTTGGCATCACGCGCCGCAACCTGTCAATGAGATTCTGAACGATAGGCGCGGCATCACTCCGGATACCGCTCTGCGCCTTGGCCGAGTACTTAACACGAGTGCGGAGCTATGGCTTCGTTTGCAGAACCAGCTCGAACTGTGGGATGCGCTTAATCGCCCGAACGCTAAGGCTATTGCCAAACTTAAGCCGCTGAAACGGTTGAGTGCCGCATGACAGTCGAAATTCCCTGACCAACACTGACCGGCGCGCATCGAGGGCGGCACGAAAAGTTCGTTGATTCGGTCGCCTCGCAGAGCGCGGACGCGCCATCTCGTGCGGGCGGACCGCCTATTCGATTGCACCGCAACCTCCGGGCGCACTTGCGTCGCTCCACAAGAAAATGCTAGACTGGTCGAAAGGCTGGTCGAAATGCGCCAGGAGGGATGAGAATGAAAGTCATAGGTGCGTACGCCGCGAAAACGCACTTTAGTCAGCTGCTTGATGAGGTTCAGGCCGGTGAGGAAGTTGCCATTACGCGCAACGGCCGGACCGTTGCGCGGATCGTACCCCCCACGCGCAACCGCGAGGACGTTCGGCGCGTGGTTGACGAACTGCTGGAAGTTCAAAATGAACTGAGCTCGGGTGGCCTGTCCATACGGAAGATGGTCGAGTACGGGCGCCGGTTTTAATGGCCTTTGTCGTCGATGCGTCGGTTGCTCTCACATGGTTCTTCAAAGAAGAGCGAACGAAACGTACGACGAGCCTTTTGCGACGCATTGCCGAGGAGAACGCGATCGTTCCCGCCTTATGGCACTACGAAGTATCGAGCGGGTTGCTCATGGGCGCTCGACGCAATCGGATACCCATTGAAGTCGCTTGCGATCGGTTGGCGCGATTGGCGCTCTTGCGCCTCGATGTGGATCCGCACGTTCCGGCGAACTTCCCGAATATTATCAAGATCGCGGCCGAGACCCGCCTTACGATCTACGACGCAACGTACTTGGAGCTGGCAATCAGGCGCGGCGTTCCACTTGCGACGGACGATCTCGAGTTGATACGAGCTGCCAAGGCGAAGAAAGTGCAGCGGCTCTAGGATACGCCCTTCCTTCATTGGATCCAAGCGCTCGGATAGCCGTGAGGCGCCAATCGCGTAAGATCTTTATTTAGGCTTTACGAACGGCTTGAAGCCGTACTCCGTGAAGTGCCGGTCGAACGCGAAAGCGTGATGGATGCCATGGCGGCGCATGAAGGCGAAGCCGACGCAATCCACGAGGCTCACGCCGCGCCGCCGCGTACGCAAGCAGTCCTCGACCGCTGCGTTGTGGAGCGTTTCATCGACGAATGTTACCTCGACGGTTTGCTCGAGGGCATCGCGCAGCACGCGCACCGCGGCGAGTCCCTGGCGCTTCTGCGCGAGCGAGAGCGTTTCGACGACGACGTAGTTCGTGCTGACGAGGCGATGGCGATCGCCGCCTATGAGCGCTTCCCACGCCTCGGCGGCGGCTTCATGCGCTTCGTCGTCACGATTCCCCACCGCGTAAAGCGCCGATGTGTCACAGTAGACGAGCATCTACGCCTTGCCGGGCAGTGACGATTGGATTGTGTCCGCCAAATAGTCGTCGTGCCGGCGGCTCACGTCGGGGGCGTCGCTGAAGGCTCCGATCAATGCGAGCGCGGCGCGACGCGCTCGATCGCGGCGCTCGCGTTCCGGCGCCGTCAGTTGCTCGACGCCCTCTCGAATCAGCGCCGAAATCGACGAGCCGCGCAGACGCGCCATCTCGCGCAGGACCCGCTCTTGCTCCTGCGTTAACTGGACCTGAATGCGATGCATGCCATCATGCTATCATATACTGATGGCATGCTGTCAAGCGCTGACGAGCACGATTCTTCCGGCTGCCGGCTTGGACGCCCGATAAGCGGCTCGATCGCGCGGGCGGACCTCCTGTTTCCCACCCGGGATGGTAGGGCAGCGTCACGCTCGTATTGACTGAGTATGCATGGATGAGCCATACTTATGCATATGAGAACGACCTTGATTATAGACCGGGAATTGCTTGAGCGCGCGAGACAGCTTTCAGGTATCCAGGGGAAGACGGCTCTCGTGCACGCCGGCCTAAGGGCACTGATCGCTCGTGAGGCGGGGGAACGCCTATCCGCCCTTGGCGGCTCCGAACCCAAGCTGCGCTCCATTCCCAGGCGACGGGCTGAGCCCGGCCGGTGATTCTGGTCGATACATCCGTTTGGATCGATCATCTCCGATTCGGGAACGCGGCGCTGGTCGAGATCCTCGAAGAGGAGCGCGTTCTGCTACACCCGTTCGTGATCGGCGAGATCGCTTGCGGCAATTTGAGGAACCGTGCTCGCATACTTGCAAACCTCGAGGCTTTGCCGGTCGCAACCTCGGCCGATCACGAAGAAGTCGTGAAGTTGGTCGACGGACATAAACTTTGGGGCAAAGGGATCGGCTGGATAGACGCTCATCTTCTCGCCTCTGCACTCGTATCCGGCTGCCGGCTCTGGACGCTCGATAAGCGGCTCGATCGCGCGGCGGCAATTGTGGGTTGCCGATTGCGTACCTGACAAGGTCGCCGGCGCCCTACGCCGCTCGCAGCGTGAAATCGACGCGGACCGCATCAAAATCGAGCAAGGCATGGACATCGCTATGCACGGCTTTGACGTCGCCTGCGACACGCAGGGCTGCTAACAGCTCCCAGCGCTTCTGGGTGAGCACCTTGAATAGCAACGCGGGGTGCCAAAGCCAATCACCGCACCCTGTGCCTTGCCCCCAAAGGCGCGGAAGAAACGGTACGCATATTAGAGCCTCCTCTTGAATCGGTGCGTGCCGCCCGGCCGCGTTCTCCGCAACCACTCTGCGTTCATCGAGCATGAGCGTGGCCTTCACTCCAACGGGGCCGGGCGAAGCCGGGAGGCGACTCGCCGGGCGAGCCAGAAACGCGGCACACGGGGTACTTATGGCGCGCTTTATTACGATTGTTCTCGATTCGGGTGGCGTCGGGGCGTTACCGGATGCCGCCACCTACGGTGATGCTTCGGGTGCGAACACCCTTGGCAACGTCGCCCGCCGTCTCGGCGGGCTGCACTTGCCCAATTTCGAGCGCCTGGGCCTCGGCAACCTAACCCCGATCGCGGGCGTCGCGCCGAGCGCGCATCCGCGCGCCCGCGTGGCGCGGCTGCGCGAGCGCAGCAAGGGCAAGGACACGATCACCGGCCACTGGGAGATGGCCGGGATCATCACGCAGGTCCCGTTCCCGACCTACCCGCAGGGCTTCCCCCAAGAGGTCGTCAGCGAGTTCACCCGGATCGCGGGCAAGCCGCCGCTTGGGAACAAGACCGCCTCGGGCACCGAGATCATCGAGGAGCTGGGCGCCGAGCACATCGCGACCGGGCGCCCGATCCTCTACACCTCGGCCGACTCGGTCTTCCAGGTGGCGACCCACGAAGAGGTCGTGCCGCTGCCGACCCTCTACTCATGGTGCGAGCAGGCACGCGCCATGCTGGTAGCGCCGCACGCCGTCAACCGGGTGATCGCCCGCCCGTTCGTGGGCACGCCCGGCGCCTTCGCGCGCACGCCCAACCGCCGGGACTACGCTATCGAGCCGCCGCCGAGCGTCTTGGATACGCTCGCCGCGAAGGGCGTCGGGGTGCATGCCGTTGGCAAGATCTGCGACATCTACTGCGGGCACGGCATCGAGACGACCGTCCGCGTGGCCGATAACCGCGACGCCATGGAGAAGACCTTCGAACTGCTCGAGCGGGTCGATAACGGCTTCATCTTCGTGAACCTTAACGACTTCGACTCGAAGTACGGCCACCGGCGCAACGTCCGCGGCTACGGCGACGCGCTCGAGGCGCTCGACAGCCTGCTCCCGCGCTTGGAATCGCTGCTGCGCCCGGGCGACGAGGTCATCTTCACCGCCGATCACGGCTGCGACCCGACCGCCCCCGGCAGCGACCACACCCGCGAGTTCGTTCCATTCATCCACCTGAGCGAGAAACCCGGCGAAGATTTGGGAATCATCGAAGGCCTCGATGTCGTAGGCAAAACAGTAACGACCGCTTTTGATGGTATCCTATGCAACTAGCTGATAGCGATGTGGACAAGCGTGCCACCGACTCTGTCACCCTGAACCTGCCGAAGGGGAAGGGCGAGGGCGAGCGCCGCCCCATCCCCGCCACCTGGCACGCAGCCAAGCGCACCACCGACGTGCTGCTCGGCACCGCGTTCTTCGTTGCAACCCTCCCCATCGTGGCAGTCGCCGCCATCGCCATCGCCGTCACCACCGGCGGCACGCCCTTCTACGCGCAGGAGCGCGTCGGCCAGCACGGCCGCCGCTTCCGGATATACAAACTGCGCACCATGGTCGAAGGCGCGCACGCGATGCGCGAGGACCTGCAGCACCTCAACGAAGTCGACGGCCCCGTCTTCAAGATTCGCAACGACCCGCGGCTGCATCCGCTCGGAGCCTGCCTGCGCCGCACCAGCATCGACGAGCTGCCGAATCTCTTGAACGTGCTGCGCGGTGAGATGTCGCTCGTCGGCCCGCGCCCGCCGCTCCCCAGCGAGATCGCGCATTACGACGAATACGCCCAGCGCCGCCTAACCGTACCGCAAGGCATCACCTGCCTGTGGCAGATCAACGGCCGCTGCGACGTCTCGTTCGATGAGTGGATGCGCCTCGACAACCACTACATCGACACCTGGTCGCCCCTAGGCGACCTTGCCATCCTCGTGCGCACGATCCCCGCCGTCTTCCGCAAGGACGGCGCCCATTAAACCCCAACTCCGCGCCGTCACCCCCGATGGTGGCCGCAGGGCTATCCCCCGCGTCACCCTGAGCGTCTCGAAGGGCATCGCATCTTCAACCCTCTTCGTGATGGCCGCCACCCTCGGCTCGACGATCCTCGGCTTCTCCCGTGAGGTCGTGAACGCGCGGTACTTCGGCACGCAGTGGCAGATGGACACGTTCCTCATCGCGGCCACCGTGCCGACGATCCTCTTCGGCGTCTTCAACGGCGCGCTCGTGAGCGCGCTGGTGCCGACCTTCTCCGAATACCTCACCCACGGTGAAGAAGAGGAGGCGTGGCGCCTCGGCAACACGATCATCAACGGCCTGGCAATCCTCTTGGCGCTCTGCGCGGTCCTCGGCTACATCCTCGCGCCCTACTACGTGCCGATCATCGCGCACGGCTTCCCGGGCCCGCAGATGGGTGTCGCGATCCGCATGACGCGCTGGATGATGCCGAGCATCGTCGCGGTGAGCTTGAGCGGCGTCTTCAGCGCCATGCTCAACGCCTACCGGCGCTTCCGAGCCGCCTCGCTGACGGGCATCGCCGTCAATGCGGTCACGATCGGCTGCGTCATCGCACTCAACCAGAAAATCGGCATCTACGCACTTGCGCTGGGCACGGCACTCGGACTGATCGCGCAGATGGCCGTGCAGCTGCCGGCGCTGCTGGCGATCGGGAAGTACCGCCCGGTTATCCATTGGAACCACCCGGGGCTGCCAAAGATCTGGCTCCTGCTCGGGCCGATCATGGTCGGATCGGCCGCCGGGCAGATCGCGCTGTTCTTCGATCGCTACTTCGCTTCGACGCTGAGCCCCGGCTACATGGCCGGCATGAATTACGCCACAAAACTCGTCGGCTTTCCGCTGCAGATCTTCGCGGCGGCCATCGCGACGGTGATCTTTCCACTGCTCGCCGCACAGTTCGCGCAGGCGAACCGGCGCGGAGTCGGCACGAGCGTCATCACCGGGTTGCGGCTGGTGAACTTCATCACGATTCCGTCGGCTTGCGCCCTCATCGTACTCGCCCACCCGATCGTGCAGACGCTCTTCCAGCGCGGAACGTTCAAGGCGAGCGCCACCGAACTCACCGCCGGTCTGCTGCCGTACGCGGCGGTAGGGCTCATCGCTCTGGCTTCTAACGTTGTCTTAACAAGGTGTTGTTTCGCCTGCAAGGAAATGAGTTGGCCCGTTGCGATCTCGGTTTTTACCGTCGTCGTGAACGTGTTACTTTCCCTAGCATGGCTGTCTTCTTTAGGTGCGAGGGGGCTGTTGTTGGCAAATTCCGTGAGCCAGAGCATGCAGGCCCTGCTGTTGTTCGGGCTAGTATGGCGGCTCGTGCACGGCATCCGATGGAAGCCGCTGCTCGGTTCCCTGGGGAAGATCTGCCTGAGTTCACTCGTCATGATAGCGGCGTTGCATTGGATCGGCGCGTTGGGGGTGCATCCCGCGCCGTCGCTCGTTTCGCGGGCATGGTACCTCTTCGGCCAGGTCGCGATCGGCGGGCTCGTGTTCGTCGCCGCTGCGCGCGCGCTCGATATCGAAGAGCTATCCATGGCGTGGCGGCTAATCGTAGAGAAGTTCGAGCGGAACATTATAGCGCCGCCCGAGAACCGCGAGGCGCCAATTGCGTAAGCGGGGGTCGTTCGCCGTTTCAACAACCCCGTCTGGACGCCTCCTGCGAAGCGATTTTGCGCGAGATGGCGCTATCGTCTTCGGCTTGGCGATGTTCGGCAATGCCCTGAACTATACGATACATGCCGTTCTTAGCCGAAAGATTAGCATGCAGGAATACGGCGCCCCGGCGTCACCGATAGCGGCGCGATGAAGCCACGCTATTCGGTGATCATGCCGACTCACAACGAGCAGGCACGCATCGAGGCGACGCTCCACGAATATGCGGCGGCATTCGAGGATTCCGAGATTATCGTCGTACTCAACGGCTGCACGGACGCGACCGAAACCTGCGTACAGCGCGTGCGCTTGGAGCACGCCAATATCCAATACGTCGAGATCGAGCATCCGGTGGGGAAAGGCGGCGCGGTTCGTGCCGGATTCCTCCTCGCAAGAGCGGAGCATATTGGTTTCGTCGACGCGGACGGCTCGACGCCGGCGCACGAGATGCGTAGGCTCTTTGAGCGACTGCAGAATTGGGACGCGGTCGTTGGATCGCGGTGGCTGCCGGGCTCCAAGGTAAGTCCCCCACAACCGTTGAAGCGCCGTATCGCTAGCCGCCTTTTCAACGGGCTCGTCCGATTGCTGTTTGGGCTGCGCTTGCGTGATACACAGTGCGGTGCGAAAGTCTTTCGGGCACAGTGTTTACAACGCGTCGCCCGAAATGTTGAAACGTCGAATATGGCTTTTGACGTCGACCTGCTCGTCGCGCTCAAGCGCGCCGGGTTCCGCATTCATGAGGAACCAACGGAGTGGAGGGAGCGTTCAGGGAGCGGCGTGCGACTCTTCCCTACGTCCGTGGGGATGCTTTGTGGAATAGTTCGCCTACGGCTGCAGTATTCGGCACTGCGTTTAATCGTGCCGCTCTTCGACCGATTGCTCCCGACGCGGGTGATCCGGACGCATGAAGTTTTTTCGATCCTCATCATTAATTGGCGGGATCCCAAACATCCACAAGCTGGCGGTGCCGAAACCTACCTTTTCGAGATGGCTAGGCACTGGGTGGCGTGGGGCAACCACGTCGAATGGCTGACCGCCGGGTTCAAAGGTTGCGCAGGCAGCGAGACGCTTGAGGGCGTCAAGATCACCCGCGTCGGTAACGCAGTGACGGTGTACCTGCGAGCACCGTGGCTGTACCTGTCGCGCCTTCGCGGTCGGTTCGACGTTATCGTTGATGCGGAAAATGGGATCCCATTTTTCTCCCCGCTGTTTAGCTTGAAAACAAAGTTGTGTTTGATTTTTCACGTACATGAGCGTGTGTTTCTGACCCAGTTAGCCGCGCCGATCGCGTGGCTCTTCGTGTGGCTCGAAACGCGGGTCATGCCGTATGTTTACCGCAATTCACGCTTCGTGACCATCTCGAAGACCTCACACGACGAGATGATGAAGAAGGGCTTCTCTAACCACCCAATCGAGGTGGTTCACAGCGGTGTCGATAAGAATTGTGTGCCCGGGACGAAGTCCGACGTACCTCTCGTTTGCTACGTCGGACGATTGAAACGCTATAAGCGAATCGACGCACTAGTCCAAGCGTTTGCGAAGGTTCGCGCTTCAATACCAGGGGCGAAGCTAATTATAGCCGGAAGCGGCGATCAGGAGGCGCCGTTGCGTGGATTAGTAAACGGTTTGGGACTTACCGGCGCAGTAGAGATAGCTGGCCATGTCAGTAACCAGGAGAAGATCGAGATCCTGCAGCGTTCGTGGCTTTTCGTCACACCTTCGTCGATGGAAGGCTGGGGAATCGGAGTAATCGAGGCGAATGCCTGCGGTACGCCGGCGCTTGCTTACGACGTTCCGGGTCTGCGCGAGGCAGTGGTGAACGGTCTAAACGGCGTTCTGGTTCCGGACGGCACGGATATGGTGCGCCCGATAGAACGAATCCTCAGCGACCGGGGCGTCCGCACGGGTTTGTGCGAGGGAGCCTTGCAGCGCGCTGCCGAGTTCTCATGGAGTGCGACGGCGGAGCGCTTTCTCGATGTCATTATGCACAACGTCGCAGGTGATTCATTTAGCCTGGCCCGCGTCGGCGATGGCTGGAGCGTTGTACCAGGCATACATGTCCAAACGCGGCCCGGGGCGGCGGAGCGCAGCCCACTGTCGTTTCGCGATCAAATATGCTCTTGTCGGCCCTTGCATGCACTTACGTCCGGTAGACACCGCAGCGGTGTGGACGTGGAGTGATATGAATACGCGAAAATTCCTGGTGTTGCCTCGTGTCGGTTGTGAACTCGCAAGTAATGTCCCATATCTGCGCGGGCGCGCAACGGCTGAACTCGACGTGACGATCAGGAATTCCCGGCTGGTGGATCGATTCGCCTCGCAGTACGTGCGTATCTTCGGAGTGCCTGAGATCGGCGTTCAACTGCGCGTCGTCCATGTACTGCGGAGTCTTCCCATCGTGAATTCGCTCATCGATCTCGGCTGCGGCGCGGGTTTCCTTTTCGGCGCCCTTGAGCGAGTGGGACGCATCGCGCAGATGACTGGAATCGACATCGACGCAGAGTCAGTCCGTATCGCGCAGGCTGCTCACCCACGCGCGCGATGCCTGGTGGCAGACGCTTTGAGCTACGGTGAAGACAACGCATACGATGCCGCAATTTCAGTGGACGTTCTCGAGCACCTGGCGCCCTCGGACGTCGCGCGATTTTTCTCGAATTCGTATCGTCTGCTAAAACGTGGCGGCACGCTAGTCGTGCATGTGCCGGCTGAGGGCCAGCAACGCCACCTTCGACGGTTTAGACAATGGGAACATCACGACCATAAGCGCGAGGGCCTTACAGCTAGCGAATTGAAGGATTGTGCGCAAAACGCAGGCTTTAGCAGCACGCATGCTTGTAGCACGATTGGCGTTGGCGCATCGCTTGCCTGGGAACTCAACATGCTGTGCGCCGGCACGCCCCTCCAAGCGGTGGCGTTTCCTCCTCTGATGGCGTTGGCAGCCGTCGCCGACTCTTTTCCTCTAAAAAGAGGGAACGGCATTCTGCTGGTCGCTCAGCGGGAAGCGCGGCGGTAAGTTGCTGCACCGCTATCGGAGCATACGATTTCGATCGCCGTTACTCGAAGTGCTGATCGTCGGGCTCACTGGCCTTACTCCATTCCTCTGGTTTCGCGCCCCTTGGTTAATGAACGGGAACGACACGTCGTGGCCGTCAAACGCCGGTGAATGGTTCGCTGCGCGGCTTTTCATGTGGGATCCGCGCGACAACGGGGGCCACGACTTCGGCTCGTCGGTCGCGGGTCTTGAGTGGCATGCCTTGCAGACGCTGCTAGCTCATACATCGTTGTCTCCGACGCTGCAGGAAAAGGCGTTTCTCTCGTTCTGGTACGTAGCCGCCGGATTGTCGATGTATGCCGCGATGCGCTACTTCACACGAGACGCGATTGCGACATATGTGGGCGTTCTACTCTACCAATTTAACCCGGTCTTGATCACCGGCGCGCTTTATGAGAACGCATCGGTCTCAAACATCGCCGTCTACGCGGTTACGCCGGCGCTGGCCGCATCGTTGGTAGCAACGATGCGGCGCGATGTCCCGCTGCTTCGTGGAGTCGGCACGTTCGGCTTATTGGCGCTTGTCGCGAGTCCCGTTGGGATGTTGCCGCCCTTATTGATCGCGTTATTCCTCGTTTTGGCCACCATAACGCTCGTCGTATTCGCGCTTAATCGCGGACCGTCTCGATTGCGGCGCTTTGGGATTGGCGCAACGGCGCTGGCGGCAAGCTACGTTGCCGTCAACCTCTTTTGGATCGTCCCGCTCGGAGAGTACATTCTCAACACCGTAAGGGAGTCAGGGGGGACGTCGTTAAACGATTTTGGCTATCCCGACTGGGTTGTCAGCCAGACCGCGCACGACTCATTGTTCGTCGTACTACGTATGCTTGGAAGTTGGGACTGGTTCCAGACGTTCGCCGGGGCACCGTTCGATTGGTATGCGGACACCTACCTACACCAGCCAGCATTCGTGGCGATTGGGACCATCATCTTCCTGGGCAGCATCATGGCCGTAACCATGACCCGTTTCCGTCGCCACCGTACCGTAGCGATTGCATCGACGGCAGTCGTCGCGCTCTGCGCGTTCTTTTCCGCCGGGGCTCACGCACCGACGGGGACGGTTTTCTTGTGGTTGCATACGCACGTTCCTGGATTCCAAGTTATCCGTAGCCCGTGGTTTATGTTCGAGCAGTTTCTCCCGTTAGCGTACGGGATCGGCTTTGGATTGGCCGTAAGCGAGGTCGTCCGCCGGGGGCCGCGGCTGACGCGGTCGCTAGTAACCGCCACCGCCGTTGTCTCGATTCTCGTCTACGCATTTCCACTGCTTAACGGAGCATTCCTTAAGCCCGGTCGAGAAAACATCCCCGGATTCGTCGTTCGTTATCCCTGGTATGTGCCGGTGGCGGCGCGCTATCTCGCGGGGCGCACCGGCCGCTACCTCGCCTTCCCGATCCTCTCGCTCTCTCCCAGTATCTTCGCTTGGCGTGACGGCCCGTTCATCAGCTCCTCGCCTATCACGGGCCTCTTCACATCGCGGCCGATGGCATGGCTTAGACCCGCGGGCGCTACGGCGCTCTCAAAGCGGCGTTTTAACGCGATGTTGCAGACGGCGCTCCAACACGTTCTCGCTGAAAATCCCGCTGCTGCAGGCGACTTGCGAACCCTAGGTATCAGTGATTTGCTGGTTCAGCACGATGCGTGGATCGATCTGGGTGGGGCTCGTACTATTTCCGCCGCAGTTTGGGAGGCCGCCATTCGGCGGATCCCTGGCGTTATCCAAACGGCGCACTTCGGCCCGTGGGATGTCTATTCGTTGTCGTACAGGGGCCTACTGCAAGTTGCTGATACCGTAGCGATCGGTGATCTTCCCCTTGACGAGATCGGCACATGGGAAGGGGCGGAGCACATTCCGTACGTGCGGGCCGACGATGCTGCGAAAGTGCGCGGCATTACGGACCCGACCTACGTCCGAGCTCGGCCCCTGCCGGAGCCGGATGCGTTGGTCCGCTATCTCCGTATGGCGCGGTCGGTGCATGTTGCAACGGTGACGCGGGGCACAGGAGCGATCCGGGGGACCATCGCTGCCGCCGGGACCGCGGAGTCGCGCGAACGCGTCGCCGTCCTCTTCTCACTGAACCGGACGTCCATCGGCGATACGGTGAACCGGCCGTGGATTCGCCCGAGCAGGGTCGGCACCTTCGGTAGCGACTCGGTTCGTCTCCAGGTGATCGACCAGGCGAATGGTACGGAACTGCTGTCCTTTGAAAACGACGGTTCCCCGGCGCGGGTGACCGTGCAAATGAACTCGGGTGCTGACGTCGTTCCTGACACGGCTGCCGCCGGCTTCATTTCCTGGTCGGCTCGTGGCGGTCTCCTTGTGGTTTGGGTGCCGACAGGATCGTCGTCGCGCACGATTGGAATCTCGGACGGCATGGTTTCGGGGCAGATCATGAGTGTTGCTTCGATGGGGCGTGTGCGCTCGGTCCGCGTGCACGGCAGCGCACGTCGCGTCGGAAACTCGACGCTCGTGCATCTTCTCCTCCCACGGGGAATCTCGGAGCAAGATGAAGCCGGAGTAGCCATTCCATTGCGAAACGGAATCGATCTCGACAGCATGCCGATTTTGGATGCGGACGTCGCATTCGCCGGAACGACGCCGACATTTGCGCGCGTCCGGTTCGACATCACGATGCTCGATGGGACGAAACTTCGCGAGTATGTTTCGCTTCAAGGGCGGACACACGTCGATGTCGTCGCGGAGTTCGATCGCCGCCTCCGGAGCACCTGGCTTAGGGAATCCATGCTCCGCCGTGGAGACCGGGCGTGGACAGATGAGCATCGCCTTCCGGAGCGCGTGGAAGGCGGCAAAGCCGATATGGTGCTTGAAATTGGAAAACCGGCGGGCGCCCGTGTAGTGGACCCTACGGTAAACGTCAGAATTGCTGAGCTCACTCTGACGGGTACGAACGTGTACGCTCCGGTGGACGAGACGGATTTGAATCTCAACCCGATGGCCGCGCGTTGGACGGGCATAGTCGCGCCAGCGACCGTGCATATGTTCGACAGCACCGACGGCACGATCGTTATCCCGCCGCGGCCGGTCATCGATTTCGCGGATTACAACGGTGACGCCGCACGTCTTGCCGCGGGGGTCCGCTATGCGTTTGTCCTTTCGACGGGGGAAAAATTCGACGGGCAAGTGCTGTCTGCGACGCGCGCCGACGTCCGAGTCCGCGTTGATGCGGGGAACGTTCGTGACCTTGCACGTGCGTCGATCACCTCGCTCGCGACGCCATCAGTCGGTGGGCGCCTGTTCGTGCGGGCAGCGGTGAAGCCGGTCGCTCTCGACAGGCGGCGTCTTTCCATTTCTTACCGGCCCGGCGGCAGCTTGCAGAACCTGGCCGTGAATCTGGAGGTCGCGCTGGGGAATGGCGTCCGCCGCGTGGTTGAAGCGGACACCTCCGTCCCGAATGCGGGGCTCAGGGGCGTTAGCCAGGTCACCGTCTCGAGTGTTGCGTCGCAAACCGGCGCCTTCTACGATGTCAAGCGGATGCTCAGTCTGCCTTCAGGCGTAGTCGCTCCAGAGGGCCGCGAGCTTTCCGTTGATCTGGGGCAGCTCGCTCGAGTTGAGGCTCTCGGCCCCCACGCTCGCCTCGTGGCGGTTGACATACAAATCAATGCTGCCTCGGAAGGAATCGTATTAGGTCGCGTACGGATCACATGCCCCGTCGGTCCCGGATGCCCAGCTTCACGCGGTGATACGGTCGCAATCGATTCTGCCGCATCACGAAGGGCCGAAGTCTACGCGATACCCGTGGTACGGGCTTCCCCTACCCATGTCGTGGCGGACCTTGCAGCGCGTGATCGCGCCCGGCTCGTAATCTTAGACGAGGCATTCAACCCGTCGTGGCGCGCGACGCTTAGCGACGAAGTCGGCTCCCGAACTCTTCGTCATGTTGAAGTGAACGGTTGGCAGAACGGCTGGGTCGTCCCCGCTGGAGCTAGAGGGCGGCTTAATATACGGTACGGTCCACAGGCGCTATACGTCGCTGCGATCGCATGCAGCACGGTTAGCGCATTGTTTCTCGTCCTACTCGCCGCGTTCTGGCGCGTTGCATCACGGTGGCCGGTCATAGGCGGTCCGGAGCAATGAGTGGTTTTTGGCGATCCGCGATCATGGGCAGTGGAATCGCTGTAGTGGTCGCACTCGCTCTTGCGTTAAGCGTATTGAATATCGCGCCCAATACGTCAACTGTGCTTTACGCAGTCGTTACGGCGGCCGTTGCGCTAATTGCGGCGCGCCGTGGTGGAATCGGTGATGTTCGACGGGCTCTCGCGACGATGTTCATGATCGGCGTTGCGCTCGCGGCACTCCTTTCGTCGCTAAGGCTGGACGGCTCCGCGGACGCACTCGTGCCGGGTGCCTTGCTCGCGGGGCTGTCCCTTGTCGCAATTGAGCTTCTGACGTCATCGCAGCGCGTGCATCTGCGTACCATCGTGATCCAGCGCGTTTGCGCGTCGATCGCCGGGTTCACCATCGCGGCACTCCTCCTGAGACTGTTCGTAGCTCAGATTGACCCGACCGAGTTCTCCGCGCCTGCGCGCCTCTTCGCGTTCTACGCAGGGAACATCGCGACGTTCGCCGAGACGGCCCTCTGGAGCGATCGGTTCGACGTTATCGCCGCTGGTATCCGTTCCATTATGGGCGTTGGGGTCGGCTGGCACGTCACTGTAGTCTTCGAGGTTGTTGCGAGCGGCATCGCTGCCTTCCTTGGGGCACGGTTCCTGCTCGGTACGCGTGCCGCTATCGCCGTTGGCGCGGCATATGCCGCGAGTTCGTTCATAGGTGCCGAATCCACGTTCGCGGCCGTTCCCTCGTGGACGGCACCGGCGACCGTCGCGCTGGTTCTTATGGCGCCGAAAAATGGCACATTAGCCATCGTGGGCGCCGCGGCGATGCTGGTGGCTGCACCGATGTGCTGGCCGATCATCGTAGTGGCGGGCCTCGTGCCGGCCCTCGCCCTAGGCGGTCCCCGCATCGTGGCGTTCGCGACGCTAGGATTTGCTGGCGCTGCGGCTTTTATCACCGCGCGTATGACCGTTTTTCCACAGTTCGCAGAACCGCTCGGCCTGCACCCTCCGATTCTAATTGCTGCCTTGGTCGGTACCGTTGTCGTGCTATGGCGAGTGCGCCGTGCCCTCTCGCTCGTGGTGATTTTCGATCTGGCAGGGATGGCTGTGATCGCGGCGGTTCGCGCGCTCGGTATGCGGGCGCCGATGGGTACGGACCTGCTCGTTGCACAGGGGCTGTATTGCGGAATGGTTCTGCTGGCGGCTTACTACACGCAGGAGATGCAGCGACGTTCTGCTGTCGCGATCGTGATGTTTACCGCGGCAGGGCTCCTGCTTATGACGATTCCCGTGGTGCACCCGGACACGTCTTCTTTTTCTTTCTTCCTTAGGGCAGATCCTGCATACGAGACGCTTGCTCGATGCCCGTCCGGTAGCGTCGCCGATCTCCCTGTACCGCTCTACGGCTCGGCGGATTCCGCGATAGATGTCGTGAAGGCCGTTGCGGCAGGCCATCAGCCGGCGTTTATCGACGACGCATATCGTCAAACGCCAATCCCGAGCGGTGCGCTAACCGAGGCCCTTCGTTCGTCGGGCGTGCGGTACGTCGTCCTCCACTACGGCCAATTTAGAACACTAGGAGGATACGACGCAATCGCCGCAATGCCCGGTGCACTGGCCAACGTGGGGAAGCCGTTCCCATTGATCTCGTCGGCCATCGCTGACACAAGCCTCTTTGGTCGGGGGCCGTGCTGACACGCGAGCAGGAGCGCCCCGTCGATGTTTCGGTTATCGTGCCAAACTACTCGTCCGACGATGGGGTGATGCTGATGGAGGCCGTGACATCCATCTTCCTGACGCAACGTGATTTAAGTGTCGAGCTGATCGTGGTCGACAATGCCTCGCCTGACCGATCGGTCTCAACGCTCCTGACGGCGTACCCTAACGTCCGCGTGATCCGCAATGATCGTAACCTAGGCTTCGCTATGGCGAACAATCAGGGCCTTGAGGTTGCGCGTGGCCGTTACCTGCTTATGCTCAACAGCGACGCAAAATTGCTCGATGGCGCCCTCTGCAGCATGGTTGAATACCTCGATACGCATAGCGACACCGCCATAGTGGGTGCAAAGCTGCTTCTCATGGACGACCCGCGGCGATTAGACTCGGTACCGACCAATCTATTGCGGTTCGGATACGTCTACAATGTCGGTTGGCGCTCTATCGACGACGAGCGTTGGCACGATGCAAAGGCGGTGTTCACGGTTAAGGGTGCCTGCGCGCTCGTAAGGACGGACTTGCTCCGGCGACACGGCTTTCTCGTCGACGACTACTTTGCATACTTCGAGGAGACGGAGTTGTGCTGGCGCATGTGGATTCTTGGGGAGCGCGTTGTCTGGCTACCGCAGGCGGTGGTGCTTCACGGTCTCGGGAAAACGACGACCCGATTCCCGAGCGCATTTCTTGACTATCACTCTTTCAAGAATCGCCTTGCCGCAAATCTCACGCTGTTCGAGTGGCACTCGCTACTTGTTGCGATCCCGATGCAGATCGCGCTGATGGGTGCGGCGACGGTGTTCTATCTATTGCGAGGCCGGCGGACGAACGCCTTCGCGGTAGTACGTGCCTTCGCCTGGAACGTCGCGCGCCTTCCTAAAACGATTGCGGACCGACGACGCATCGGACGGATTCGTGTTCGCAGTGACCGCGAGCTATTCTCGCTCGTGGGGCGGTCAATCGACCCGGTAGCCTTCCTCAGGTACGCCCTCGCCTACGGAGAACGGTCGACCTGAGCACCGCGGCCCCCTCCAGGAGCGGATTAATAATTGCGCCCGCCGGGATCTGTGTGGGAGGCGGGCAGCGATGCTCGTCCCTACCGCGATCCGAGGCGACCCGACCGGAACATATCAGACCTTGCGCAACACCGCGTAGCAGGCGTAATAGTCAGGAATTCTGATGCGAAAGATCTTTGACAAACGACGTAACGCCGGGTTTCGACTGTGCGCATCTACCATCGCTTTAGGTGAAATAAGCTTGACCCGGCTTAGTACTACTGTGTCATAAAGATCGAATCAAAAAGATGTCTCTCATGCGGACCTGGACCGTAAGCAGGTTGGACATCGCGTGAGTGCGGGCGCCAGTGCGGCGATCAGGGCAGCACGACGGGATGCGATCGATTCTTCGACATGTCGCTCAACTCGCACGGGCAGCTCCTCGGGGTCGGTAACCGTCGGGTAGGGGAGATTGCCGGAACGCTGAACGGATATCCTTACCGGGGGGAAAAGCGCCGCGTTCGGCGATCAGGAATCCGTATGCGGCGATGCAAAGCGTCGCATGGTGATGAAAGCCGCGCCAACTTCGGCCCTCGTAGTGATCTAATCCGAGTTCATCTTTCAGTTCCTGGTAGTCACGTTCAATACGCCAGCGCGATTGCGCCATCTCAACGAGTTCGTGCAATGTCGCAGAGGGCGGGAGCGTGGAGAGCCAATACTTGCGTGGTTTCTCTTCGCCTTTTGGCCATTCGATAAGCAGCCATTCTTCTTCGCGCGCCGTACTACGCAACGTATCGAGATGCGCCGGGCGTACGCGCACGGCGGCAAACCGCGATTGGAGAGCTGCCGCTGTCCCTTCCCGCCAGGTGACCGTGCGGAATGCGCTGGGTGGTAGCTGCGCCGCTAACTCCTCCATGGACACCGGTGCGTGGCGCACCGTTCGCCGCAGCAACGTAGCCCGGCGCCCGGGACCCTTTCGCTTGCGTGGCGGTAACGGAGCTTCCCCAGGACGCCAAATGGTGGTATTTGACTGGACGCTGACGATGTACTGAAGCCCCATCTTGGTGACCTCGTCGCGAAACACCGTATTGTTTCCATAGGCAGCGTCAGCAACGATCACGCCAGGAACGACATCAGCCGCCAGAGCCGCGCGGATTTGCTCAAGCGTGATTTGCGGCTTAGTGGCAAAACGAACCCCGCGCGGAACGCCGGCTTTAGCTCGGCGCACTTTGCTCTTCGTCCATTCCTCGGGCAGATAAAGTTGATGGGCGATCGGCAGGCTGGCAAAGGCGTTGGCGATCGAAAGCGTCACCGCGACTTGACAGTTGGCCTGTTTGCCCAAGTTGCCGCAATACTGGTGCGCGACACCAACCGAATGCGAGCCCTTCTTGGGGATTCCCGTATCATCAACGATCCACGCCCGAATCGGTCCGTGGCGCTCAATCGCAGGCAGTACGGCCTCATAGACCTCGGACAGGACCGCTCGATCGCTCCATTCCGCCTGCGCCACGAGATGATGCAGCGACTGATGTGCCGCGCGCACACGCTCGGGTACCAATCGCGCTGCCATCGGCTCGACGCTCTTGCGATCGCCGGGTAAGAGCAGCCCAGTTGTATAGAGACGAAAAGGAGCCACGCGGTCCACGTGCCCCAGAACCGATGCCAACCTGTCAACATACTTCTTGAAGCGACGTTCCGTCGCCGACAGCATGTGCTTTTGCTCGATGCTCATGCATCGAGTATAGCACTTCTCCCGTGTTTATGACACAGTAGTATTAGTAGGCGCATGATGATCGACGTTCCGGAGTAGCGCAGTGGAATTGCCTCCGATTCCACGACTGACAAACCAGCCTTTGAAAAAACGGCCTCATATTGGGCCACGCTCCGATACTCGCGCTCGTGCGTTAAATCGAGACAGTACTGACCGTTGCGGCGGCGCCAATACCAGCCAAACCGGCCTTTGAGAACGGAACCTACCAACGCTTTTGCGCCGGGTTTGAGCACGCGGGCGATCTCGCGTGCCATCGCAACGTCATCGGGGACGTGCTCTATTACCTGATCCGAGAAAACGAAATCCATCGAAGAGTCCGGGAGCGGGATGGCCAAGGCGTCGCCGGCAAGCGCTTCGGCCTCGGGTACGAAGCGGGCGATCCGCGCGACGCGTTCGCGCGACAATTCGATGCCTATCAGGCGAGTGAATTTCTCGAGCATACCATTATCGATCGCCGCGCGAAGGTGGCTGCCGTCACCCGCGCCCAGGTCGACGTAGTCGCCGCTGCTTTCCGCGATTGCGCGATATTCGATATCGAAGAACTCGACGTTTCCAAATAAGTGCGGAAAATCTTCGGCATAGCGTTCGTAGTCGACATCATTGTGCGCTTCACCCGCCGGGTTCGTCATGCCAGCCCTTATCCGTCAAGCAAAACATACCGTTGATCGAACGCATTTCTTGGGTCATACGGGCCCTTCCCGCCGCTGCCCGTCCAGCCCCAACCGCCTTCGCGCGTCGGCCACGCAAAGGTCTATCCCTTGAGCAAGAGAGAATTGCGGCGAGAATCCGATAAGCCGCTCCGCCTTAGCGGTGCTAACGAGCCTCCGCAACGGGCCCGCAGGCTTTGTGGGGTCGCGCTGTATCCGTGAAGAGGACGCGCACTTGTCCACGATCAGGCATGCGAGATCCTCCAGTTTGACATACTCCGTTGACCCGACGTTTATCGCGCCCTGGTTAACGCCGGATTCGGTCACGTCCAGAATCGCCCGGGCGAGGTCGGCGACATATAAGAAGGATCGGATCTGTGATCCGTCGCCCCAAAGGATTATGTCCTTGCCGGTCAGGGCCCGAAAGAGCATAGCGGGGACGGCGCGCGCGGTTTCCGCCGCGTAGTCGTCGCCCGGGCCAAAGACGTTGTTTGGGCGGACGACGCCCAGATCGAAGTCGTACTGTCGCGCCGCTAACTCCGCGAAGACTTCCGACATCCGCTTAGACCATACGTAGCCCACGTTCGGCCCGTTTGGCGTTCCCGTAAAACCATCGCCCTCCTCGAAAGTATCGCTGTTGCCGGCGTATATCTCCGCCGAGGAGACTAGGACGAGACGGTGCGCGCCCACGGGCACCAGAGATTCAGCCAGGTTCATCGTCATCCGAAGGTTATCCGACATAAGCGTTGCCGGATTCCGCATCTTCGAGATCATGGTGCCAACCAGGGCTGCGCAATGGATGACGGCGTCGGCATCGCTTACAAACGCGAGTGCCTCTTGTGGCACCCTTAGGTCAGCGATCCGCCATCCGCTACCCGCTCTGGCCCGACGGAAGCCTCCGCGTATCACGCGGTACCCGCGCACCTCCGCTTCGTGTGCAACGTGGCCGCCGATAAAACCCGACGCCCCGCTCACCGCTATGGTTCTTAGTGGCCTATTCATCGCGTAGGCGGATTGCCGGCCGCGAAACCGCTGACGCCAAAACTCCAACCGCTACGGCCCCGAACTCAACAAGCTTCATAAACATCATGCCGACAGCTTCCAGGGGATGTGATAGGAGGATTCGCCAATGACGCAAGTAAGCAAGGCGCAGAAATGTTGCCTGCTGGATGTCAAAGGAATGGTGCTTCTTAACGTACGCCATCGCATGCCTCGAATAAAGGAAGCGCTTCCGAGCCAGCCGCGCTATCCCAACCTGCCCTTCATCATGCACGATGTAATGCGTTGTGCGCGCCACGCTATAGCCGGCGGCCCGAAGGCGACGGGCGAGGTCCCAGTCGTCGGGCGCGACCGTACCGTCAAAACCCCCGATCGCAAGGTAAACGTCGCGACGCACGACGCGGGGCGCTTCAATATGGTCGTCCCCCCAATAGCACCTCCGCTCCAACCACTTGCAGCGGGCCCAAAACCCGACGCCGACTGACTCCTCGCGTACAATAACGGCGTCCGACCCTGCGGCAATGAGGTCCAAGGCTTCGTCGATTACCGTATTATTGACAACCATATCCGCGTCAACGAAGTAGAGCACGGTTCCGGTCGCCTTACGGGCGCCGAAGTCACGCTGGAATGGCGCGCCAAACACCCGGGCGGCATTCTGGTCGGGCCCGTGCGTGTAGGTTCGTGCCCCGAACGCGGCGGCCGCCGCTACGTCGCCGCTATGATTATCGACGACGATCAACTCCGAGTCCGCGTAGCCTGCCAGCGGCGGAAAGCAAGCGCCGAAAAATCGCCTTGAGTGGAAGGTTGGAACGATAAAGGAAATTCGCGGCACTGAAATCGCTTGCCTCACGCCCACGGGCGCCACGAATTCAGTGCGGCGCCTGCGTTCGCCGTCCGCGTGGCCATCACGCCCCGCCTCTGTGTCGTCGGCTTGTTGGATTCGACAAGCCGCAGTCCCTGACCGGGAGCCGGGAATCGCGTCTCTCCGAGGCCGCAGGGTTTTCGCCTGGGGATCGCCCTGGACCCGTGCGCGCTCCACCGAAGCCGCTACCTTGCCGGGGACGAGGGTTCGGGTTGGCCGGTGCCTGCCCGCTTGCCGCTCGGGAGGTGATCCAGTGGGCTCGCGACACGGTAACCCACGAAAATGCGTGTAGAATGGCCGTCCTCCCAGCTATATCGCGATCGTTGGCGGCCATCGGGCCAACTCTTGAGGCTACGAAACCACTTCGCAAAGAACCGGATGACCTACATAAAGTCTTGCCCACGATTAGCACGCGGTCCTTCTGCACCTGCTGGCAAACTAAGACGAGGGCTTGGAAACGGCACGATCTTCCTGACCCCCCCCGGCAATAGCTGGAGGGCCCTCCTCCGAAGTTGGTATTATTAATCCGGCCGTTAGTCTGATTACTCACGACGCGTAAGCAGTCGTTGGCGCGTTGAGGAATGTTGACGCCCTGAACGCAAAAGGTAACTCGCGCCGCCGCCGTCTTGGCCGCCCCCGGGTGGCGGCGTTGGCCCCTTGCCGTCTTCGGGGTCGCCTGGGATGGGGATTGAGTGCCGGATGAGGATCGTGTCGTCGCCGACCAGCACCTCCTTCACCAGGAGGCGCACGAGTCGCTGACGGTCCTGGATATCCAACGTATCAGCCGCTTCGCGCAGCCGTGCCAGAAATGCGGCAAGCGTTTCGGCCAGGCGCAGATACGCGGCGCGGTTTGCGACCTGGTCGACGATCGATTGCAGTTCTGAACGACTTGCGTGTTCGCGTTGTCGAAGCGCCGGCATTCTCTGGCGTAGCTCGTCAAGCGACAGAAGGTCTTCCTGAAACGCCGTCATCAACCGATCCATGCTCTTTTCGATGCGTATCAGTTCGCGCCGCAGAGCATCTTCGCGACGTTTGGTCGGGGCGGCATCTCGCGCGGCGATCAAGCGACGGTCGAGTTCCTCCTGGATGAGGTTGGGATTCTCGAGCAGCTTGACGATCTCGCTCCAGACAACCGCGTCGAGAACATCTTGGCGCACGGGCCGGTTGTCGCAGACGGGGCCGCCAAGGTGGCGCCACGCATCAGAACCCAGGCAACGGTAGTAGTGAATCATGCGCGCGCTCGACCGCGTCGACGTGCGCGACAGAGCATGGCCGCATTTGCTGCAAGAAACGAGGCCTTGTACGATGCTGGGTGTTATGGTGCGGCGCGGTGCATGGACCTTATTGCGCTCCAAGAGCTCCTGCGTAAGCGCGAACGTCTCGTCATCGACAATTGGTGGTACAGGGATCTCGATCCATTCGGCCCTGGGGCGCTCGTGGCCGGCGCTGTCGCGCTGAGAGATGCCACCGCGCAGGCGCACAGGTCGGGTGATGCGTTGACGCTTGGCCGCCCGAGTCTTGCCGAAGCAGGCCGTTCCCTTGTAGGCGGGGTTACGCAGCATTGCCCAGGTGGTCGAGCGCTCCCACCGCGTCGTCTGCTTGCGCGTGGGTACGCCCTGAGCGTTGAGCAGGCGCGTAATGGCGCCGATGCTCATGGCGCCGACCGTGTAGCGTTCGTAGACCATGCGAACCACGTTCGCCTCAGCCTCGATAATCTCATAGTACGCGGCGGATTCGTCGCTTTTGCGCACGTAGCGATAGCCATACGGCGCGCCGCTCAAGACGCTGACCTCCCCTTGGCGAGCGCGATGACGCTTGCCGCGGCGGGATCGTTCAAGGATCTGTGCGCGTTCATACTCCGCGATCATTGCCTGGAACTGCACCAACAGCTGATCTTCGGGGCTCTCCGTTTTCGGAGCGTTGAGAAAGACCGCGGAAATTTTCAGTCCGAATGAGACCACGGGATGCACGTGATTTAATGTGCGTCGTCATGATTCTATGTAAGACAATATGGAAGGGCGGTCCGCGCGTCGTCGACGCGCGGACCGCCCTTCCATATTGTCTTACGAGGTATGCCGCAAGCGCGACGCACCAAAAGGCGGCGAACAGCTCGATGGCAAGTTGCGCGAGCGCCATGACCTGTACGACGTAGGTCGTCCCGGTAGGGGGATCGAGGTAGCCGTTGAGCGCCGTGTCGATGCGCACGTGAGGCGGGCGAGCACCCGACGGCGTGATCGCAACCCAGTAGGGGCTGTACGCTTCGTTGATGCGCAGGAGCGGTTCGCGTTTGCCGCGCGGAATCTCGACGCGAATCAGCCACGGTGCCAAGCGCCGTGATCGTAGACCGGACAGGTTCATCGGCGGCCCGTTGCGCGGCACGTGCGGATCGACGTTTCCGACGAGTGCGATTGCGCAGCTTCCTAGACACCGAACCGCCGAGACATTTCCCGGCAGGTCGATCCACCGGTAACCCTGCGTCGTTCCGATTCGCCAGCGCGACCCTTCGGCGACCAGCGCCCCGCGGATAAATGCCAGGACTCGCTGACCAGGCGGCAGCGTCAGCGGCCTGCGTGCGGTTTGCGTATACGCCCCCCCGAACGCCTGGCCGAGATCCGGATCCGTAACGAATGCCAGACGGGCGTCAACCCACCCCTCGTCCGCGTCGACGGTCGTTCTCTGTAAGGGGATTGGTGCGATCGCAACCGGCCTAGAAAGTCCAAAACGGTTCGCGAGGTCGGTGGGAACGTCTGCCACGAACACCGCGGTCCGGGATGGGTCGTTGGCGACGGAGGCGAGCGCCAGGTGATCCGCCAGCGATGCAAGCGGTGTCGCCGATATGTGTGCGCTCTCCACCGGATGATTCAACGCCGCACGCCACCCGGCGGCGTGAGCGATGGTCTGCCCGAGCGCAAGCGGATCGCTCTCAAAGTACGGCCGATCGTATATCATGGAAACGCCGAGTGCACCGAGCATCCGTGGGTCGCCATACAGAGCGTACCGGGCTAGCGCGACATCGATCGGGAACCCCGGCAGGTAGCCGTTTAGTGCCGTTGGTCCGTGGAACCGGACCTGAGCGTTCGGGTCTGCCCCAGAGCCCTTACCACGAAACGTCAGCGGTTGAAAGGCGGGGAATAGCGCAAAGCGCCCGCGAGCGGGCGCGATGTGGAGTCGCGGAATGGTAGCCGCATTGACCCAGAAAGCGGCTGGCGGGTAGGCGACCCATGACGCTAGCAGCGCGATCGCTGCGGGGAGTGCGACGAGGCTGAGCTGTCGCACCCTGCTTGCGCAGAAGCCATACAGTATAAGATAGCCGATGGCGGCGAAAGCCAGCAGATCGTAGAGCTCCCGGAAGACGCCGCTCTCGGGTATCGTTCTGACGACGAAGAGATAAAGCGGCGCAAGCGGCCCCTTCGCGCCCATCGCGACCACGAGCGCAAGCGTCATTGCTGCAGCGCTCCACCGCACGAGGCGGTGCTTGAAGCCGAGCACCAGGCCAGCTGCGGCCATAAGCACGAAAACAACGACCGGAATGCGCGCGATGCCCAGCATATGGTCGGCATACCGTGCGAAGTATCCGCCGAGGACGATCGCCTGGCTTGGAGCCACCGATTGATTCCGCTGCCAGGAGAGCAGATAGGGAGTCCCGAGCAGTTGGTCGTGGTAGGCGATGATCCCGAGGATGCTCGGCAAGGCGACCAGGAAGAGCGTCACCGCGCCGATCCACCGCCGCCGAAGCAGGAAATAAGCGAAGACAGCGCCGCCGACCAGGAGCATCCATTGCAGCTGCATCATTGCGACGATTGTCAGCGGTATCAACACCCGGGCTCGCGGTTGCGGGCGCAGGAACTCCGCGACGATCCCGATCGTGGCGCCGTAGGCCGCGACCATGATGAAATGCCCCGCGACGAGTTTCGTGTAAACCCACGGGTTGAGCAACGCGAAGGTTGCGCCTGCGAAAGTTATGGCCGCGGGTACTTTCAGGCTCGAGAGCAGGCGTGCGCTGGAGATGAGGGTGAGCGCCGCGATCGCCGCGAGAAAGAGCAACAGAAGTATCCACGGCGAGGGGATCAACGGTGCAAGGAGCCGCCCGGCGAACCCCAGGAGAAACATGGTGGGGTATGGCTGTGGTGCGCCCAGCCCCACGGGAAGCCACGGCTCGTACATCCCTCGAAAGTAGCCGGGCTCCGCCGCGTAGGAGCGCGGCATGTCCCAATCTTGGCGTAGCGCCGGCACGCCATTGTCCGCGCTGGTCCAGATGAAGACACACGCAACGACGAAGCACGCGATCCACAAAAGAACAGTCTCGAACCGCCATTTCGACATCCGCTTGAGTGCAGGCTCGCGAAGAGAGGTCATCCACATCCGGCGAGGCCTTCTACGCACGACGACGGGATGCCGTCTTGCTCCGGCCTCGGGCCCGCCGCGCCCGATAGCGGGCGCGATGACGCCCTCCCCCGCCGACGCGCTCGAGCATGGCTTCCACTCGCGCGTCGCGCGCGCAGGGAAGGATCTCAGTCTGGAGTAGTGCGACGTCCACGCGGTCTTCAGTCCTGCGGCCTCGGCGAGCTTTGATTGTCGCTCGTCAAACGTCCAAGAATCCTGAGCCGGTACGGAGACCCAGCCGGGATACGTGCCGGCGTGTGAGATGGACGCATGTTTCGAAGGCAATTCCGAGCAGATCGACCTGTTCCCATACGCCGGTCTGGGTGTCGTGCTCGAAGCTCCTGTACGCCTGTTGAGCTTCTCGAGGCGAAATCTTACGGTGAAAGACGCGCTGCGCGATCGCATGCGCTTGCGCCAGTTGACCATGGTGCCGACTTCGGCCCACACTCAAGGTCCTAGCCGAAATCGGAAGGAGGGGCGAGGATGCCGCTTACGACTATGCCCGATATCGACGAGGCCGCCGCTCTGCGGATCTTCGTCCGTTTGGCCGAACGTTGGAGCCTCACGACCGAATAGCAACGCTTGGGTGAGATCTCGCTCGTCGGCCCGCGCCCGCCGCTTCCCAGCGAGATCGCGCATTACGACGAATATGCCCAGCGCCGCCTAACCGTGCCGCAGGGCATCACCTGCCTGTGGCAGATCAACGGCCGCTGCGACGTCTCGTTCGATGAGTGGATGCGCCTAGACAACCACTACATCGACACCTGGTCGCCTCTACGCGACCTCGCCATCCTCGCCCGTACGATCCCCGCCGTCACCCGCTCCCCTGTCACCCTGAGCTTGTCGAAGGGCGCTGTTTTTCGATCGCTACTTCGCCTCGACGCTGACGCCCGGTTTCCGTAGCAGATCTTCGCCGCGGTAATTGCGACGATCATTTTCCCGCTGCTCGCCTCCCAATTCGCCACGTCGGATCGACCCGGCATCGCGCGCAGCGTCGCGTGTGCGCCCTGATCGTTCTAGCGCATCCGATGGTGCAGACGCTCTTCCAGCGCGGCACCTTTGGCTCGACTTCCACAGGACAGCGCTACGATTTGGCGTTGCGCGTCATCAGCGCACGTCTAGCCGCGCCGCTTCTCAATGCACGGCGCGACCAAGTACCAGCCGACGTGTACGATCCAGATCCCGTGCGTTACGAGGCTGCTAATGCGTTAGCGCGCGACGCGCGCAATGGAGGAGCAATGCGTCGCGATATTTCGGCCCAGCATCATTGATTCTCTAAGCATCGAAAGCGAACTGCGATTAGAATGCGATGGTGGCGATTTACGCGGATTCACCGCGATGGAGTGAATCGATCGTTCCGGCGACCCCTGCGGCCCTTGAGATCGGCGGGGAGGCAGCGAGTTGCCATTTAACTGTCATGTCTATTGACGAAAGAGTGGCGATGCGCGTACCATTGAGGTTGCCATGGTATCCCTGCTCGACCTCGATATTGAGGACCTGGACATCCCTATCACCGATCTCCGCGACGTCGCGCGCGTTATGGAGCGCCTGCGCGACTGCCACCGCCTACGAATCAAGCGCCGCAATGAGACCGTGGGCGTCCTGATCGCAGCCGATGCCTGGCGGGAGCTCCAAGAGATGTACCGGGCCCTCCAATCTGAACTCGATGCCCGAGACGACGAAGCCCTCGCCGCTCTGATCGCAACTCGACTCAGCGACGAGCACGAACCCTTCGTGCGTGGCTCCCAAGAAACCGCCGCCGACGTGGTTCACGGCTACGAGGCGATCATGGCGCAGCGCCGTGCCCGACAAGCCCCAGCCGGCTAACCCACCGGGGCCAGCTGAGGCGATCGGCGCGCTCCGACGCCTACTTGCCGACCCGCGCATCGAGTTTCAGCGTCGATACGTCGGCGAAGACCTCGCGGACCTGCATCTCGCGTTTCCTGCCGACGCCGACTTTACCAACGCCGTCCTCGCGGTCGCACAAGAGCTTCAACGGGCCTTTCGGGATCCTGCGAACTACGGCGTGGTGCTGCAGCATCAACTCGTCGCACTACGCCGCGGAGCCTTTCCGCCGCTTGGCGAAACTAAGGCCGTCCTTCGCCTCGTCATCCGGCCGATCGATGTAACTCGCTTTCAGCTCATCGCTTTCCGCCATCGTCATCACCCACCCAAGCCCTACTACACGATCGGCCAGCGAATTCGGGGCGGTGCCTGAGCGACGCAACACAGTATAGCGGTGGGGCCGGTGCGTTGGGTTTCGATTGGGCTCGCGCGCATCGGAAAGCGCGGATCGTCTTTCGGGACACGAGTTCCTGTTCCGCAGCCGAACGCACGACATGTGGGACGAGAGCGACGCGAGCTACGCGCTGCACATCGGTATCCCCGGTGCCCACCACTCGCCGCAAGATTCCGTTCACCGCGAACTTTTATGAACCGAGGCAGGAGAGGAGTATCCAGGATGAGCTTTCGGGTCACCACCGAACTGCTATGTATGGCCGAGATTCGCTACGCAGTGGTGTTGGAACCGTGCCCCCCGGAGGAGGGTGGCGGATATACCGTCACGGTGCCGGCGCTCCCCGAAATCGTTACCGAAGGTGACGATCTGGCCCACGCCCTCGAAATGGCGCGAGATGCGATCGCGCTCTCGCTCCGATGCCGGCAAGATGCTGGTATGGAAACTCCGCTCTCGGACGCTGAGGGCGCACGTTTGGAAATCGTCGCCGTCGCGGCTGCATAACGCGTCTGGTGCCAAAACTTCCACGCATCTCCGCCCGCGATTTTGCGCGGGCTTTGCAACGGGCGGGTTTCGAACTGCTCCGCCAATCCGGGTCTCATGCGTTTTTCACAAGTGCACAAGGCCGGATCGTTAACGTGCCGATGCACCGAGGCGATCTTAAGACGGCGACGGTCGCCGCAATGCTTAAAGCGTCCGGTTTGACCGTCGACCAATTGCGCGAACTCTTATAGCGCCGTTGGCTCTTCGGGGGAGCCAGGCACCACGCGCACGCTTCGATAACCTCAGCGTGACAGCATCAGCTCGGCGCGTCAATATCGTCGCTGGCTCCGTCGCCATGGTCGCGGCTCTGCGTTGGATCAAGGCGCTCGGCGTGCAGGAACTGCCGCTCGCGGTCAACCTCATTCTGCAGAAGTTCGCAACGAACGCTCCGAGCGCGCCGGACAACCGTGAGGCGCCAATCGCTTGATCAAGGCCTATTTGCCGGTGAGCACCTTCTCGGCGTCGGCGACGGTGATCATCAGCGTCATCTGGTCGAGTGGCGTTGGCGCGAAGCCGCAGCTCGCATAGAACCGTTTGGCCTCGTCGGAGATGGCATGAACGAGTATTGCCCGGATGCCGCCGAGAGCGGCCGCCTGAAGCGTCCGCAGAACCGCGTCGCGGAGAAGCGCGCGCCCTAGACCCTTGCCTTGGTA
>JAKAPQ010000080.1 GCA_021806945.1 bacterium | reverse complement strand
TCGGTGCCGGCGTAGCGCAGATCGAGATAGTCTTGCGTCGCGCCGAGGATCGTCTCCGTGCGAAGCCCGAGGTACCGGCCGATGCCGTGCACGGCGTGCACCACGTAATCGCCGACGCGCAGGTCGGCGAGCGTAACCGGAACGCCCTCCTTTATCGCGCGAATCTTGACGCGTTTGGGCGGTTGCCCGTATATTTCACGATCGCCCAGCACGCGCAGGTGCAGATCGGGAATCGCAAAGCCGCTCTCGATGTTCCCATGGTCGAGCACGACCCCACGAAGGGGGATGCCGGAGGCGCGCAGCAGCTCGCTCGTGCGTGCGACGCCGGAGCTGACGAGTACGACCGTCTCGCCCGCCTCGGCCCAAGCGCGAACCGATTGCACGAACATCGCGATCTGCCGGTTGAAGTGCTCGACGGGCGCCGTCTGCAGCACGAACGCTGCCGCGGGCGCCGGCAGCCACTCGAGCGGCTCGGCGCTTTCGATGCCGCCCGGAAACGCGAGCGAAACGTATCGCGCGAACGCCGGCGCGAGATCGCGCAGGCGCGGATACGGCGCCGCGACCTCCGCGAGCAGGAGTTCCCCCACCTCGCGCTCCGAAACCGAAAGCGCATCCGGCCGAGCCTTTGTGTCAGGCGCAGCCTGTCGAAGCCCCGCCAGCAGAACGCTCTCTTCGCGCGATCGTTCGTCGTCGAGCGCGCTCTCGACCGTCGCGAGCATCGAGGGTTCGTCGAAGACGACGAGCGCTCGCGCATCCAAATACTCGAGCACCGTTTCGCGGCGGTCGTAGGCAAGCGAGAGCCACGGCTCGGGTACCTCCGCGCCGCCCTCCAAATACGCGCGCAGCGCAGCGGCCACGTTCTCCGGCCCGTCGAAGCGGTCGAGCACGCGCTGCCGATACGGCTCGCCGCGTGGGATCTCGCTCCACGGTACGATATCGACGGTCTCGAGCGCGCCGCCGTCGCTCTCGGCACGGCTGCGCTGGCTTTGAAGATCGAACGCGCGGATGCTTTCAACGGCGTCGCCGAAGAACTCGACGCGGACCGCGCTTTCTGCCGAGGCCGGAAAGACATCGAGGATGCCGCCGCGCACCGCGTACTCGCCGGCGGCGCTCACCACGTCGGAGCGCCGGTAGCCGAGCGCGTAGAGGCGCTCCTGCGTCCGGTCCCATCCGGCTTCCTCACCCCTCCGCAGCGCGAAGCGCAGTTCTTGAAATACGGCTTTGGGCATGACGTATTGGCGCAGCGCGGCGAGCGGAACGATCGCGATGCCCGGCTTGCCGTCCGCGAGATCCGCCAGCAGCGTCATGCGGGCGCTGCGCTCGGAGGGGCTCTCGATGGCGCCGACGGTCTCGTCGCGCGAGCGCAGCAGCGCGATGCTCTGCGGTTCTGGCTCGCCCAAGTAGTAGAGCAGATCGGCGAAGGCACGCTCGGCTACGTCGGGCGTCGGCACGACGACCAAGATCTGCCCGCCGATCGCGCGGTAGAGCGCCGCCAAAAGCGCCGGCCGCGCCGCCGCGCCGGTCTCGTGGAGTGCGTACGCCCCGCGCCCCGCGCGAAGCCGTTCGATCAGGCTCGCCAGCGCGCGGCTGCGCGCCGGCAGCGACCCGATCAGGTCCGCCGCCACGGGACTGCCCCGATACTGCGGTAGGGTCGGCGTGAGGGGCGTGTCGTGGCCGGTGATCATGATTGTGCTTTTCAACATGCGTCTGGCGGTAGGGCGAAACCCTTTGGGCGGCCGAAGCGTTTTAGAGATTGGCAGTCCCCGGGTGGGAGTGCTAATTCCCCAAAAAACGCCAAGCTGAACAGACGGAGGTACAGCAACGGTATGAACACTCTCCCAACCCTGGAACGCGGGACGAACGGCACCCTCAGCCGTCCGCTTGTCGACGTCTTTGGCTTTGACCCGTTCCGCAACTTCTTCTCGAGTTTCCCAGCCGCGACGGGCGTCGAGATCAACCGAGACGAGACCGGTTACACGGTCGAGGTTCCGGTGCCCGGCTTCAAGCCGGACGACATCGACATCACGCTGGAAAACGACACGCTGACCGTCTCCGGGAAGAGTGAGAAGCGCTCGTTCACGCGTTCGCTCCTGCTCCCCGAGGAGATCGACAGCGAAAACATCGCCGCGAAGGTGGAGCACGGTCTCTTGACCCTGACCCTCAAACTCTCCCCCAAAGCGCAGCCCAAGAAGATCGCCATCCGCGGCTGACGCCGGCGCCGGGTGCTGCATGAAGACGGGAAACGCTGGGGCTTAGGCTCCGGCGGTTCTCGTTTTTTTGCCGTATACTATAGCGTATGCGAACGCTTGCGTTTTTCGTCGCAATCGCCTCGGCGCACGTGCCTACTTGTAACGCGCATCCGGCGTACGCCCTGCGCGCGCTCGTCGTGCGCTTGCCGGTCGCGCCGGCTGGGCGCAGCAGCTACGAGGCCGCCGCCCGCGTGAGCTTCGTCGTCGTGACGACGCAGCGCGCGCACGTTCCGGCCGGCAACGCCGCCCTGCGCGATCACGCGCGCGGGCACGATACGATCGCCCTACGCTACGCGCGCGACTCGGCGGGCACGGTGACGGCCATCCGCGCCACGCCGGCGGCCGCGGCGCGCGCGCTCACCCTGGCGATCGCGCAGTTCCTGCGGCAAACCAGCAGCGAACTGCAGCGCGAGGAGAGGCTCTACGATGCCGTCACGAGCGACGGGGCGACTCAAGACGAAGGGCCGCGCTACGGCTTCCCCGGCGGCCCCGACGCGACCGAGCCCTGCGGACGCCCGTTCGGATCGCGCGCGCGCCCGCGGCTTCCCAGTGGCCGCAACTAGGAGTTTGTCTGGCTTGAGCACGTTTCCGTCTCCGGGTCGCTTTTTGCCGAACACATCGTTGCTCATCGGTCACGAAGCTACGGCTTCGCTCCCTCTTCGCGCCTCGTCTTCGAACAAAAATCGCCTCCGGATCCAAAAACGGCCCAAGCCAGACAAACTCCTAGCGTTATGCCGCGCTCCGCGGGACGAGCGGCTTGGTTTTCCGCTCGATGTTTTTGGAGCCGGCTCCATAAACTGCATCCCACAGATCGACCGCCCGTTGGACGTTCAGCCATAATTCGGGTGACGTGCGAAACACACGGCCAAGACGCAGAGCCGTGTCCACGGTTACGCCGCGCTTGCCGTTCAGAAGCTCGTTGACGCGCTGAAACGACACACCCATCGCCGTCGCAAGACGCTGCTGCGTAATGTTCAGCGGTTCGAGATATTCTTCACGGATGATCTCGCCTGGTGTCAGCGGGCGGTTCTTCTTCGAGAGATCGCTCAGCATCTCGTGCTTTTCTCCTCTAGTGGTAGTCCAGTATCTGAATGTCTTGGGCGATCCCATCGTGCCAGCGAAAGACGATCCGGAACCGGTCGTTTACGCGGATACTGTGCCGTCCGGAGAATTCGCCTTTGAGAGTTTCCAGTCGATTTCCCGGCGGGCTCCTCAGGTCGTCTAAACTTCCGGCTGCGTACAGGACCGCCAGCTTGGCGCGCGCCCGGCGGTGGAGCTCACCTGGGAGACGTTGCCGCGCTGCGCGCGTGGGATCGCCTCGAAAAATGTCCTGCGTGGCATTGTCCGCAAAGCGCCCCACGATCACACTATAACGGATACCGTGCTAAGCGTCAATGCGTTCAATCCCATAATCCACGGGCCGCGCTACGGCTTCCCCGGCGGCCCCGACGCGACCGAGCCCTGCGGACGCCCGTTTGGATCGCGCGCGCGCCCGCCGGCTCGAAAGCGCAGCGCGGCGAACGGAAGGGCCAGTTCGCAGAGCGTAACGAGCGCATTCGTATTCGCGTTCGATGCCGTCGTAGCGTCGGGAAGATACCGGAAGACGATCGTGAGCGAGGCGAGCACCAGCATCCACGCGACGCGCGATTCGAGCGCCATGAACGCGACCGGCAGAATCCACAGCGCGTACCACGGATAGGGGTTGGGAATCGCGAGCCACAAGCCCAGCGCCATAGAGAGCGCTCCCTCGCGCGTTCCGCGCGCCGCGAGTACGATGCCGTAGCACGCCAGCGCTCCCGCGGCGGTCAGTACGAGCGCCGCGCCCAGCGGCAACGCGAGCGCCGGCGGAACGACCGCTTGTAACGCGCGTGCGAGGAGATACTGCGCCGAGAACTGCGGTTCGTAATGCCCGTGCGGAACCAGCACGTTGCGCAGGCCCCATTCGAACGGCAGCGAGACGATCGCGACGAAGAGCGCGCCGGCTATTGCGCCCGCGGCGACGCGCGCGAACCTCGAGCGATCGCGCCATTCGAACGCGGCGAGCGCCGCCGCGGCCGCGAGTCCGGGCGCTTTGATCAGCGCCGACGCCGCGATCGCAAACGCACCGCCCGCTAGCCGGCCGCGCCGTGCGAGTACGAATCCCGCCAACACCACCGCCAGCATCAGCGCATCGTTGTGGCCCTCCGCCGCCGACCAGATCGCGACGGGGTTGAGCGCGATGCCGATCGCCGCGGCGACGCGATGGGTAGGCGGGAAGCCGGCCATCGCCGCGTAGAGCAGCGGCGCGCAGGCGACCAGCGCGAGCGATGCGAGCACGCGTAATCCGAGGAGTTGCGCGGCAACGCCGTAACCGTGCAGCGCGCCGGCGACGAGGCTCGCGATCCACACGAACGCCGGGCCGTAGACGCAGACCGGCGGCGGGTTGCCCCACTGCCAGATCGCCGCGGCGAAGAGCGGATCGTGCGCCGTGAGGCGCAGGTGGGCGTAGGGGTCGATGCCGTGCAGCGCCATCGCGCCGTACGCGCCGTACGCGTACGCGTCGCTCGAGAAGATGACGGGAAAGGCGAGTGCCGCCGCGAGTGCCAGCGCGCTCGCGATGCAGGCGTCGCGCACCGCCGCGCGCGCGCCGGCGTATTCGCCGCGCAGCGCCGCGCGCAGCAGGACCGCGTAGACCGCGCTCGCGGCGGCGACCGCGATGAAGAGCGCGAGCCACATCCACGCGCCGAAGCTCTGCCAGTAGGTGACGACCGCGACCGGCTGCGCGAGGCCGGCCGCCGCCGCGGCAGGCGCACCGGCGAGCCAGTAACGGCACGCGAGCCCGCCCACGACGAACGAGAGCGGCACCAAGAGCATCGCACGCATCATGCGTGCGTTCGCGCGGTTCGCGTAAGCTCCGCAGCGCCGAGTGCCAGCACGACGAACCACCAGCCTCCGATCTTCGGGTAGAAGATCAAATAGTCGACGATCTGGTGCAGCGCGAGAGCGATGCTGGCGGCGAAGGCCCCGGCGATCAGCGGCGCCGCAGCGCGTTCGCGCGCGAAGCTTGCGATCGAGCTCCACACCATATACAGCGTCGCCGCCAGCAATGGGATGCCGCCTTCAACGAGCGATTGGATGTAGAGGCTGTTCGCGTGCGTGCGAACGCCGTGCAGGCCGACCAGGGGCAACTCGAGTTGGTAGTTCCCCGCGCCGACGCCGAAGAACGGCCGGCGGCGCCAAAGTTCGTAGGCCGCGCGCCACAGCTCGGCGCGCGTGCCGACGCCGCCGGAGTAATTCGTGCCGTGGATCGCACCGCCGCGCAAGAACGGGGATGCGTGGGTGCTGTAATCCCAGAGGTTGGCGACGGTGCCGCCGACCGCGAGCCCGCCCAGCATCGCTAGCAGCGGCGGCCCCAAATTACGGCGATAGACCAGTGCGATCGTGAGCGCACCTGCAAGCGCGCCGATGGCTCCGGCGCGCGAAAACGTGAGCACGTCGGCGCAGACGGCGAGGAAGAGCGCGATCAGCAGCGCGGGCGTCGCTTCTTCGATGGCGAGCGCGAAGAGCAGCGGCAGCGAGATATCGAGATAGCCGGCGAGTTGGTTGGGCCCTTCCAGCGGGCCGGCGATGCGCGGCGCCGGGTGCCCGTTGAGGTAGAGCCCCGAGGGCGCGCCGAGGAGTTCTTGCGAAAGGGCGAGCAGCGTGACGGCAATGCTCACGCCGACGATCGCGGCGCGCAGCATGCGCGGATTGGGATCCGAGCGATAGGCCGCATAGACCGTCGCAAAGAGCGCGGCGTATTCGAGCGCCTTCAACGTTTCACGCACCGCCGGGCGCAGGTAGGCGGCCTGAGCGATGGAGAGCGCGGTCGCCGCCGCTACCAGCAGCGCCGCGATCAGGAGCCGCCGCGCCGCGGGCTCGCGCAGCGATGCGAAGGCCCCCGGCCGCGCGCTCAGCCCGAGGATGACCGCGAGCAGCACGACTTTTGGAAACGTGATCGTGGTGCCGAAGATATCGCGGTAGAACGCGAACGGCTGGATGGCTACCAGCGCGCAGACGCCGTAGGATGGCCGCCGTATCGTCACGAGCGTTACGGCAATCGCGACGGCGACGTACGCGATCGCCGCGAGCGGTCCAAGTGGAGTGTGCGAAATAGCCTGATAGACGACCGGATGCAGCAGAGCCTGAATGGGCACGCAGCGGGCTTCGCTGGAAGTCTGGAGAAACCCACGCGCACGATGGACGAAACGAGCATGCGGCGCGCGATCGAGCGCAAACGCGAGGGCGAGGCGCTCTCCGGCGGCGACTGGGAGGCGATCGTCGCCGGCTTCATGGCCGGTGCGGTCGACGACGCGCAGATGGCGGCGCTCTGCATGGCGTGCCTCTGGCGCGGCATGACCTTCGAAGAGGCTTACGCGTTGACGCGCGCGATGGTCGCTAGCGGCGAGACGATCGCGTTCGACGGGCCCGCAACGGTCGTCGACAAGCACAGCAGCGGCGGCGTGAGCGACATCGTCTCGCTGGTAGCCGTGCCGCTGGCGGCCGCGTGCGGCGTGCGCGTCGCCAAGCTTTCGGGCCGCGCGCTCGGCCATACCGGCGGCACGATCGACAAGCTCGAAACGATTCCCGGCTTTAACGTGAACCTCTCGATCGATGCGTTTAAGCGCCAGGTCGAGCGCGTCGGCTGCGCGATCGCCGCGCAAAGCGCAACGCTGGTTCCCGCCGACAAGCGCATCTATCACTTGCGCGATCACACCGGCACGGTGCCGTCGATGGGCTTGATCGCCCCGTCGATCGTCTCGAAAAAGGTCGCCGGCGGCGCGCACGCGTTCGTCTTCGACGTGAAGACGGGCCGCGGCGGATTCATGCAGGACGCGCGCGACGCGCTCGAGCTCGCCGGGTGGCTGGTCGAGATCTCGCGCCGTTTCGGCCGCCGCGCGACCGCATTCGTCACGAACATGGACGAGCCGCTCGGCCACTCCATCGGCACCGGCATCGAAATAATCGAAGCCCGCAATTTCCTATCCCGTCATCCTGAGCCGCTCGAAGGACAAGAGCCGCTCGAAGGACGCGAGCGCACGCTCGTGCTGCGCATCGTTGAAGCGATGCTCGAATCGGCCGGCATCGAGGGCGGCGCAGGCCGCGTGCGCGCCGCGTTGCAGAGCGGTGCCGGCTACGAGAAGCTCGTCGAGATGGTCGAAGCGCAGGGCAGTTCGCGCGCCGCGCTCGAGTCGTTGCACGTCGACGCGAATCCGGGCATCGTCGCAAGTCCGTGCGCGGGGTGGGTGCGCGCGATGGACGTCGTGCGCCTCGGCAACGTCGGGCGCCGTCTTGCCGAGCACGACCCGGTCGGCGGCCTACGCGTCGCCGCGCGCATCGGCGACCGCGTCGAACGCGGCGCGCCCCTCGCCTACGTTCACGGCACCGATCGCGATGCCGCGCGCTCCCTCGAATCCGCCTTCGAGATCGCCCCCGAAGTCGTCGCCCCCACCCCCGTCATCGTGAGCGCGTCGTAAGGCGATCCTTCGACGGGCTTAGGGTGACAGCGGGACGAGCGCGTTAGCGTCGGCGATAGATCTCTTTGCGCGGGCCAACTTTGAGGACCAACACGCGTAGCACCTCGTCGGCCACCGCGTAAATCACACGGTAATCTCCGATGCGCAGGCGCATCTCCCCGCCGCCGCCTTCGAGCTGCTTGGAACCGGGTGGACGCGGCTCGCGTGCAAGATTGCCGATCTTCTTCACGATGCGGTGCTGCACGTTCGACGGCAGTTTTTCAAGCGTCTTGAAGGCGGAGGGCGCGTATTCGATGCTATAGGCCGAGGCGCGCCTTCACTTCCTCATGCGAAAGGGTGCCGTGCTGCCTGATCTCTTCGCGGGCGGCACGGGCATCCGCAACGTCTTCCGCGTCTTCCAGCCTGTGCAGCGCCTCTAGCGCCGCAAGCGACACGAGCGCCGCGATCGGCTTGCCACGTCGCGTAAGGACGAGCTCCTCGTCGCCGAACGCGACGCGATTGACGATCTCACTGCTATGCACGCGGAGGTCGGTCGTTGGGATAGTAGTGTATTTTACGGCCATTTTGCTCCTAACGTACATTTCAACGAGAGCGCTGTCAAGGCGCGCCGTGGGGCTTGACAGTAATATGCTAATATACTAATGTAGTGATGTTTTGTTGCGCGATTTTAAAGCGGAGATGTTCAAACTACTGGCCCATCCGATGCGGATTGGCATCTTGGATGCGCTGCGGGATGGGGAACTCACGGTTGGGGAGATCCAGCAACGTCTCGCGGCCGAGCAGTCGACCGTCTCGCAACACCTTGCGATGCTGCGAACGGGGGACTTCGTGCAGGCGCGCCGCGAGGGGACCTCGGTCTGGTATACGGTCTCGGACGCCGGCGTCTGGCAACTGCTGGATACCGCCCGGTCCATCTACGAGCGCCGGCTCGAAAAGAACCATGCGATGCTCGACGCCCCGCGACCGCGTCCTTGACGCTTCGAGTTAGCGGCGTCGCCCTGACGCTGGGCGTCGCGCTCCTGGCTGCCTTCCTGGCAGTACTCAGCCTAGCCCACGGGAGCCTCGCCTTCGCATCGTTCCACGGGCCGCTGCCGATGCTGCAGCTCGATTTCGGAGTCTCGCGGCTGGCGGTCCCCTTTCTTGCCGTCCTCGCTCTGCTGGCGACGGCGGTCGCGCTGTGGAGCCTGCGCCGCGGCGCGCCGCTCGACGCCGCGCTGATCGGCCTCTTCAGCGCCGCCATGCTCTTGGTTCTCATCGCGCAGAGCGTCGCGTCGTTCTTCGTGGCATGGGAGGCGATGTCGCTGGTCTCGGCGTTCCTCGTCGCCGCGCACCACGAGCAGCGCCGCGTGCGGCGTGCAACCTTCGTCTATCTCGCGGTCGCGCAGACCGGTGCGCTCTGCGTGCTGGTGGCGCTCGCGATCCTGGCGCTGCAGGCGGGGAGCCCCTCTTTCGCCGCAATCGCCCAGGCCGCGCCGGCGCTCTCGGCGGCTACGCGTAACGCGGTCTTCGTCTTGGCGCTGCTCGGCTTCGGCTCGAAGGCCGGCTTACTTCCGCTGCATTTTTGGTTGCCGCGCGCGCACCCGGTCGCCCCCGCCAACGCATCGGCGATGCTCTCGGGTGCGATGTTGAAGGTAGCGCTCTACGGATTGTGCTTGGTCGTCTTCGAACTCGCCGCCCCCGCAACCGCCACCTGGGGGGTCGCACTCGTACTCGTTGGAACGGCGAGCGCGATCGGTGGCGTTCTCTACGCGCTCGTGGACCACGATCTCAAGCGGCTGCTCGCCTATCACTCCGTCGAGAACGTCGGCATCATCGTCATCGGGATCGGCGTCGCCGTCGTCGGGCTCGCCTCCGGCAACGCTGCCGTGGCGGCCCT
>JAKAPQ010000079.1 GCA_021806945.1 bacterium | reverse complement strand
CGTTGTAGCCGAGCATGCGCATCATCCGCGCCACCGCATCGCCCAGCGTGTAGTTCTTCGCGTGTCCGACGTGGAGATCGCCGGAGGGGTACGGCAGCATCTCGAGCACGTAGTAGCGCTCGCGCGCATCGTCGTCGGAGGCCCGGTAGATCTGCGCCCGCTCCCAGCGTTCTTGCCACTTTCGCTCGACGGAGCGGAAATCGTAGGACTCGGCCATCTTCTCAAACATCGGTGCGCGATTTTCCGAACCCTGCTCGATTGGATACGGAGATGCCGCGGATAGCATCTTTCCGAAGGCTGCGCTCGGCGTGAAGGCCGGTCATGCACCGTTGGATCGTGGTCGCGGCAGTCGTCCTCGTGGCGGCGCTGGCGATCCGGCACCCCGCTCCGAACGCGGCACCGTCGCTCGCCGCGCTCTCGCCGCCTCCGGCTTCCCGCAGCGCCGCGCGGCGGCTTGCGGCGCCGAGAGAGGCCACCGTCACCGTCTACGTCGTGGGTGAGATCTCACGCGCGGGGCTCTACCGTCTGCCGGCCGGGGCGCGCGCGGCCGACGCGGTCGCTCGAGCCGGCGGCTTGGCGCCGGCTGCCGACCCGGCCGGCGTCAATTTGGCGCAGCGCCTGAACGACGGAGACCAGGTCACCGTCCCAAAGCTCGGGGCGCAGGCACGCTGCGCGCCGGCACGCCGTCGCCGACGCACGACCTCGCGGCGCCGGAAGCGGGCGGCGGGAGCGCCGGTGCCGGTCTCGCTCGACTTGAATGCGGCCGGCGCCGAGGCGCTCGCACAGCTCCCAGGCATCGGCGACCGTTTGGCAGCGCGCATCGTCCGCTATCGCGAGGTCAACGGGCCGTTCGCATCGGTCGACGAGCTCGCCGACGTCTCCGGTATGACGGATAGCCGCATCCAGAAGGTGGCACCTTTCATCATCGTACATTGATAAAAAGGCAAGGGAGCTCCCAGAGTCGGGCGAATCTCGCGGTCGATGGAGACGCGCACTCACCCGCCCGAAACGCTTCCTGCGATCGTCCGTCGCGTGCTGGCGCAGCCGCAGGACGCCGTCCTCGTCGAACGCGTTGCCGGGGCGCGGGCGGCGACTTCGAGCGAGCAACTCCTCCGGCGCGTCTCGAACCTGGCCTGCGCGATCCGCGATGCCGGGCTCTCCACCGGCGACCGAGTTGCCCTCATCGCGCAAAACAGCGTCGACTGGATCGTTGCGGATCTCGCGACGCTCTTCGCGGGCTGCGTCGTCGTCCCGATCTTCTCCACGCAGGCGCTCGACCAGGTGCGGTACATCCTCGGCAATTCGGAAGCAAAGCTGATCTTCGTCGATACGATCGAGGCCGAGCGGAGGCTGCGCACGATCGAAGCGCCGCTGCCGCGCATCGTCGTCTTCGATGGTGAAGGCTCGGGCTGCCTCGCAGCCTTTGAATCTCACGGCGCCGAGATCTGCGTGCAGCACCCGGAGTTACCGGGTGCGTTTGAGGCTACGCTCCAGCCCGACGATCTCGCGGTGCTCATCTACACTTCGGGCACGACCGGCCAGCCGAAGGGCGTGATGCTCTCGCACGACAACCTCGGCTCGAACGCGCAAGGCGCCTCTGATTATGGCCTCGGTGGCGTGGAGCGGGGAGCGCCAGTGCTCTCGGTGCTGCCCCTCTCGCATATCTACGAACACTGCATGGTGTACGGCTATATGATCAAGGGCGTCAGCGTATACATATGCCACAACCCGGACGATATGCTGGCCGATCTGCGCGACGTGCACCCGGTCGTCGTAACGGCAGTGCCACGCATCTTCGAGCGTTTGATCATCGGTATCAAATCCAGCGCCAAGGCGCACGGCGGCGCGCAGGCCAAACTCGTCCCATGGGCGCTCGACACGGGGCGCGATTACATGCGCGCGAAGGTGCAAGGGCCGCGCCCCGGCGCGGCGTTGTCGCTGCGGTACAGGTTGGCCTGGGAGCTGGTCCTACGGAAGATTCGTCCGGCGCTCGGGCTCGACAAACTGCTATTCTTCGTCAGCGGCAGCGCGCCGCTGCACCTGGATACGGCGATGACGATGCTGGCCTGCGATATCACGATCTTCGAAGGATACGGGCTGACGGAGTGTTCGCCGGTCGTCACGGCGAGCCGCCTGGAGGACCACCGCTACGGCACGGTTGGCAAGGCGCTTCCCGGCGTGCAGATCAAGGTCGCCGAAGACGGCGAGATCCTCACCAAGGGCCCGAACGTCATGAGGGGATACTATAAGGATCCCGAGGCTACGGCGGCGGTATTCGAAGACGGATGGTTTGCGACCGGCGACATCGGTGCGGTCGATGCCGACGGTTACGTGCGAATCACCGATCGCAAGAAAGAACTCTTCAAAACCTCCGGAGGCAAGTTCGTTGCGCCGGCGCGGGTCGAGAGTGCGATCAAGCGTTCCGTCTACGTCAATCAGGTCCTGTTGGTGGGCTACGGACGGCCCCATCCCGCGGCACTCGTCTTGCCGAACTGGGATCTCGTGCGCCGCGACCTTCACCTGAGCGCCGAGATGGCGACCTCGGAGATCGCGGCACGCGAGGACGTGCAGCGCCTGATAACTGAGGAGGTACGCCGCACGACTGCGGATCTCGCGAGCTACGAGCAGGTGCGGCGCGTCGTGGTTTTGCCGCGCGATTTGACCGTGGAGCGAGGCGAGCTCTCGCCGACGCTCAAGGTCCGCCGTCGCGTCGTTGAAGACAACTATGCCGCCGAGATCGAGCGCGTCTATCGGCTCGACCTGCACGAGCCCCCGAACGCCTAACGCGCCGTGTCCCACCGCGTCGACGAGATTCTCAAAGGCCCGATCAAGAGCAAGACGATCTTCCCGGCGCTCATCTTGCACATGGTCGCGAGCCGCCCCGATCACGGCTACGGGTTGATGCAGCGCATCGACGACTTGTGCGGCGGCTTGATCGCCGTAAACACTAACAAGATCTATCCGCTGCTGCGCCGCTTGGAAGAGCGCGGTTTTCTAGCGGCGGCCTGGGACCACCCGACCAAGCGCTCGCGGCGCATCTACCGCATCACGCCCGAAGGCGAGGTGCGCCTGGAGCGCATCAAGATGGCGATGGAGCCGTATCTCGAGTCGATGGTCGAAGCGGTCGCCGACCTCAAGCGCGAGTTGTACGGCTCCGGCCCGGCGCCCTAACGCATGATTGTGCCACAAACCTGGCCAGAAGGGGGGCGCCTCAGGAGGCGCAATCTACTGCAGATGGAGATACGGGATTGAAACGATTTTTCGCGTTGTTCTTGACTGCGGCGCTCTACGCGGCTGCGGCGGTGGCGGCCGTTCCGGCCGGTGCGTCCGCCAAGCCGGCCCCTCACAAAATGGCTTCGGTTCCGCCGGCGATACCCGCCGCGGTCACCGAGCACACGATCGAGCTCGGCGGGCAGGTGATCCACTACACCGCGAGAGCGGGAACCATCACGCTGCGAAATCAGGCCGACGAACCGACCGCGCGCGTCTTCTACGTCGCCTATACCGAAGACGGGAGCGACCTCACCCGGCGGCCCGTCACCTTCCTATATAACGGCGGTCCGGGAAGTTCGACCATGTGGCTGCACATGGGCGCATTCGGTCCGGTTCACGTCGTAACCGGAGACGGCACCATCACCGGGCCGCCGCCGTACCGCATCGTGACGAATCCAAACTCGCTCTTGAACAAAACCGATCTCGTTTTCATCGACATGCCGGATACCGGCTTCGGCCGCATCGTCGGAGTCGGGAAGCCTAAAGATTTCTTCGGCGTCGATCAGGACGCACGGGCTTTCGCCCAGTTCGTTCAGCGCTACATCACGCAGTTCGACCGCTGGAACTCCCCCAAGTTCATCTTCGGAGAGAGCTACGGCACGACGCGCTCGGCCGCGCTCGCAGCGGTGCTCCAGCAGGACGGCATCGCGCTCAACGGCGTCGTGCTGCAATCCTCGATTCTAAATTTCAATCTCGACTGGAATCAAAACTTCGGATACAAAGCGGCGACCATCGGCGGCGGCGACTGGGGCTTCGTACTCTATCTCCCGACCGAAGCCGCGACGGCGTGGTACCACCACAAAGTCACCTACCGCGGCAGTTTGCAGTCGTTCCTGCAGACCGTGCAGCACTTCGCGATGGGCGAATACCTCCAGGCGCTCGCCAAGGGCGATAGCCTGAGCGGCCCCGAGTACAACGACGTCGTTCGCAAGCTGCACGAGTACACTGGCCTCAGCGAACAGTACGTCAGAGACTCGCACCTGCGCATCCAGTACGGCCGCTTCGAAAAGGCGCTGCTGCGCAATCAGGGCAAGATCGTGGGCCGTTTGGATTCACGCTTCGAAACCTACACCCTCGATCCCGAGTCCGCATCGGCGCAATGGGATCCGACCGATTCGGCGATCGACGCTGCTTATACCACGGCGGTCAACCAATACATACGCCAGACGCTGAAGTACAATCCGCCGATCTCCTATCGTTCGAGCGCCTACGCCATCATCCACAAGAGCGGCGGATGGGATTGGAAGCACGACGGGCAGACGACGACCAACGTAGCTGTGGACTTGGCGGAGACGATGGTCGTCAACCCGCACCTGCAGGTCTTTTCAGCGAACGGCTACTACGACTTCGCGACGCCCTATCTCGCGACCGTCTACACGCTCTCGCATCTCAACCTGCCGCCCGTGCTGCAGAAGCACATCACCTATGGATTCTATGAATCCGGGCACATGATCTATCTGAATCCGGCATCGCTCGTGCGATACAGATCGGATCTCGACCGCTGGTACGATACGGTCCTGAGCGGCCGCTAACGAGAGCGTACCGAGCGTTCGAGCGACGCGAGTGCGTCCAGCGTCCGGTGCATCGTCGCTTGGACCTTCGCGAAAGCCGCATAGTCGTTGGGCGTGGGGGCGCCGGCGCCCCCTTCGACGATGCTCTCGAGGTAGCCCAGCATCCCGCTGAGATAGCGCAGGCTCGAGAAATCGTACGATGCGACGCCCACGGAGTTATCCGGGTTCGCGGGCGGTGCGACGCCGGCGATCGCGACGAGCCGCGCTTTTAGCGCAGCGTTGGGCGCGACCTTCGAGCGAAGTTTGGCTGCCGCGGTCCGGGCGCGCGTGACGCGCTCGAGTGCGGTGTTGATGCGTTGCGCGAACTCGAACTGCGAGCGCAGCGCCGCGTCGGTCGCCGGAAAGAGCGGATCGCGCCGCACGATCAGAGGCTGCACAAAGCGCCGCCCGTCGACCGCCATCGTTACGGTGTAGCGCCCGGGCGGAGCCAAGACGCCGCTGTCGCTGCCGTAATGGAGATTCCAAACGAACCGGTGTTCGCCGGGAGAGGCTGAGGGCGGATAGGCGGCGTGCAGCCAGTGCGCCGGGATGTCGTAGTTCTTCGGGTTGGGAACGATCGGCTTCTGCGCGCTCGACCACCTTCGAACGAGGTGCCCCGAAGCGTCGTCGATCGTCAGCACGAGCGGCGTGCGCGCGTGGTTCACATAGTAATCGAAAATCGCACCGTCCGGCGGGTTCTTTGCCTGCGGCTCCTCGGGCGGCAACGGGGTTCCTTGGTCGGAGCCCGGCGGGATCAGATAGGCCGCGACCGGTTTGAAGAGATAGGCATCGCTGCGCGCGACGGCCGCATCGAGTTGGCGCAGCGGCGAAGCGTCGTCGAGGATCCACAGCGCGCGCCCGTGCGTCGCGACGACGATGTCGTGGTCCCGGAAGGCGATGTCGCGAACCGACGCGACGGGGAGATTGAGCTGCAGCGGTTGCCAGCGACCGCCGTCGTCGAACGAGACGTAGACGCCTCTCTCCGTGCCCGCGTAGAGCAAACCGCGGTGCTCGGGGTCTTCGCGCACCACGTTGACGAACGATCCGTTGGGGATTCCGTCGGTGACGAGCTTCCAATGTTGGCCGCCGTCGTGCGTGCGGTAGATGTACGGCCGGTCGTCGTTTAGCCGATGCCGGTCGACCGCGGCGTACGCGCTGTTTGCGTCGAATGGCGACGCATCGATGATGCCGACTTTGCTCCACGGCGTCAGTTGCCGCGGCGTGACGTTCTGCCAGTGCTTGCCGCCGTCGCGGGTGATCCAGACGAGCCCGTCATCGGTGCCGGCCCAAATCTCGTGAGCGCGTACCGGCGACGGCGCCAGCGCATAGATCACGCCCCGGCGTTTGAGGCCGGTGTTGTCGGCGACGGTCGCCGGATCTAGGGTCTGCGGCACGGTGTTGGTGCGGCGCGTGAGGTCGGGGCTGATGAGGCTCCAGCGCTTGCCGCCGTCGGCCGTGCGGAGGATGCGTTGATCCGCGAAATAGAGCACGTGCGGATCGGTAGGCGAGAAGACCAGAGGCATCGTCCAATCGCTTCGCCAGACGATGCCGGGGTAGTCGATCGTCGCGTCGACGTTGCGCTCCCATCCGCTCTTGACGTTTTCGACGGTGACGTCGGCGCCGACGTTTCCTAGGCCGTCGCCGTAGACCAGGTGCGGGTGCAGCGGGTCGGGTGCGAGATAGCCGTCTTCGCCGCCCACGTCGATAGGGCGCCAGTCGCGGTTGCCGATTGCTGCGTGGGGACTGCGGCTGGGGACCATCGCCGCGCCGGAGTCTTGCTGCGAGCCGTAGACCCAGAACGGGAAACGGTTGTCGGTAGCGATGTGATAGAACTGTCCCGTCGGCTGGTTGTACCACGAGCTCCACGTCTTCGCGTCGTCGAGCGAGATTACGACCCCCTGGTCTCCCCCGAGAATCATGTGGCTGGGTTTCGACGGATCGATCCACAGCGTGTGGTAATCGTCGCCGCCCGGCGCACCTTTTATCGCGACGAAGCTCGCGCCGCCGTCGGTCGAGCGATAGGTCGACGTATCCATGGCGTAGACTTCGTTCGGGTTCTTCGGATCGGCGGTGATGCCGCCGAAGTACCAGCCGCGTTTCCACACGCGGCTCTCTCCGTCGGTTCGTTTCCAGGTCGTGCCGCCGTCGTCGGAGCGATAGATGCCGCCCGTTGCGGGATCGTCGGTATCGACGACCGCGTAGATGCGGCGCGTGTCGGCAGGCGAGATCGAGATGCCGATGCGGCCGGCCTGGGCCGGGAACCCGTGGCCGGCAACGCGCCCCCACGTCTTGCCGCCGTCGGTCGTTTTGTAGAGCCCGCTTCCGGGGCCGCTGCTCGGTGGATAGACGTTCCAGGGCGGGCGCCGCGTCTGCCAGAGGGCCGCAAATACGACGTTCGGGTCGCTAGGATCCATCGATAGGTCGATCGCCCCGGTGTCGGCGTTCTCGTAGAGCACCTTCGTCCACGTTTTGCCGCCATTCGTGGACTTGAAGACGCCGCGCTGCGCGCTCGGCGCATATTGATTGCCTAGCGCGGCGACGTAGAGCGTGTTCGCATCCTGCGGATCGACGACGATCGCGCCGATCTGCCGCGTCTCGCGCAGCCCGATGCGCTCCCAGGTCTTGCCGGCGTCGGTCGATCGGTACATCCCGTCGCCGGCCTGGATATCCGACCGCATATCGGCTTCGCCCGACCCGACGTAGACGACGTTGGGGGAGCTCGGCGCTACGGCGATCGCGCCGATCGAGGCTACCGGCTCTCTATCGAAGACGGGTTTCCAAGTGCGGCCCGCATTGCCGGTCTTCCACACGCCCCCGCCGACGGTGCCGAAATAGAAGGTGTTGGGGCGCCCGGGGACGCCGGTAACCGCCAGCGCGCGCCCGCCTCGGAACGGCCCGATCAGACGCCAGTGCAGCCCGGCGAACAGGTTGGGATCGAAGCCGGCCGCACGGGCAGGGGGGGCGGCGCTCGCGGTCAGCGGACCGCACAACGCCAGCAAGAAAGCATATGAAAACAAGCGTCGCATGCTTGTGGGATTCCGCGTCGTTGCGGTAACGCCTACGGCGAGGCGCTTTAGAGCCTCCTAGCGCGGCGCCGTGCCGAAGGCGATGACCGCTCCAACCACGCTGAAGGCGAAGATGCACAAGAAGATCCAGATTCCCGCGCGCAGCAACGCCTGACGGCGCTGGCGCGCGGAGCGGGTCTGGTAGACGACTTTAGGTCTTTTCATGAGGTTTGTACCTGGCGTTCCGCAGGGCCGGCCCAGAGTCTTTCCAAGTTGTAGAAGGCTCGCATCTCCGGGGTGAAGACGTGGACGAGCACGCTGCCCAGATCGAGCAAGATCCAATTCCCGTCCGGATAACCCTCGGTACGAGCCACGCGCAAGCCCGCCTCGCGGATCTTTTCGGCGACGGCGTCGGCGATCGAGCGCGTTTGGATCTTCGAGCGCCCGGTGACGATCACGAACGTATCGGCGATGATCGTCTTGCCGGCAATATCGATCTCTACGAGATCTTCGCCCTTCTTGTCGAGCGCGGCGTCGCGCACGATCGTCACGATGTCAGGCAGTGCGTACCTCCAAATCACCGGTTGGGAGAGCGAACGCGGCGGCGGCCGCCATCGTCTCGGGCGAGGCCGGGACCCCGCGCTCTTTCAAGTGCCGCATGGTTGAGAGCAGCGTTGCGCGCATCGCCGCCGCAAGGTCTCGTTCGGCCAGGCGTGCGAGCTCCGCGCGTTGCGGGAAGTTGCGGCCCGGCTCGAGGCCGTCGGCGAGGTAGAGGATGCAGTCGAGCGCCGACATCGATCCGGCGCCGACGGTGTGCTTGGCGATCGCGGAGAGCACGGCGGGATCGCTCACGCCGAAGCGCTCGCGAGCCAGCTCCGCGCTCAGACGCGCGTGCAGCACGATGGGGTTGCGCCGCTCGAATTCGTCGACCGGCATGTTACGGAGCGCGCACTCGTCGAGCAGCCGCTGCGCGGGGTAGAGCCGTGCGAGATCGTGCAGCATGCCGGCCGATCGCGCGGCGCGCGCATCCTCGCCGTGCGCCCGCGCGAGGTTCTCCGCTAAGCGAGCGACGCGCACGCAGTGCTCGTAGCGGTGCCGCTGGCCGAGGTGCTCTCGGACGCCTTTGGAGAGAGCCGTGAAATTCAAGAGGCTGGCGATCGAGAGAGAGCCGCCGCACGTAACGCGCGCAGACGATTGCGGTAGATCTCGCTGCGCAGATTTCCGGCCCACATCACGAGCGCGCTTTCGTTGTTGTCGCTGTAGTAGCCCTTGCGCGTCGATACGGTCGTGAAACCGTACTTGCGGTACAGGGTCTGCGCGACGGCATTGCTTTCGCGCACCTCGAGCGTCATCCAGGCAGCGCCGCGGGCGACGGCGTCGTCGAGGAGGTGCAGCAAGACCGCCTCGCCGTAGCCGCGGCCGCGCTCTTCCGACGCTACCGCTATCGTCGTCACGTGCGAATCTTCCAGGATGACCCAGATGCCGCCGTACGCGACTATGCGGCCGCCGGCGCGGCCGACGAAATAATGCGCGAGCGCGTTGTCGCGCAGCTCGTTGTAAAAAGCGTTGGAGGGCCAGGTCGTGCTGAACGACTGCGCTTCGATGCGCATGACGGGCTGGATATCGGCCTCCACCATCGGCTCGATCGCGAGCGGCGACGGCTGGCCGGCGGCCTGGGGATCGAGTTCGGCTTTCACGGGGAGTCAGGCACACTCATAGGTTCTTGGGGACGCGGGCGGCCGGCTGTTCGCCGTAGTCGGCGCGCAGCTCGTGCAGGCTTCGCGCAGGCTCGCGCCCGGCGGCGACGATGGCTACCGCCAAGGCGGCGGGGTGTAGCGT
>JAKAPQ010000078.1 GCA_021806945.1 bacterium | reverse complement strand
TGCATCGCCTACGATGCGCTCGAACAGAGTGCCCGCGAAAAAACCCGCGAAGATCATCGCCGCCCGCTCGACCGCATCGAAACGGCCTCCGGAACGCAGTTCGACCCCCGCGTCGTAAGCGCGCTCGAGCCGACCGTGCAGGAACGCACGTGATCGAACTGCACGCACGCACCCGCCGCATCAGCGGCTCTCGTCTCGAAGAGCTGCTCGGCCGCTACGACGCCCGCAGCGTCGTAGACCCGCTGATGGGTCTGCCCACGCACTTGAATTATCTCAAGCGCCACGGCATCGCCGTACACGGCGGGGACGTACTCGAATGGTTCGTACGAGCCGGAGAGGGGCTCGTCGTCAACGATTTCACCATATTGCGCGATATCGAGGTCGCGGAGATCGTCGAGATGCTGCCCGGCCGCATCTATCCGCTCGAGCGCTTCAAAGCGTGGGAAGGCGTATTCTTCACCGAAGAACAGTGCGCGTATCTGAGCGTGTGGCACGACAACGTGCGGAATCTGCGCAGCGACGGCCAGACGGGTCTCGCGATTCTTGGGCTCTGGTTCGTCCTCTCGTACTGGCTGCAGAAAGCGCACTACCCCGACGACATGCAAGATCTCCCGCCCAGCGAACTCGCGTGGAATTACCTGCGCAGGACCGAGCGGTGGGTCGGGAGCAACATGCTGCGCAACACCGTGCGCCAAAGCGACGTGCTGGCGACGGTCTCCTCGCAGCGAGCCGACGCGCTCTTCTTAGCTCCGCCGGCGCGCAATGCGTTCCGCAGCTCCGACGCACGCATTTGGATGTGGGAGGCTTGGTGGCAGGGCAACCCCTACTACAACATCGAGCATGCCTACCGCGATTCGCTCTTCGGCGCGCGCAGCGCCGACGAACACGGCTATGCCCGCGCCTTCGCCACCGTGCTCTCGGCCGCGCGCGAGTATCCGGTCATCATCGTTCAGGCGACGAAGGAGCGCCTCCACGAGTTCGAACCGCATCTGCGCAACGCGCGCCGTAACGTCGATATCGTCACGCCATACGGCAACGAAGTCTACCTCATCGGCACGAAGTAGCTCCACGGAGCCTGCCGGAGTTGAGCCTCCTAGGAGGCTGTCGGAGTTGAGCCTCCTAGCGCGAGGGCGCGGACTGGAAGCGGGCCCAGATCAACGCCAGCACCGCCAAGGCCCAGAGCAGGATCAGGTGCTTGATATGGTGCCCGTGACCGGCCGACGTGAGCGCGTTGACGATGCCGAGCCCGTAGAGCAAGCCCAACACGAACAGGGCGATGGCCAATACGATTGCGAGGATTCTCAATGGATGACTCCCATGCGGGCGAGGGTGAAACAGAGAGCGCCGAAGAGCAGGCAGTACCACCCGAACGGGCGCAGATCGTTCGATTTGAAGTAGCGGGTCAGAAACGCGACGGAAGCGTACGCCGCAGCGCCCGCCACAGCGCCGCCCGCCACCGCTTCCCCCAGTGCGACGTGCGCGCCCGGTACGAAGAGGTCGGGAACCTTCAGAAGCGCCGCCGCAAGAATGACGGGCGTTGCGAGCATAAAGGAGTATCGAGCGGCGTCTTCGTGGTCGAGATCGAAGAGTAGGCCGGCGACCATCGAGGCTCCCGACCGCGATATGCCCGGCAGGAGCGCAAACGCTTCGCCGACGCCGACCCCGACGCTCTGGAGCCACGTGAGTTTCTCCAGCGGTTTATACGACTTGCCCCGATCCTCGTGCTGGCGCCTGCGCAGGTACTCGCCCAGAAACATCACCAGGCCGTTGATCATCAAAAACGCCGCGGCCGGCTCGACAGCGCCGAAAAGGCGCTGCACGGGCTTCTGCAGGGCGAGCCCGAGCAGACCGACCGGAATGGTGGCGACGACGAGCAGCCAGCCGGTGCGTTCGTCGCGGCCCTCTCCGAGCCGCCCGCGTACGATCCCCGCCACGACCGCCTTGGCGATGCGCACCCAGTCTCGCCAGTAAAATATTGCGAGCGCGAGAGCCGTCCCGCAATGCAGGGCGACGACGAACGGAAGAAAGGTTCCATTATCGCGCTTGACGTTTTGCCAGTTCAGCAGGGCGGGGACGAGGATCATGTGGCCGAGGCTGCTGACGGGGAAGAGCTCGCTCACCCCTTGCAAGAGCGCGAGAATCAGCGCTTGCGTGAGAGTCACGCAGCCGAAGATACGCTACCGGAAGGATTGCTCCTGGGAGCGGACTAAGGCGTTTGCTGATGGCAGAACCGTCAGGCGAGGAGCACCCGCAGGACGCGCCGGGAGGGGCATCTCCCCGCGAGCGCGAGTTCGAACGCGTCGGCGATACCTTGCTGGTCTCCTACAGCATCTCTGAAGAGTTCGAACCGGAGTTTACCGAGGCGTACGATATCGCCGCCGGCGGGATGGCGATGATCACGAACGCCGAGCTGCCCAAGGGCGCACCGGTGATCGTGCAGATCGAACTGCGGGGAGACTCGCGCCCGGTCATTCGCGTCGCCGGCATCGTACGGTGGTCGCACTTCGATACCATGCTGCGCCGCTACCGCACCGGCGTTTCGTTTATCGACGTGGACGACCAAACGCACGGCGATCTGTTGCGTTACATCGATACGCTGCACTTGCTGCGTGATATGGGCGTTCTCTAACCGCGCCTCTACCAGGCGACGAACTTCACCGTGAAGGTGTAGGTCCCGGGCACCGCCGCGCAGTTGACGTAACGCGGTGCGTAGACGGAGTCGCGAGCCATCTGCAGCGCAACCATATCTAGGTCACCGCTCCCGGAGGTCCCTACTACGGTCGCTCCGGTAACGCGTGCGTTGCGATCGAGCGTTACGCGGATGCTCGTGGTACCGCTGGTGCCGGCCGCACGAGCCTCCGGCGCGATCTCCGGCGGCGGCGGCAGTCGCAGCACGCCGGGCGGCGCATCGGGTACGCTGCAGGGGGCGCGGCTCGGCACTGCGGTCGGCGGCGGCGACGGGCTGCCGGTACTGCCGGCGAGCCGTTTCGCGCGCCCGCCGGCAGGCACAGCCGCGATCTTGGAGGGCGTGCGCACTCGCGCTCGCGATCGAGCCGGTTTGGCGACCCGCGCCGGCGCCGGGTGCGGAAGGTGACGTACCGGCGGGCGCGGAGACGGAGTCGCATGCGTTAGCGTCAGGATCTCGTGCGTGCTTAGGCTTACGTACTCCGGTTTTTCGCGCTGCAGGCCAAACGGCCACCGAACCAGCCCTGCGACAAAGAGATGGAGCAAGAGCGACAGAGCAATCGCGAGCAGGAGGACCGAACGACCGCGCTTGGAGACCACCGCTTACTGCTTGTGAATGCCGAGGGGCGCTCCCTTCCGGGAGCGCCCCTCACAGTGCACGGTGCGCGTAACGCACGGCAGGCTAGCTGTTCGGGTCGAACGTCGCTCTAAAGAGATAGGATCCCGTCGCTGGTTTACAGGCGACGATCTTCGGCGCGTAGGTCGATTGTCGCGCGGCCGAGAGCGCGGAGTGATCGATCGCCATATTGTCGGAACTCTGATCGATCTTCGCGTGGACGAGATTCCCAGACGGGCCGATGGTCACCTCGACGAGCACCGTCACCGTTCCGAGACCCAGATTGCGAGCGCTATCCGGGTAGTTCGGAGCGACGGCTTGAACGATCGTTGCGTCCTGGTAGGGCACCTTGCAGGCCGGCGGCGGCGCGGTCGGCGGCGGCGCGGGTGGAGCCGGCGAGTTGGTCGCCTGTCCGGTCGGGACGCCGTTCTCGCTACCGCTCTTGGGCGGAACGTATGCCGCCTGGCTCGGCGAGTTCGCGCTGTTGCTCGTCGTCTTGGGGACGTTGAGCTTCAACTTCGGCGGCGCCTTCTGCTGTTGGTGCGGCGGCGGCGTTGCCTGCGGCGGCGGCGTCGGGGTCGGCGGCGGTGTCGGGGTCGGCGGCGGCGGGGTCGGCGCCTTCACCTGGATCTTCTTGGTGAGCGAAACCTTTTCTACCGTCTGCTTCGAGTGCTGCTGCGTGAGCACCGGGAAGATCGGCGAGAGCACGATGTGAATCAGAATCGAGATCACGAAGGCCCAGCCCAGGAAGTTACGGACGTGCTCGCCCGACGTGATGAAGGGCGAATCGTTCTTCTTATCTGCCATCGCTTAGGTTTTGCTTCCCTGAATGTGGTTCGCCAGGCCGAACTCCGTGAGGTTGACCGATTTTGCGGCGTCCATCACCTGCAGCACGATGCCGTAGTAGGCTTTCGGATCGGCTTTGATGATAACGCTCTTGAAGTTGTTGCCGGTTTGATTCTGAAGCGCCTGGAACGCGGCGTGAGCCTGTTGAATCGTCACGACGGTGGAACCGATTTGGATGTTGTTCTTAGCGTCGATGATCACGACGATCTGCGACGGCACGACCTTATCCCGGTTCATCGCGCTAGGCAGCGGCGGTTCTTTCGTAACCGCGGCGAGAATGATGAAGATGATCAGCAAGACCAGCAGCACGTCCGTAAACGGCGTGATGTTGATCGTCGACATGACCTCTTCTTCGCCTTGACCTGTTGAAACGGCCACGAGTAGCTCAAACCTCCACTGCTAAGACGTTACGAAACCGACGTTGTCCAACCCGGCGATCTTGGCCGCATCGAGGATGCGGATGATGATGCCGTACGGAGCCTTGGCATCGGCAATGATGGATACGTGCTTGTCTCCACGTTTCGCACGCACCTGGGCCATGACCGCGTATACACCCTGTGCGTTGGTCTTATGGCTATCGACGAAGATGACGCCCTTGTCGTTGACCTGAACCTGAATATCGTTATGGTTGATATTTTGCTGGCTCTGGTTCGGGTTGCTGTTAGGAAGCTCTTTTTCGAACCCCGGCGGCGTGACGATCGCAGCCAAGATCATGAAGATGATGAGCAACACCAGCAGCACGTCCGTGAACGGCGTGATGTTGATCTCGGCCATCACGTCTTCGTTTTGTTTTGCCGATAGGAGTCCCACGGAACCCTCCCTAGCGCCGCGCTACTTGCCGGCCGCTGCGGGCTTGCCGGACGACGGCTGATACAGGTCCGTCGGGATCGGCGCGCCGGTGTTGTGGAAGTGCAGCATCTCGGCGAGCTGGTTCGCGGCCACGATCATCTCTTGGTTATACGTCTTGATCCGCGTCTTGAAGTAGTTGAAAAAGACAACCGACGCGATGGCGACGACGAGACCCGCGAAGGTCGTGATCAGCGCCTCCGAAACGCCTGCGGCCACGACGGCCGGCGTCGAATTCCCCTTGAGAGCAATATCCTGGAACGCGCGTATGATGCCGAGAACTGTGCCCGAGAGGCCGACGAACGGCGCGATGACCGCGATCGTGCCGATGACGCCGAGATTGCGCTCGAGCGCGTTCAAGTGCTCCATGAGGGAGATCGAAAGCGCGTCGGTGATGTCCGCGCGGTTTTTCTCGCCGCGCAGCAGCCCGAACTCAAGAATACGCGGCAGCATGCCCCTGTTTTGCGCGCAGACCTTTCTGGCGCCCTCAATGTCGTCCTGCGATATTTTGGCGCCGATTTGGCGAAGCAGGCCTTTGGTGTCGCCGTGCTGTGCCGAAAAGAAGACCAGGCGTTCGATGACGATCGCGACGGCGACGATGGAGCAGAGGAGCAGCACCCACATGGCGACGCCGCCCCGATCCATCACGCTAATGAAACCGCTGAAAATCGACACTATACCTCCGACCCCTCCCACGTATGGGAACGTGTGTGCGCTAAGACAGTACAAAGTATTGGGGGCAAGGCCCCCATCCGTGCAGGCCGACCATTGGCCCACACTGCCGGAAAATCCTCGTCCGAATCCCGGCGATTCGAAATTTATTTAAACGTGCTCTTAATAAAGTTTTCTATCTGCAAAGAAAGGCTTGTGTTCCCCGCCGCTTTAGCGAGCGTATCCGCCTTGGCGAGCGCGGTCATCGACTGCTTCTTTAGGTCGGGGTTCGACCTACCGGCGGTCGCCCATTCGCCCGCGAGCGCGACGCCCTCGGCAAAGTTGGCCAGCGGATCGTCCGCCTTCGCGGCCAGCGCCTTGTCGGCGTACCCCTTCATCTTCGTGTAGTTGGGCGTGGTCCTGTTGCTCTCTTGAAACGCCGCTTGCGTGTAGGCTGTGACCACTACCACGGGGTCACCTACCTCAGCCGCCTGCTCGAAGTACGCGATCGCGCCGTCGTGCTTCTTGGCCTTGCCCGCCGCGATCCCCAGCTCCAAGTAATGGTTGCCCAGAACGCGCGCGGCCGCGGTGCTCGAAGGGTCGAGCCGTTTCATCTCGTCGGTCGTGCTGGTAGCGTCGGCCATATCGCCGGCTTTGAGGTACGCGGCCAGCAGAGAGGTATCGATGATGACCTTGGTGCGCGCGCTCGTCTTGCTGTTCGCAAACGCGCTCGAGCGCGCTCGTTTCAGGTCCGCGACGGCGGCGGCCGCATCGTCGGCGTCGTACTCCGAAGTCCCCAGCGCATAATATGAATTGCCGCTCGGGTCGAGCGCCACGGCCTTCTTGCCCCAGGCAACCGCCTGGGCCGGGTCGTCGTTCTCGGTCTTCACGGCGGCCAGGGCGTACGCGTGGGCCGCGACCTGCCGGTACTCTTTCAGGAGCGTCGGCGATTTATCGAAAGCCGCCGCGGCGCCCGCATAGTCGTTCAGGAAAAAGTCCGACGCTCCAAGCTCCTGCTGCGCGACCGCATCGCTCGGGTTGAGTGCGAGGTACGCCTTCACCTTCGCCTGCGCGCCAGTGTAGTTGCCAGCACGTATCATGCGCCCGATCTGAGCGGTGGGTCCCGATTCACCGGCAATGACGCTGCTCGCCACCGCCTTACCGGTAAACTTTAGGGTGAAATCGTAGAACGCCGTCATCGGCTTATTACCGCGCGTGCCGACGCGGTAGGCCGAGTTCTTCGCGATGTCGATGGCCGCGACATCGTCGGCGCGGTTGGTGGTACGGAGGACGCGGATGACCTCGTGCGTACCGTTGGCGTTGACTCGCACTTGTACGACGACGGTGCCGGTCCCGGCGACCGCCTTGGTCGTGGTTCCCTGCCGCAGCAACTTCGGCGGCGTATACTGATTGGAATATTGTGCCGAAGCCCTCGCACCGAAGAGTGCGGCGACGGCGAGCGTACAGACGGCGGCGGCCAAGCGTTTGGTGCGGGTCATGCGGGTGTTGACTACCTCGTTTGGTTGTGCGGTGCGATTCATGGATGACTGACCGGGATTAGGAGGCTGTCGGAGTTGAGCCGTTTTCGGATTTGGTGCCGAATTTTGTTCGGAGACGAGGCGCGAAGAAGGAGCGAAGCCGTAGCTTCGTGACTGATGAGCAACGAAGTATCCGGACAAAAGGCGGTCCAAAGACAGAAACGGCTCAACTCCGACAACCTCCTAGGCAACGAGACTGGCGGCTGGAAGGTTGCGCCCCACGGCGCGCGCGACGACGGGCAGATGCCGCATCAACAGCGCAAACTCCTCGAACCCGAGCGACTGCTGCCCATCGGAGACGGCTGCCGCTGGGTTCGGGTGAACTTCTACGAGCAGCCCGTCGGCCCCGGCCGCTACGGCCGCGAACGCCATCGGCTCGACCAACCGGGCGATGCCCGTTCCGTGGGACGGATCGACCACGACCGGGAGATGCGTCAGCTGATGCAGGAGCGGAACGACGGCCAGATCGAGCATATTCCGGGTAGCAGCGTCGAAGGAACGCACCCCACGCTCGCAGAGCACGACCTGGTCGTTCCCGGCTAGCAAGAGGTATTCGGCGGCCATCAACCACTCGTCGACCGTCGCCGAGAGCCCACGCTTGAGAAGCACCGGCTTCCCGGCTTCGCCCACCTCGCGCAGCAGGCTGAAGTTTTGCATGCTGCGCGCACCGATCTGCAGCATATCCGCGTGCGCGGCGACCAGTTCGACGTCGCGCGGGTCCAGGACTTCGGTCACGACGCCGAGCCCGTTGCGATCGGCCGCGTCGCGCAGCAGGCGCAGACCCTCGGCGCCCAGCCCTTGGAACGTGTACGGTGACGTTCGCGGTTTGAAGGCGCCGCCGCGCAGCACGTTGGCACCGGCAGACGCAACGGCCTTCGCCGTCGCCTCTATTTGGTCGCGGCTCTCGACACTGCACGGACCGGCGCAGATCGCCAGGATGTCGCCGCCGAAGGTCGCCCCGGAGGCCAAGCGCACGAGCGTACCGAGCGGCCGGGAATCCCGGTGGACGAGGGCATAGGAACCGGAGGGAGAGGTCACGCGAGCGCGCGCAGTGCCGCGAGCTCGCGCTCGCTCGGCGGGCGAGTGGCCCCGGGCGGGAGATCGCCTAAGCGAATCGGGCCGAAGCGCAGGCGCACGAGTGCCTGGACGCTATGGCCGACGGCCTCGAACATGCGCCGCACCTGGCGGTTCTTGCCTTCGTGCACCGTGATGTCGACGACGGAGGTCTCGCGTCGCACCGCAACCACGCGCAGCTGCGCGCCTGCGGCCCGAAACTCTTCAAGATGCACGCCGCTGCGCAGTCGTTCGATCTCTGCGGGCAAGAGGCGCCCCTTGAGGAGCGCTCGGTACGTCTTGTCGACCCCGTAGCGAGGGTGGGTCAGGCGGTTGGCGAGTTCGCCGTCGTTGGTGAGCAGCAGTACGCCCGAGGTATCGAAGTCCAGCCGCCCGACCGGCACGATGCGCGGCAACCCCTTAGGGATGAGATCGGCAACGGTGCGCCGCCCTTGAGGATCGCGCATCGTCGTCATCACGCCCGCCGGTTTGTGCAAGACCAGATACGTCGTCTCAAGGTGTAAGACGACCGGCGCCCCGCTGACGTCGACGCGGTCTCCAAGCGCGACGCTGGTACCCATCTCGCGCACGACGCGGCCGTTGACGCGCACCTTCCCGCGAACGATGAGCTCTTCGGCCGCGCGCCGCGAAGCAATCCCCGCATGCGCGAGATACTTCTGCAGCCGTATCGCGGACGCGTCAGCTGCGCTCGACTCTTTCATCGGAGCTTTGCGAAGACCACGAGATCGTAAGTCTCGCCGTTCTTTACGACGGCCCGGCGCATCACGCCCTCTCGTTCGTAGCCTACCTTCTCGAGCACCCGCTGCGACGCGAGGTTGGGATGCATGACGACCGACGAGATGCGCGCGAGCCCATGCGTCGCGAAAGCATAATCCGTCAGCACACGCAGGGCGGCAGGGGCGATGCCGCGCCCCCAATGCGGTTCCGCAATCCAATAGCCGACTTCGGCAGTTGCTCGTTCTTCGCGGTCGTGCAAGATGAAGCCGGCGCCGCCGATCGGCACGTCGTCGATCGTAACGGCAAAGTGAGTCTGCGGGTCGGAAGCTTCGTTGATTTCGATCCACGCACGCGCGTCGTCGAGGGTATACGGGTGCGGGAATCGATCTCGCAAGTATCGCGCCACGTTGGGGTTATCCGCCGCCCGCACGAGCGCCGCGCCGTCACCCCTGCGCCACGGCCGCAGCCGGCAGATCCCGCAATCCAAGACCATTACGAAACCCCCATCCAACTCGTACCGAGCCGCCTGGCCCGCAGGACGCGTCGCCGCGAAGTGTGCGATCTCCCCGAAACTTCGCTCAAGTCTAAGGGACACATGGATGTGGCCCTTACACGTCTTCGCGGCGACGCGTCGTGCGGGCCAGGCGGCGGCGCAGAGTGCTAGTACTTTCCGCTGCCTTCTTCGTACCCGCGCGAGAGCGAGAGCGCCTCTTTGGTAACCGTCTGGAGGAACTCGTCGTTGGTGCGAGTCTGCGCCATCTTGTCGAGAATGATCTCGGTGATGTCGCCCGTGTTGAGCACCGAGGTCGCACGGCGGAGCATCCAGATCTTGCGCATCTCGTCGGGCGTGAGCAGCAGCTCTTCGTGGCGCGTTCCGGAACGCTTGATGTCGATCGCCGGAAAGACGCGCGACTCAGCCAGTTTGCGCGTGAGGTTGAGCTCCATGTTTCCGGTGCCTTTGAACTCTTCGAAGATCACGTCGTCCATCTTCGACCCGGTCTCGACCAAGGCCGTAGCGATGATCGTGAGCGAGCCGCCCTCCTCGATC
>JAKAPQ010000077.1 GCA_021806945.1 bacterium | reverse complement strand
AGCAGACTCTGACTCTGCTTATCGTGGTTCGAGTCCATGACCGGGAGCCATGGCCCTATCGTCTAGAGGCCTAGGACGCCGCCCTCTCACGGCGGTAACACCGGTTCGAATCCGGTTGGGGCTACCAGTACAAACATGTGTATTCCCGGGCATTTTTTTTATTTCGACTGCCCACCCGACGGCCTAAAGCCTACGGAGAATCGACGTATGCTGCAAGCCACTGGAAATCCCAGACATCGAGCCAGCTGTCGGCAGGGCGTACGCGATTGGGAAGCCCGCGCCGACAAATAAATCGCAGGCAGAAGCAACCGTCGAAGCGATCAGGGGATCCTGCAAATGATTTCGCGCGAGTCGGTCGGGTTGTGACCGTCGCAGGAGCACAGTTTCTTAGGGCCAAGTTGCCGGCCGTAGGGATAAAGGAAAGGACGCATACGGAGCGATGCAGGCTGTCGGGGTGCTTTATCACTCCAGCGCCATTACACTCGCGATGAGCAACGAAGTGTGGAACGAGATTCTCGTCCCGTACTTGCGCCGGAACGAAGCTTGGTGGAAAGAGATTCCCGAGGCTAAGCCCGGTCAGGGCAATCCGTACCTCAAGCCGATTTGGGTTCCGGGGCTGGTCAATATTCGCGGCGGTTCGCTCTTCGTCTGCCACAACGCTATCGAAGATTTTGCTTACGGCGCCGCGGACGCCCCCAAGGAGTCACCGCAGAGGGTACACGCAGCGATTATGGCGGGCATCGTGCCGGGTGCGCTTGTGGTCCCGTCCGGCGTCATGGCGATCAATGCGTGTCAGGAGAAGAGATTCACCTATATTCAATCCTCGGTATAAACCGCACGCGTTATTAATACGTCGGGCCTGGAAGACGACACCGGCAGAGGCTGCACATGCTCGCTATGGAGACGATCGAAGATCTCTGGAGCGACCGCTGAGGCGAACGTTCGCTCGAATAGGACCCGACCGCCCGTCGCTGCATAGCGGTTTTAGACAATCTCGCTCAAGTGCACGCCCAGGGGCTCCGTAATCGATACCGGATCCACGTGAGTGTTCTGGATGTCAAGCTGCTCACCGCCACCCGAGAAATCAGTCCCCTGTTTGACAGACTTGGAGTTTCTGCGGAAACGTGTCGGTAGTGCGCGATCAAGTCGCGAACCGATTTTCTATCGCCTTCCGATAGCACAAATGAAAGCGACGGCGCGTGTGCATCATATGATCGTGCACGGCCATCGACAACCTCTCGCGGTCTCAAACTCGCCGCCACGCGCGGTATATCTTTAACGCGAAAGCGCCTCGCTTCAGACGGAGGTTTTCCGGCCGCCGACCTTGCCGCCGTAGCTCTTGCATATCTCCGCCAACTCTGCCTCAAACGCATCCATCGTATTAAGGGTGTCCTCGGTATTCCACAGCCGCTTAAGAGCCAGCGATTGCTTTCGGCGCTCGGTGCGCACATCAAAGCCGCGTTTCTTTACGTCATTCTTGCCTTTGCAGCGTTGAGCGGCTCGGGAAATTCGACGACAAGTATCGTCTCGCGAGGTCCGGCGCGGCGTTTGGCCCGAGCCGCAGCCACATCCTTCCTGACATGGCAATTATGTCGTCGCGATCATCTTCCTGGCGCCAATTGGCCAACCACTCTTGCAGGACGCCTTCTGCGGGCAGTATCTCCTCGAGCGAGATGCGCGCCGGACTCGTCGTCGATGGGACTTCTTACGAATGTCTCACCGCCATCGCGCCGGTGATCGCCAGGATCGTGCGCGAAAATCCCAGGTGGCGCTTCCGGGTTGACGGACACACCGACTCCGACGGCGGCCTGGAGTATAACATGGTGCTGTCGCAAAACCGCGCCGAAGCGGTGGTGAACGACTTGGTGAGCCACTATCACATCGCACGCTCTCGCTTAGTAGCGGTCGGATACGGGTACTCGCGTCCCGTCGCTCCCAATACGACGCCGGCGAACAAAGCGCTCAACCGGCGCGTGCGACACGCGCAATCGGATAGTATCGGCTCAGCGTCGCGCGAGCACCATGTGGTACCAACTCTCGAGCGCCCGATGGAACGCTCCGAGCGCCCGAACGTTGAGGTAGATCATATGCCCAGACGGATAGAAGCCGTAGGTGATGTGCCTCTGCAGCGCGGGCGCGAGGTTGAGATGATCGAGCGTGTAGACGGTCGCAAGCCACGGTGTCACCGAATCGAAGTAGCCGTTGGCCGAGAAGACGCGCAGGTGCGGGTTATAGGTCATCGCCGAGGCCAGATCCGGTGCGGTATTGAGCGGAAGGGAGCCGTCGTGCTTGAAGTTCCACGGCGCCACCTTCTGGATTTGCGAATAGGCGCCCATCCGGTACATCAACGGCGTGCGATACTTCAAGTCGTGCTCCAGATACTCGTTCGACGTCATGAAGAATGCCGAATCGATCGAAGCGTCGCTCGCTTCCAGGCTCGGTTGTTCCTCCGCCCGGTCCAGCGTGTAGAGTTGATAGCGTGAGTCGTAGATGCCCTCGGTTTTCCCTTGCGCGCGGCGGAACTCGGCGATGTAGCGTTGCGCGGGAATGCGCAGGTTCGAATCGCGAATGTAACGCTCTGGAAGCGCCAGATAGTGATGGAGCGCGGCGACGATCTCATCGTACTGGGCAGGCGGCAGCTGCGCGCCTTGCGCGAGGGCTGCGCGGTACTTCCCCAGGGCGAAGGCCTTCACGCCGTTCATGTACGCGTTGAGGTTGCTCGACGCGCCCGGAACCGCGTGATAGTACCACGCCGTCGCGGCCTCGGTCGCCATATCGAAAACGTATTGCCAATCGTCGGTGCAGGCTCCGCCGTAAATATCGGGCGCGGCGAGCCCGTAGTTCAGGATCGACGATTGCAGAACGATGCCGTTGATCGATACGGCGTTCCGCTGCAAGTAATTGACCAGCATCGCCGTGCGCGGCGTTCCGTAGGATTCCCCATAGAGAAACTTCGGCGAATTCCAGCGGTTGAACTTGCGAAGATACCGCTCGATGAACTGCGCGAACATCTTGATGTCGTTATCCGTGCCGAAGACTTTCTTCGCATTGGCGCCCGGCCAAATCCGCCCGTACCCGCTGGCGGGCATGTCGACAAACACGAGATCGGTCGCATCGAGCAGCGTATACGGGTTGGAAACGAGCTGGTAGGGCGCGGGCCTCGTGATGCCGCCGTTCGGCGCGATCGCGGCCCGGACCGGGCCCCACGAGCCCATCCGTAACCAAATCGTCGAACTCCCCGGCCCACCGTTGTAAAGAAACGTGACCGGGCGCGTATTGGGGTTGGCGCCGTCGAGCGTGTACGCCGTATAGAACATCGTCGTCAACGGCTTGTGATTACTGTCGCGTTCGACGATCGTGCCGGCGCGGGCCGTATAATTCAGGCGCTTACCGTCGAGCATCATCGAGTGGTGCGTTACCGCGTCCGGAACGCGCGTCCACGCCGGAAGATCGTGCGGCGGTTTGCCGGCCAGGGCCGGCAGCGCGGTCGCGAGCACGAGCACGAGGCATAGGATGGGGCGAAACAATTTCACGGGATCTCTCCTACAGCCCTTAGTGCCCCGCCAGCGTTGCCGCGTACCAATGTTCGAGGTCGTCGTGGTAATGCTGCAGCGCGTGCGGCGCGAGATAGATCATGTGCCCGGATTTGTAAAATCCGTAGGTGATATTTCCGAGCAACGACGGCTTAATGTTGAGGTGGTCGAGCGTGTAGACCGTCGCCGTGAAGGGCGTGGCGAAGTCGTAATAGCCGTTCGCCGAGAAGATCTTCAGCTGCGGGTCGTAACTCATTGCCGCGGCGAGATCGGGTGCCACGTCGGTCGTTGGATTGCCGCCGTGTTTGTTGTCCCATCCGCCGTCCTTCTGGATGATGCCGTACACTTGCGTACGATAGAGCAGCGAGGTGTGGTAGTGCAGGTCCTCGCGCAGGTACTGGTTGATCGCGGTCGTGTACGGGTAGTCGATTGCGGCGTCGGTCGGGTCCCACCTCGGAGAGTTATCGGCGCGATCCACCGAAGGGGTCTGGAAACGCGAGTCGAGCCGCCCGACGTCGACCCCTTGGCTACGCAACAGCTCGCTCTCCAAACGCCAGTAGGGCACGCGCAGGTTGTTGTTACGGATATACCGTGCCGGCAAGCCCGTATACTCGTGAATCTTCGCGACGACGTCGTTTGCGAGCGAGGGCGATACTTGGGCGCCCTGCGCCAGCGCATTCAGATACTCGCCGGTCGCGAACGACGCGACTTGCTGCACGAAAGGCCGCAGGTGAGCGGGGCGATTGGGCAGCGCGTTGTGATACCAAGCCGTCGCGGCTTCGCTCGGCAGATAGAATGCATAGGGCCAGTCGTCGCCGCCGACCGGCGAAGCGTTGGTGAAATCGAGGCCGAAGTTGAGAATCGAGGATTGCAGCACGACCCCGTTCACGCCGATGCCCATCTGCTGCAGATGGTTGACGAGCGCCGCCGATCGCGTCGTCCCGTAGCTCTCGCCATAGAGGAACTTCGGCGAATTCCATCGCCCAAACGCGTTCAGATAGCGTTCGATGAACTGGCCAAAGGCGTCAACGTCCTGGTCGACGCCGAAGAACATCTTCGGCGTGCCGGCGCCGACGATCCGGCCGAAGCCGCTATCGGGCATATCGATGAAGACGAGGTCCGTCGTGTCGAGCAGGCTGTAGGCGTTCTTGACGATTCGATACGGCGGCGGTCCGGTGATCGTGCCGTCACCCACCACCACGCGTACCGGCCCCCACGATCCCATCTGCAGCCACATCGACGAGCTTCCGGGCCCGCCATTGTAGAGGAAGGTGACCGGGCGCCTCTGCGGGTTGGCACCGTTCTCCGTGTAGGCAACGTAGAACATGCGCAGCGTCGGCTTATGGTCTTGGTTACGCAGCGTGATCGTCCCCGCCCGCGCGCTGTAGGAGACGGTCTTGCCTTCGAGCACGATCGTGTGCTGCGTGACCGCGTCGGGCGTGCGCGGCGGAATCGGTGCCATCGTCGCAGCCGGCGCAGGCTTCTTCGGAGCCGCATCCGCTTGCGCGACGCGGACGAGCGCGCACACGAGCGCCATGGCGCTGATGAACTGGAGAACTTTCAATGCGATCACCTCTCGCGCGGCATTGTCGTCTCCGCGCGCCGGCACCTTCAGGCCAAAATGTTGGCAACGTGCCGGCGGTAAGGCGCTCGCAATACGCTGGGCTAGCGCGCTATGCGCAGCCCAAACTTCGGCAGCCTCCTAGCGGATGCGAACCGCGTGGAATCGACCGGCAGAATCGTAATAGCCGTCGACCATCACGGCACGGCGCGCGTAGAGCGATCCCTGAAGGTCATGCCGCTGCTGCAAAGTCTCCGAGTTGAGCCAAAGAGGCTGATAGCGGTTGCCGCCGTTGAGCATTACGCTAAAGATATTGCCGGCGATCGACGCGACGATCCCGCCGAGCGTCGCGGCACGCCCACCGTACGGAATGGCATAGCCGGCCAATTCGCCCTCACTTCTGCACCAGCCGCGTACGTGTCCGGCTGGATTCACGCAGCCGTGCGCGTCTTCACCTCGCTGGTAGACGCCATGGCCGAACCCACGCCCGTGGCCCTCGCCGCGACCGTGACCGTGGCCGTCAGCTAGCGCTGGAACCGCTAGCGTCCCCATCAGAATGGCGGTAGCGGCGAGCCCGCCGGTGATTCGTTGCAACTTCATATTTAGCGTCCTCCGCACGAACGGTTGCCAGAGTGGTACCCGTTACCGTGCCGTCATGAAACGAAGGAGCGGCATCTTTCGTCGCAGCTGTCTAAACGTAGCGCGTGTGAGATCGCCCGATTTGCCGCCGCAATCCAGCTTGTTGTAGACTCTCGCCAACCAAGTGGGCGCCTGACAGATCGGCCCTCCGCTGCTCCTTAGCGTCTCGCCGGCTCACGCCGGCCTGTGGTACGATCTGCCGCAGGGGGACGAAAGAATGGCCAGATCGTGACCACCGTTCGGGCGAAGCGCGATGTCCGCGCTCCGTTCACCGCTACGGTCGAACTCATTCAGCGCTTTCACGATGAGGAACCGGAGCTCCGCGTCGGGCCGTTCCCTCCCCTACGAGCGCGCATCGTTTGTGAGTGCAATGAGATTCCCGACTACACGGACGAGACGCGTCTTCACGAAGCGCTCGTCTTGCGATGGAAGGCCGGGAGCCGGTTTCCCCTGCCGGATATGCGCGGACTCGTCACCGTGCGCCCCAACGGATTGAAGACCGAGGTCCGCATGGAAGGAGTCTACGAGCCGCCGCTAGGCGCCGCAGGCCGCGCGTTCGACTGGATCGCCGGAAGATTCATCGCGCGGCTCACGGTCGCCCGTCTCTTGAACGACATCTACGCCTTCATAGAGCGCGAACGCTAAGGGCCGCTTACCAAACGGTCGATCCCGCTGCCGATTCTTTCGTCGCGCTGAAGTGATACTGCGTGGGCGTCTCGAACGGCTCGTGCGCCGCCATGGGGCCCCGGTCCAACCGCATCGGTTGCCCGATCGAGACGTTCGAAGCCATGCCGACGATACGCCCGTTTTCGAAAAGACCGACGACCTGGATCCGGCCCCGGTCCCCGATATCCAGCCAGATGTGCTTGCCGTTGAGCCCGCCGGTGACCGAGAGCACGTTGCCCGAACCTTCCCACCGGTAGAAGCCATTGATGATGCCGTCATTCGCGATGCGCAGATTGAGTCTCCCAACGTAGGGCGCCGACGGACCCCACAGGCGCGTGAACTCGGCTCGGTAGTTCGTCGTCTGCATCCCCATCGTTGCGGAGGCTTGAGCAAGGGAGACGGCCGGCAGGCAACTCAGGGCCACCGCTGCCGCCAGCGCGAGTGCGCGCGCGTGTTTCGCTGTCATATTCGTAATCCTCATTCCCTTGTACCCGGAAAACGCTACGAAGTAGCACCCCCAGTCGGGAGAACGTCGGCGGCGTCGTATCGCGCGTTATTCACCCGCATCGATACGGGCCGCGCGCTCATAGCTGCGGCATCGTAGGCTCGCAGCATCGCGCGCATCGGCTCGGCTCCCAGCTCCTCTTGGGAGAGCCATAACTCGATCGCGCTGCCTGGCAGCACAACCGGCATCCGGTCGTGAACCGGCGCGACCAACTCGTTCGGCGGACAGGTGACGATCGCGCACGATGCCAGTCCGTCCCGCCCGGGCTGCCACACTCCCGCGAATGCGAACGGCGAGGCATCCCGCATCGTGAAATAGATCGGCTGCCGCGCCTTCCATTCGAAGAATCCGTCGGCGAACACGACGCACCGCCGCGGCGTTCGCCGGCCGGCAACGGTCTCGGCACGCGCGTTGATCCGGCGGTCGATGCCCCAGTGCATCGCCTCCACCCTATCCCGGCCGTCGTTGCGCACGCCGATCACGGCCTGCGCGGGCGCGATGTTGTAACGCGGGAGGCGGTACTCGCTGAACTCCTCGAAATTGAGACGCGGAAACGTGCGGCGAAGCGCTTCCGGCCGAGTAAGCGTGAAACGCCCGCACACCGTGGAACTGCCGTCAGTTAGCGCGATTGCGCAGGACGCGGCCCGGGCGCTTGCTCGTAAGCGCGCCCTCGCGCAGTACGGGTTCGCCGTTCACATAGACGTGCGCGATCCCAGTCGGGAACGCATACGGCCGTTCGTAGGTCGCCGCGTCGCCAATCTTCTCCGCATCGAAGACCACGAGATCCGCAAAGTTCCCGACCCCGATGCTGCCACGGCCATCCAAACCGAATATCGACGCCGGCAGCGAGGTCATACGCCGGACCGCTTCGGCCCAAGGCAGCGTCTTGCGCTCGCGCACGAAGCGCGCGAGCACGCGCGGAAACGTTCCGAAGGTGCGTGGATGCGGTACGCCACGCGCCGTCGGCCCCGAGAGCGCGCGAACGGATGCATCGCTGCCGACGCAACAAAACTCGGCTGAGAGGACCGCCGCCACGTCGTCTTCGCACATGCGAAAATACGCCGCGCCGACGTCGAGGCGCTCGTCGAGCAGCAAGGTAATCGCGGCCCGCGCGGGCTCGACGCCCCACATGGCAGCGATCTCGTCGAGGCGCATCCCGGCAAGCGCTACGTTTCCCTCGGAGGCCACGTCCGTAATGAGAATGTCGTGCCACTCGTCGCCACGCGTCGCCTCCAGGTACGCAGCGACCGCCGCCGCGTCGCTGGGATCGCGAAGCCGCTGCAGGGTCGCCTCGATACCGCCGTAGCGCGACTCCGGCGGAAGGATCGTGGCAAGCTCGGTCCAGCTCGCGACGTACGGATAGACGTCGGCGTAGGCCTCCACGCCCGCGGCACGCGCCTGCGAGATCGCAGCGAGGGAACGGTGCACCGCGCCCCAGTTACGCTTTCCCGCGGCCTTGTGATGCGAACACTGCACGAGCACGCCCGCTCGGCGCCCCACTTCAAGCGCCTCGGCGGTCGCCTCCAGCAGGTGCTCGGACTCGTTTCGAATATGCGAGGCGTAGCGCGCGGCTCCGCCGTCCCGCGCCGCGGCCGCCATCGCCGCGAGCTCGTCGATATCGGCATAACTCGATGGCGGGTACGCAAGACCGCTACTCGCGCCGACCGCTCCCTGCTCGCAGGCTTCGCGAACGAGCGCGCTTTGCGCCTCGAGCTCTGCGCGGTCCAAACGCTTCTCCGAATCACCCGTCACGGCTTGCCGCGCCGTACCCAACCCTACCAGGGACGCGACGTTGAGCGCGATCCCGTTGCGTTCTACGAGCGCGAAAAATTCGTCGAAATCGCGCCACTCGACGGGCAAGCCCACGTGTTCGGCCGAGCGCCGGACGCGCTCGAGTCCCGGTCCGCGCAGCGGTGCCGCCGACATTCCGCAGTTGCCGCCGATCTCCGTCGTAACGCCCTGCGCGATCTTTCCGTCGCAGCCAGGCAGCGCCAACCACAACTCGTCGCTGTGCGAATGCACGTCGATGAAGCCGGGCGTCACGGTCTGCCCGGTGCAGTCGACGCGACCGGCGCAGGCATGCTCCCGCAGATCGCCGATCAGCGCGATCCGATCTCCTGCGATGCCGATGTCGGCAACGTACGGCTTGCCGCCGCTGCCGTCGATAATCTCAGCGTTTTCTAATACGCTCGATATCACCGTTGCATCTCTCCCGCTCCCTGGTTTCCGCTCTATCTCACCTCGTCCGGCATAGCAAGCGGCAGTCGCGGATCCTTCGACGCCGGCTCGGAACGCTCCGTCGTGGGCCCTGCGCGCGCCTGGAGGGGGACCCACAGATTGGTCAAAGGGGGGGGGGAACGGCCGGGCTAGTGACTTTCGTTATATAGGCAAAGCTCCGGGCTCTGGTGAGGTAGCGGAACATGCGGAAACCGGCCAATGCGGCACGATCGGCCCTCGTCCTAGCGGCACTTGTCGCCGCTTCCATTTTCGGTACGCGCGCGGCCGCGCTGGCGTCCGCACCGCCGGGAACGGCGCGCATCAGCGTCATAAGGGGCAACGTATCCATACAGCGAGCGATCTCCGGCGATACCGTCGCCGCGACGATCAACGCTCCGCTTATGGTCGGCGATTATCTCACGACCGGCAGCGGCGCGCGCACCGAAGTGCAGTTCGGTTACGGCAGCATGTTACGCGCCGGTTCGAACGCGCAGCTTCGCTTCACGCAGATCCAAACGAACGCCAACGTCGCTCAGCTCGCCGCAGGAACCGTCGAAATACGCGTCCTGAACGGCATCGACGCGCACCCGGAGGTCGATACGCCGACCGTTGCGGTTCGCCCGCTCGTCGCCGGTGCCTATCGGGTGACCGTCGACAGCGCCGGAAATACCGAAGTCACGGTGCGGTCGGGCCAAGCCTCCGTCGCTACGGAGAGTAACTCGCAGACGATTGGACCGGGCAACACGATGCTCGTTACCGGAACCGCATCCGCTCCGCAAGTCCAATTCATCCAGGCCGTTGCGTACGATAACTTCGACCGCTGGAACCAGCAGCGCGACCGCTCGATCGCCGACGCGAACTCATACCAATATCTCAATAGCGGCGTCGTCGGAGCATACGATCTCGG
>JAKAPQ010000076.1 GCA_021806945.1 bacterium | reverse complement strand
CGATTCTCTAAAATCGCCGTCTCGTAAAAGAAGTTCTTTAGGGCGTTTTTCAGCGCGGCGCTGGAGCGCGGCGGAAGCAGGAGGCCGAAGACGCGACCGACCGCGATCAAGAACTCGACCTGGGTCGCAAACATCGGGTCCAGGATCTTTCCCAAGAGCACTCGATCGTCTTGCAGCAACTCCTGCTCGAGTGCGCCCGAGAGGCTCGTCTTGCCCGTCCCGGGCTCGCCGAGCACGATCGTCAGCCCGCGTGACTCATCGACGGCGGCATTTAGCCGCTCCTTGGCCTTACGCAACGCGCCCAGTTCGCAGTAAAAATACGGGTCGGCCGTATCCAAGAAGGGGTCGCGTTCCAGACCGAAGTAGCGGAAGTATTTGGACATCCTAACGTGGAATTAGCCCCTGGCCGATAAACTCTTTGTGCGCTCGGTATTTGATGGGAAGTCGATCCTCGTTACGGGTGGTACGGGGTCCTTCGGCAAAGCATTCACCGCTGCGGTGCTGGAGCGCGCGCGTCCCGAGCGGCTCGTCATCTTCTCCCGCGACGAGCTCAAGCAATCCGAGATGGCGCAGCGCTGGAACGCGCCGTGCATCCGCTACTTCATCGGCGACGTGCGGGACGAGCGGCGCCTGACGCAGGCGATGTCCGGAATCGATTTCGTCGTCCATGCCGCCGCACTCAAACAGGTACCGGCCGCCGAATACAATCCCGGCGAGTGTATCAGAACCAACGTCGACGGTGCCGCGAACGTTATCGCCGCGGCCTTGGCAAACGGCGTGACGCGCGTCGTGGCGCTCTCTACGGATAAAGCGGTGAGTCCGGTAAACCTGTACGGAGCGACGAAGCTGCTCTCGGATAAACTCTTCGTAGCTGCGAACAACACCGTTGGCCGGCACCCGACGCGGTTTGCGGTCGTCCGTTACGGGAACGTCGTAGGCTCGCGCGGTTCGGTACTGCCCTACTTTCGGAAGTTGATCGCCGAAGGCGCTCGGGAACTCCCGATCACCGACGATCGCATGACCCGCTTTTGGATCTCGCTCGACCGGGGCGTCGCGTTCGTAACGCAGGCCTTCGAGCGCATGCGCGGCGGCGAGATCTTCGTGCCGAAGATTCCGTCGGTCCGCATTACGGATCTGGCGCGTTCGCTGGCTCCGGATCTCCCGCTCAAGGCAGTCGGTATTCGGCCGGGGGAGAAACTGCACGAATCGATGGTTCCCCGGGACGAATCGCATCTGACGCTGGAGTTTGGCGACCACTACGTCATTCGACCGTCGATCTCGTTTTATACGACCGTCGATCACGCTACCGACGCGGCCGGCGAGTCCGGCACGCGCGTGCCGGACGGATTCGAGTACAACTCCGGCACGAATCCGCATTTCTTGGAGCTGCCGGAGATCGCGGCGCTCAACGCCGCCGTCACGTGATCCCGTACGCACGCCAATCGATCGACGACGCCGACTTGGCGGCGGTCGTAGAGGTTTTACGCTCGGAGTACCTCACGCAGGGACCCACGGTGCCGCGGTTCGAACGAGCGGTTGCCCAGCGTTGCGGCGCGCGGTTCGCGGTAGCGGCCTGCAACGCCACGTCCGCGCTGCACCTGGCGTGCCGGGCGCTAGGCGTCGGTCCGGGCGACCGCGTTTGGACGTCGCCGAACAGTTTCGTCGCTTCCGCCAACTGTGCGCTCTACTGTGGGGCCGAGATCGATTTCGTCGACATCGACCCGCGCACGTACGCGCTTAGCACGCAGGCTCTGCGCGCAAAGCTCGAGCGCGCGGAGCGCGCGGGCGAGATCCCAAAGGTCGTGATCGTCGTGGATTTCGCGGGCCAGCCCTGCGATGCGGCGGGAATTGCGGCGCTGCGCGATCGCTACGGCTTTCGCATCATCGAGGACGCCGCGCATGCCATCGGCGCGCTCTATCGCGGCGAGCCCGTCGGCAACGGCCGCTATGCGGACGTTACGGTCTTCAGCTTCCACCCCGTGAAGATCATCACGACGGCCGAAGGCGGCATGGCGCTCTCCAACGACGCGGAGCTGGCCGGGCGCATGGCGTTGCTGCGCAGCCACGGCGTTACGCGCGATGCTGCGCGCATGGAGACGCGGCCGCACGATCCATGGGAGTACGAGCAGGTAGAGCTTGGCTTCAACTACCGGATGACCGAGGTGGAGGCGGCACTGGGTCTTGCCCAGCTCGCTCGCATCGAGACGTTCCTCGAGCGCCGCCGCGCCCTGGCTGCGCGCTACGACCGGGAGCTCGCGGGCCTGCCGCTGGTCTTGCCGTACCAAGTGCCGGATGCGCGTTCTGCCCATCATCTCTATCCCGTCCGGGTCGGGCGCGCGGCCCGAATCGACCGCCGCGGGCTCTACGACGCGCTGTGCGAGCGGGGCATCGCGGCGAACGTGCATTACATTCCGATCCACACCCAGCCCTATTACCGTGCGCTGGGCTTCGCGCCGGGAGCGTTTCCGGTGGCGGAGGCGTACTACCGGGAAGCGCTGAGCCTGCCCCTATACTACGGTCTTTCCGACGAGCAGCAGAGCGAGGTCATCGCCGCCGTGGCGGACGTGCTGGGCTAATGCTGCGATCGCGCGGCTTCGTATTGCTCGCGGTAGTAACCCGGGCGTATCGTCATCGGGTTGCCGGCGACGAGCGAAAACGGCGGCACCCGGACGCCGTCAACGACCGTACCGGCCGCGACGACGCTGTGGTGGCCGATGTGCGCGCCGCCCTTGATGGTCGCGTGCGTGCCCACGAAGACGTGATCTTCAAGCGTTATCGGGAGCCGCGCGATCTCCGGCTGCAGCTGCAAGCAGCGCCGGTGCGAATCGGCGGCGTTGATCGCGACGAAGGCCGCAATGTCGCAGTGGTCGCCGATCCGCACGCGTGCGCCGTTTGCGTTGATCGCGGTAAATGCGCCGATGTAGACCCCTTCGCCGATCTCGGGCTCGCCCAAGATCCAGACCAGTGGGTGAAACGGATTGGTTTTGAACGTCGTCGCCGAGGCGAACGCTCGGAGAAACTCGCTGTGATCCATGCGGCTCTTCTGCGCTCCGCACTCAGGGATTCCCCCCGGCGCCGCGCGTGAGACGCGTTGCGATCGTCCAGGCTCGCATGGGCTCGACGCGCCTGCCGGGCAAAGTGCTGCTGCCGCTCGCGGGCACGAGCGTGTTGGGGTGCGTGGTCGATCGCCTGCGGGCCGCAAGCGGTCTCGACGGTCTGGTCGTTGCCACGTCGCTCTTGGATTGCGACGACCCGGTCGTCGCCGAATGCGAACGGTTGGGCGTTTCATCCTTCCGAGGCTCCGCGGAGGACGTGCTGGCCCGCTATCGTGCGGCGGCCGCGGCTGCGGGTGCCGAGGCTGTCGTGCGGATCACCTCGGATTGCCCGTTGATCGACGGCGCACTCGTAGACGCGCTGCTGCGGGATTTCGAGATGGGAGAATCCTGCGACTACTTGAGCAACACGCTGGTGCGCTCGTATCCGCGCGGGCTCGATATCGAGATCGTGCGTTTCGCGGCGCTGGAGCGTGCGGATCGCGAGGCGGCATTGCCGTACGAGCGCGAGCACGTGACGCCGTATCTCTACCGCCACCCCGAATGGTTCTCGCTGCGCGCGTATGTCGATCCCGGCGGCGAAGACCGCTCGCGGATGCGCTGGACGGTGGACGCTGCGGAGGATTACGCGTTCGTACGAGCGGTCTACGCCGCCTGTCCGCACGGAGCCCCGCGCGAGGTGGGGACGGCAGAGGTGTTACGTGCGATCGCGCGGGATCCGTCGCTGCCGGGCCTCAACGCGGCCGTGCACCAGAAGGCGCTCGGGGAGTAGGACCGTGCGGATCGTCGTCCGGGCCGACGCCGGCACGCTCGTCGGAAGCGGACACGTCATGCGAACGCTGGCGCTGGCATCGGCCTTGCGCGCGCGCGGCGCGACCGTGACGTTTCTCTCGCGGCGCCGGGACGGCGACATGCACGACCGCATCGTGCGCGATGGGTTCGCCGTGCGGCCGCTCGCCACGGAAGCCGAGGCGGGCGACGCATGGCTGGGCGCGTCTATGCAACGAGAGATCGCGGCCTGCACTCAAGCCTTGCAGGCTGCCGGCGGCGCCGACGCGATCGTCGTCGACCACTATCGCCTCGACGCCGCGTGGGAGCGGGCCATGCGCCCGTTTGCGCGGCGCATCGTCGTCATAGACGATCTAGCGGATCGGCCGCACGACTGCGATCTGCTCGTGGACGCCAACCTCGGAGCCGGCGAGCATGGGCGCTATCGCGAGCTCGCGCCGGGAGCGCACCTCTTGCTCGGGCCGGGCTACGCACTGTTGCGCGAAGAGTTTCGCGAGCCGATCCGCCGCGCGCGACCGCGCGACGGGCGGATCGAACGCATCAACGTCTTCATGGGGAGTTTCGATCGAAGCGACGAGACGTCGAAGGTTCTTCGCGCGCTCGGCTCCCTGCCCGGCGCGCCGCTTCGGATCGACGTCGTGCTGCCTGCATGGGCGCCGCATGGGCCTGCGGTTCGCGTGCGGTGTTTGGGCAAGCCGGCGATTTACGTGTACGACGACGCCGCCGAGATGGCGGCGCTCTTCGAAGCCGCCGATCTTGCCGTCGGTGCCGGGGGCTGCGCGATCTGGGAGCGGTGTGCGCTCGGCCTCCCTTCGATCGTGCTCTCGGTTGCCGATAATCAGCGCGCGGGCGCCGGCGGGTGCGAGGCCGCCGGCGCGGCGCTCTGGCTCGGGGACGCGGCGCGCGCCGGCGAGCCGGACATCGCCTCGGCCGTAGAAGATCTGCGGCGAGATCCCGTCCGCGTCGCGGAGATGTCGCGCCGGGCGCGAAGCGTCTGCGGGGCACGGGGCGGTGCGTTCAGCACGGATCTCGTCGCCGGTTCCGTGTTGGAGACGATCGATGCGCGAACGTGAGGGCTTTCAGTTTGGGGACCGGCGCGTCGGCTTGGATTCGCCGCCGCTTATCGTGGCGGAGATCTCGGCCAACCACAACGGCTCGCTCGAGCGTGCGCTCGAGATCGTCGACGCGGCGGCCGAGGCGGGCGCGCACGCCGTAAAGTTGCAGACGTTCACGCCGGATACCATGACGCTCGCGGTCTCTTCGGCCGGCTTCATCGTCGACGATCCGCAGAGCCCCTGGCACGGCCGGAGGCTCTACGATCTCTACGAGGAAGCGCAGACGCCGTGGGCGTGGCACGAGCCGATCTTTGCGCGAGCGCGCGAGCGCCGTCTGCTGTGCTTCAGTACGCCTTTCGACGCGTCCTCGATCGCATTCTTGGAACGCTTCGATCCGCCCGCGTATAAGATCGCCTCGTTCGAAATCACGGACCTCGCGTTGATAGCCGCCGCCGCGCGCACCAACCGCAACGTCGTTCTTTCGACCGGCATGGCGACCGTTGCCGAGATCGACGACGCCGTACGAGCGGTGCGCGCCAATGGCCGCGGCGGTATCGTGCTGCTCAAGTGCACGAGCACGTATCCGGCTCTGGCCGCCAACGGGAATCTCGCGACGATCCCGCACCTGCGCGAACTCTTTGGTACGGAGGTCGGGCTCTCCGACCACGCCCCGGGCGTGGGCGTGGCCGTAGGCGCGGTCGCCTTGGGCGCCACGCTCGTAGAGAAGCACGTGACGCTGCGCCGCGCCGACGGGGGGCCGGATGCGGCATTTTCGCTCGAGCCGGACGAGCTCCGCGCGCTTGTCGTCGAGACGGAGCGCGCTTGGCAGGCGCGCGGACGCGTGCGGTATGGACCTTTGCCGGCCGAGCGGCCCTCGCTGCAGTTTCGCCGTTCGCTCTACGTGGCGGAGGATATGCGCGCGGGTGACGTCTTTACCGCTCGGAATCTCCGGGTCGTTCGGCCGGGCTTCGGAATCGAGCCGCGTTTCTACGAGCGCATTCTCGGAAGGCGCATCGCGGCGGACGCAAGACGGGGCACGCCGGTTACGTGGGAGCTCTTGGAATAACTATGGCTACCGACGACAACGTCATCGAATTCAAAACCGGCGCGTGGAAGAGCACCGAGATGGTCGCGAGCTACGCGAGCCGCATGCACGAAAACCGTGGGACCAACCGGCTGAAGAATCGCGTCGAGGTCGCGCTCTGCCGGGATAACGTCCGCGGGACGCGGATCGTCGACGTCGGAGTGGGTACGGGGCGCGGATCGCTGCCGCTCGCGCGCGACGGCTTCGAGGTAACGGGCATCGATATCTCGCAGGCGATGCTCGACCACTGCCGACGCGAAGCCGGCGAGACCCCGATGGAACTCCTCCTCGGCGACCTCACCGCACTCCCCGTCGAGAGCGAGTCGTTCGATTCGCTCCTCTCGCTCAACGTCGTCGTGCATTTTCCCAACTGGCGCGACGTACTACGGGACTGGGCGCGCGTGGTGAGGCCCGGCGGGCGTTTGGTCTTCGACGTACACTCTTTCGATCATCTGGCTGCGGTGGCGAGATCGCGCGGATGCGAGCCGGCGGATCTCTTGACGCAGCAGCAGCGCGAAGATCCCGGCGCATACATGCTGCGCATCGGTGCGCGCGACGTGGCCGAGGCCGCGGAGAGCCTCGGGCTGTGCGTGCGAAATCTCGTTCCGTACGCAGCCGTCCTCGGTGGGGGTAACGCGAACTATTGGCTGCAGGATTCGCGTCTGTGGGGGTATCTCGGGGACCGCGCCCTCTCCTGGATGGCCGTCGACGAGGAGTTATTCTCTTTCGGCTCGTTCATCGAAGAGCAGATGATCGCGCGCCTCTCGACCGGGGCGACGGGACGCTTCATGGTGGTGCTTGAGAAACGGAACGACCCCGCACAAACGCGTGGCGTGCTCGCCTACCAGAAGGCGATCGGCGCGGCGTTCGCCGGCGGCGCGCGTTTAGAATCGTTGAGGGCCGTCGTCGGACCGGAGGCCTGTGCCTGGCCGGGCGCCTTGACCGGACACCTCAAGCACGCACCGAACCGGACGCTGCTTGCGATGATGCTCTCTTCGCAGGCCGCCGCGCAGCTGCGCCCGCTCGTCGAGGATCTGCTCGGCGCGCCCGCCACGGCCGAACTGTACGAAGGCAACCGGCTCCAGCGCGTCGACGACCGCGTCGCGGCGTTTCTGCAGTCGTGGCGCACGACGCTCTCGCATCCCGATCGCTTCACCTTTCGCGGGGTAGACGCGGGGCGAGCGCTGGAGTACGACCTGATGCGGGACCTGCTCGATATCGAACATTTCAAGAGGGAGCCGGGCCTCTGATGGGGGCCATTGTCTCCTTGCTCTGGCTGAAAAACCGGGAAGTCGTACGGCAGTATCTCGCGCGCGTTCCCTCGATGCTCTACGTTATCGGGCCGACCGAACCTTATCGTCAGTACGCGGCGTTCGGCCGCGTCGAGAGCTTGCACGCGCTGCTCTCGCCGCAGTTGCAGACGTCGATCGCGGAGGATGCAGCGGCGCGCGCAGCCGCCGTTGCGTCCGACCTTTCCGCGGCCGACTGGACCGGCGCTGCGGCGGATCTCCGCAGCGATCGCGCGACCGTCACGCGTACCGTCTCGGCGCGCTTGGAGGAGCGCCTGCGCGAATCGATGCTGCTGATTGCGGCGCTCGACAGCGCGCACGAGCGCGATGGCATCGACGTTGTCGCGCTGAACGAAGACGTGATGCCGGCGGGAAAGACGGCGGCGCTCTGGGCGCGCGCGCGCGGCGTTCCGTCGGTCACGATCTCGCACAGCGCGATACTGGGGCGCCTCTACACCGTGCACCGCGAGTTCAACGTGGACCGCGCGGTCGTCTTCGGTCGCCGCGGCGGGCTGCCGTACGCGGAGATGGGCGTCGATCCGGCGCGCTTGGCGGCGTCGGGGAACCCGTCGTGGGACGTGTACGCGGCCCTGCCTTCTCAGCGCGGCGCCGTTCGCTCGGAGCTCGCGGCGCGCTACGGGATCGGGGCGAACGAGTTTCTGGTCGTCTTCGCGACGACCTGGAGCGCGCGCTTCACGGCCTTCTGCGATGCGGGCGCCTACGCGTCGACGCTGCGTACGGTTCTTCGCGCCGTGCGCGATCTGCGCGCGCGCGGCGTTCCGATCCGCTTGGCCGTGAAAGACCGTCCCACCGAGGACGGCGGCGCAGAGATCGTGGCGGCGCTCTGTAAAGAAGAAGGCCTCGAGACCGGAGTCATCTACGCGCGCGGCGAGACGGAACGCTTCGTCGTTGCGGCCGATACCGTCGTCTCGGTCGACTCCAACATCTCGGTGGAGGCTATGCTGGCGGGCGTTCCGGCCATCAACCTGTGGACGCCGATGGGGTGGTTGAACGGGCCGTTCTTCGATGCTGAGGACGGCGTGCTCGAGGCGGCTCCCGAGAAGCTCGCGACGGCGATTGCGATGACGCTCGGCGACGCGAACCTACGCGGGCTCCTTGCCGCAACCGTCGCTCGCCGCCTTCCGGAGTTCGCTGCCGCTCCCGGCACGGCTGCGGCGCGAGCCGCGGAGCTGCTGGTACGGTCGCGCGCGAATGCTGCGGCGCAGAGCAGAGGCTACATATGGGAAGAGTTGAGCCGCCCGCGCCGGATCGTCGACAAAGGCGCGCAAGCGACCTACTTCCTAAATCCGCGAAACGAGCTGCTGCAGATGCTCGCGCACGAGCCAAGGGTGGTTCTCGACGTGGGCTGCGGCGGCGGCGCGACCGGCGCCGAGCTCAAACGCGTCTTTCCGAAAGCCGTCGTCCATGGAGTGGAACGCAGCGGCGAAGCTGCAGCCTACGCGGCGGCACGCCTCGATCGCGTCCTGCAAGAGAACGTCGAGACGATGGACTTCGCAGGCGCGGGGTTCGCTCCCGGAAGCATCGACGTGGTCTTCTTTCCGGACGTGCTCGAGCACTTGTACGATCCGTGGAATCTGCTCCGGCGGGTCAAGCCGTTTCTCGCGCCGGACGCGCAGGTGCTCGCGAGCATTCCGAACGTTCGGAATCTTTGGCTGCTGGGCGAACTCTTCAAGGGGCGCTGGGACTACGTCGAAGAGGGTCTGCTGGACGTGACGCACATTCGCTTCTTCACGCGTAAGAGCGTCGAAGAGCTCTTCGTGCAGACGGGGTACCGCATCGCGCGGTGGGGAGCCAACTACGATCCGCGCGTGCCGACCGTCGCGGCTCCGCCCGACGCGCTCTTGAACGTCGACATCTACGGACTCACGATGAAAGACGTGAGCATGCGCGATCTCGAAGAGTTTCGAACCATTCAATTCTTGGTGGACGCGGCACCGGCGTAGTCCTCCGCGCCGCGCGCCCGCGCGACGAGTTGATTGGCCAGGAAGAGCGACTCGAACTGCCCGGCGTCGGTCCACCAGCCGTCGAGCACGTCGTAGTAGAGGTCGCCCTCTTTGATGTACTGGTTGTTGACGTCGGTGATCTCGAGTTCGCCGCGTTCCGACGGCTTGAGGTGCCGGCAGAAATCGAAGACGCGGCGGTCGTACATGTAGATGCCCGTAACCGCATAGGTGCTCTTCGGCGCGGCGGGCTTCTCCTCGATGCGGACGATGCGGTCACCGTCGAGCTCGGGAACGCCGAACCGTTCCGGGTCGGGAACCTTTTTCAGGAGAATCCTTGCGCCGGAGTTCTGCTCTTCGAACGCGCGAACGTAGGGAGCGATATCGTCCTGAACGATGTTGTCGCCCAGGACCACGACGATCCGCCGGCCCTCGGCGAAGTGTTCGCAGAGTTTGAGCGCGTCCGCTATCCCACCCTCGCCTTCCTGGTAGGTGTAGTAGATGTCTTTGAGGCCAAACTCCCGCCCGTTGCCGAGCAGGCGCAGGAAATCGCCAGCAGAGTTTCCGCCGGTCACGATCATGATGTCTTTGATGCCCGCGCGAACGAGCGTCTCGATCGGGTAGTAGATCATCGGCTTGTCGTAGATCGGCAGCAGATGCTTGTTCGTGACCTTCGTAAGCGGGCGCAGGCGAGACCCGAGTCCGCCGGCAAGAATGACACCCTTCATAGGCTGCTCCTCATGCGCTAACGGTGCGCGTACTGGCGCTTGTAGTAGTCGAGAAACTCTCCGCTCTTGAGCGGGCGCCACCAGTCGCCGTTGGCTTTGTACCAGTCGATGGTTGCGCGTAAGCCGCTCTCGAAATCGACGCGAGGCTCCCATCCGAGCGCGCGCGCCTTCGCGGT
>JAKAPQ010000075.1:2051-10196 GCA_021806945.1 bacterium | reverse complement strand
ACTTGACGACGTCGTGCAGCGCCTGGTCGTTGGTGAGAACCGCACCGCCGACGACGTCGCTGTGGCCGCCGATGTACTTGGTGGTGGAATGCACCACGAGGTCGGCGCCGAGCGCCAGCGGCGACTGGAAGTACGGCGACGCAAACGTATTGTCGACCGCGACGACCGCGCGCTGCCCTTCGGGATGCCGAGCGTCGCGAAGACCGCAGACCGCTGCGATGTCGATGAGTTTGAGCAGGGGGTTCGTGGGCGTCTCGATCCAAAACATCTTCGTGTTGGTTTCCACGGCGGCCTCGAGGGCTTCGAGATCCGACATATCCACGTAGGTGAAGCCGATGCCGTAGCGTGCGAGCACTCGCGCGAAGAGGCGATAGGTTCCGCCGTAGAGGTCGTCGGTTACGACGACGTGATCTCCCGCGGACAACAGGTTCAGAACCGCTGCCGTTGCTGCCATGCCGCTCGAGAACGCGCAGCCAAACCGTGCGTCCTCCAAGGCGGCGAGCTGGGTCTCCAGAGCGGCGCGCGTCGGGTTCGCGGTTCGGCTATAGTCGTAGCCCTTGTGAACGCCCACGGCTTCCTGCGTGTAGGTCGACGTTTGGTAGATCGGGACGATGGTCGCGCCGGTAGCCGGATCGGCGCCTTGGCCGGCATGGATCGCTCTCGTGCTGAACTTCATGCCGGTCGCAGCGTCTCGGAAGAGGTGGAGAGAAAGCTGATAATATCCTGGCGGGTAAGGACGCCGACCGGGTCGTCGGCGTCGGTGACGACGACGGCCGGGTTGGCCAGCGTCAGAAGTTTGTACGCCTTCGAGATCTCATCGGATTGATCGAGAACGGGGAATGGCCGCCCCATGACCTCGGTCACCGGCTTGTGCAGTATGTCGGAGCGGTCGAATACGGACTGCATGACTGCGACGTCGTTGATGCTGCCGATCTGCTCGTGGCCGCGCATGACCGGGATCTGCGAAATCTCATAACGGCGCAAGAGATCGAGCGCATCTTTGACGACGTCGGTGTCTTTCACGGTGATCATCGGCGGCATCGGGCGTTTGCTGCGCAGCACGTCGCCGACCGTCGCGAGGCGTTTCCCCTCGGCCAGAAAGCCGTTCGCGATCATCCACTCGTCGTTGAAGATCTTTGACATGTAGCCTTTACCCGAGTCCGGGAAGATCGCGACGAGGACGGCTTCGGCCGGGAGCGTGGCGGCCAGCCGCACGGCCGCGACTGCTGCAGTACCTGAGGAACCGCCGACCAGCAAGCCTTCCTCGCGCGTGATTCGGCGGGCCATGAGAAACGAATCGCGGTCCGAGACGCGGACCATCTCGTCGATGACCTTCATGTCGACGGTCTCGGGCAGGTAGGACATGCCGATGCCCTCGACCGCATACGATTTCGGGGTGTCGCCGGAGTAGATCGAGCCCTCGGGGTCCGCACCGACAACGTGGATCTTCGGGTTGCACTCTTTCAGGAAGCGTGCCGTGCCGGAGATCGTTCCGCCGGTGCCGATGCCGGCGACGAGATGGGTGATCTTTCCGGCAGTCTGCTCCCATATCTCGGGGCCGGTCGTTCGGTAGTGCGCGACCGGGTTGACCGGGTTGTGGAACTGGTTGGGCTGGAATGCCGCGGGTATCTCTGCGGCCAAGCGGTTGGCGACCCCGTAGTAGGATTCCGGCGAATCGTTCGGCACGTTGGTCGGCGTCACGACGACGTCGGCGCCGTAGGCTCGCAAGAGGTCGACTTTCTCCCGCGACATTTTATCGGGCATCACCAATATGCAGCGGTAACCGCGAATGGCTGCCGCCATCGCTAGTCCAGAACCGGTATTGCCGCTGGTCGGCTCGACGATCGTCCCGCCGGGCTTGAGGAGACCTGCTTGCTCCGCCGCCTCGATCATCGCGATCGCCGGGCGATCCTTGACGCTGCCGCCCGGGTTCATGTACTCGATCTTGGCGAGCATCAGGCAGCGAGCGCCGCCGGTGACCTTGTTGAGCCTTACGAGCGGGGTATGGCCGATCGCTTCAAGCGCGTCCTCACAGTAGCGCATACCGGCGTGCCGGGCGATCGGGGCCGTGGTCGACAAGGCGGAACCTCCTGCTAGCGGGATGCCGCGGTACGTCGGGCTTCCCATGACCCCCCGCGGTTCCTCGCCGCTGCCGGTTCGCCCTTCGAGCTTGGGAGCGACGGGGGATGTGCGCGGGAAGAAGAAATGATGGCTATGAAACTCGTGCGCTTGTTCGCAGCGCTCGCCGCGGTCATCGTGCTGGCCGCGTGCAACGACTCCGCGTTGCCGCTGGGCGCGACGTACTCGTCGTTCTCCGGCGTAGTGCTGGATGCCGGGACCAATCGGCCATTGGCGGACGCCCTGGTAACGGTCGACGTGGTTCTGACCCGAACGACCGACGCGAACGGGAAGTTCGATTTCCGCAGCATCCCGAGCGGATACTTCGATTACACGGTGCAGGCGAAGGGCTATCAGGCATACCAAGCGCCGACGTCACACGTCGATCCCGGTAAACCGCTCGCCGTCACCGTCACGCTATCGCATTGACGTCGCGATCCGGAGCGGCTTTCACATACGACGCGCGCTGAGCTACCGCGCGGTCGATGATGGCGAGAACGACCTGCGCCAACCGCGACGGATCGTGGCGCACGTTCATCGTCTCGCTGATGACTTGCGCGCGTACCGGCTGTAACCCCATCGCTTTGATGCGGTCCAGATCGGGCACCACAGGGGTTTGACCCTCTTCCGCATAGGCGCCCAAGAGCCGTGAAGGCAGCTGGTCGTTGACGATGACGTAGTCGCAAACACGCTCGCCGGCATTTGCAAGCAGCGCCGCAACGTGCTCGGAGGCGGCCATCGAGTCGGTCTCTCCCGGCTGCGTCATGACGTTGCAGACGTACATCTTCACCGCGGAAGCAGCGGAGACTTCGCGCGCGATGCGGTCCACCAACAGATTCGGTACGATCGACGTGAAGAGGCTGCCCGGCCCGAGCACGATGGCGTCCGCCTCGCGTATGGCCGCGATGACTTCGTCGAGCGGGGCGGCGTAGGGCGGGTCGAAGTAGACCTTGTCGATCCGGCTGCGCGCCTTCGAGATGTTCGACTCGCCTTCCAGCACGCTGCCGTCTTCGAGCGTCGCGCAGAGCCGCACGACGCCGAGCGTCGAGGGGAGGACGCGTCCTTTGACGTTCAAAACGCGGCTCGACTCCTTGATAGCCTCGTCGAAGTTGCCCGTTATGCCGGTCATCGCCGCTAGGAACAGGTTGCCGAACGAGTGCCCCGTCAGACCGTCGCCCTCTTTGAAGCGGTATTGAAAGAGATCGGTGACGAGGGCCTCGTCGTCGGCGAGTGCGACCAGGCAGTTTCGAATGTCTCCCGGGGGCAGAACGCCGAGCTCTTTCTGAAGGCGCCCCGAACTGCCGCCGTCGTCGCTCACGGTGACGACGGCCGTAAGATTGGTGGTCCGGCTCTTGAGACCGCGCAGCAGCGTCGAAAGCCCCGTTCCGCCGCCGATCGCCACGATCTTGTACCCGTTGCGCAGGCGCATCTCAAGCAGGCGATCGACGATGCGATTGCGCCCCCCCATGGCGCTCGCGCGGATGATGGCGCGAAGCCATTGCCGGATGCCGAAGAGAATAGCCACGATACCCAGCAGCCCAAAGATCCACGAAAGATAGGACGGCGAAAAATAATCGGAGACGATGCTGTCGAGCACTTCGTTGACGTGGAAACGCAGGCCGACCGCGACGAGATAGCGGTCGATGCCGTTGACCAGCAGAAGCACGCCGACGATGGTAACGACCAGCCAGCGCTTCACGCCCAAGCCCGGATAAAACCAGCGCAGCCACGAAAAGATCCGGTCGCGCGTCATCGGGCCGCATCCCGCATGTCGAGGTGAAGTTGAACGCCCGCCACGGCTTCGAGATGGGCGAAGAGCCGGCGCGCCACGTACACGGACCGGTGCCGGCCGCCGGTGCATCCGATCCCGATCGTGATCTGCGATTTCCCTTCGGAGATGAAACGCGGCACGAGAAAGTCGATCATATCGAACAGGCGCGCCGTAAAGGGTTCGAGCGAGGGGTCGCCTTCGATATAGGTCCCAACGGCGGGATCGGCTCCCGTCATCGGCCGTAATGCATCGTCGTAGTTAGGATTGCGCAAAAAGCGGACGTCGAAGAGCAGATCGAGGTCCAGCGGAATGCCATATTTGAATCCGAAGGCGACGATGGCGATCGCCAGCCGATGCTCGCCGTCGCTTGGGGCGTACGCGGTTGTAATGCGCTCTTTGAGATCGGCTTGCGTCAGAGTCGTCGTATCGATAACCTGCGTAGCGTACGCGCGTAACGATGCGAGAGCCGAGCGCTCCATGGCGATGGCTTCGCGTAGCGACGCGGCGGCTGCGAAGGGATGGCGGCGACGCGTCTCGCTGTAGCGCCGGACCAGTACGTCGTCACGGGCATCGAGAAAGAGGGTCTCGGCGCGCACGCCGTTGCGCGCAAGGCGCGTGACGATCGGCAAGGCGTCGCCGAGCGCGCCGCCGGTGCGCACGTCCAGCGCCAGTGCGACCCGCCGCTGCTGTGCCCGATCGACCAGTTCCAGCGCCGGCTCGAGCAGTGCGGGAGGAAGGTTGTCGACGCAGTAAAAGCCCAAGTCCTCAAAGGTCTTCATCGTCTGGCTTTTGCCCGCCCCGGAAAGGCCGGTCACGAAGACGAGCCGATCTAAAGCCATGCGAGCCGCCGGAAGCCTGGAACGTCCATGAAGATATTTTCGCCCGAAAAGGCTAACGCCCTCATCCCGAGACTCGAATCGGTCTTCGAGGACCTCTGGGTCCGCCGCCGCGAGCTGGCCATTACCTTGCTCCAGAACGATCCGGCGGTGCGCGGCGTACAGCCCGCACCGCATCCGCGCGTCGTCGGGGTTCGAGCGCCGTTTGCGCCTGGGCCGTATAGCGAGTTGAAGGCCGAGATCGTACGGCTAATCAACCGCATCGAGGCCCATGGCTGCATCGTAAAGGACATCGATATCGGGCTGATCGACTTTCCGTCGCTGCGCGAAGGCGTGCCGGTCTATCTGTGCTGGAAGGTAGGCGAACGGCGCGTTAGCTACTGGCACGGCGCCGACGAAGGCTTCAAGCAGCGCAAGCCGCTCGATGGTTGACAGGTTAAGCCGGCGTGGCGTCGGCTTGGACCGGTACGAAGTCCTCGGCTAGCCCCTGCAGGCGCACGTCGCCGAACTCGGCCGTATAGGCGCCGCTCTCGGCTTCGGTAATCTCGCCAACCTCCGGGACCTCCGCAAGTTGCGGGATCTTTGCGCGGATCTCGTCGGGAATACGGACTTTAGCGCCGACCGCAAGATCGCCCTGGGCAAAAAGCGCGTTCAAACTATCGAGCAGCATCGGCAACGGAATGCCGTAATCTTCGCTGACGGCGCCGATGGTATGGGACTCGCTGATCGCACAGTGCGAGCATCCGCCCAGGTGGAAGCGCGCGAAGACGCGCCGCGCGCCGGCGTGTATTTTGAAGGCTTCGTCGACGGTCATCTCGGGGGTGAATCGTTGATCGCTCACGATGGATAAAATACCTCTTGGCGGCCTCATTGGCTAGAACGCACCGGCTCCCTCATCAGTTGCGGCGTAAGACAGAAGCGGAGCACGCCTGTAAGCCGGATTCTGTACCGGCCGAGGCCGGCGATGACCATCTGTCTGGGGCGTGCGTCGCCGCGCGCCTCGTGCGATGTTGCTCGTTCGGACGGGCCGTCCGGTCCCTTGCCAAGCTCGGGACGCGTCGAGCGATCTTGCTTCAGGTGGGGTTTACCCGAGCGGTCGCTTTCGCGCCGCCCCGTGAGCTCTTACCTCACGATTTCACCCTTACCCATGCGCCGCCTCGGGGATACCCAGGCATGCGGCGGGCGGTTTGTTTCTGTGGCACTTTCCTTCAGGTCGCCCCGACAGGACGTTATCCTGCACCTTGCCCGGTGAAGCCCGGACTTTCCTCGCCGGCGCAACGAGCGCTAGCGCGGTCATCCAGCGTACTCCGCGAGCGTCAGTATAGGGCAAAAGCAGCGGTTCGTAAACCTGCGAGCCCGGTCGGATCCCATTGGGACCCGAACGTGGTGGAGGCAAGGAGACTCGAACTCCTGACCCTTACGCTGCCAGCGTAATGCTCTACCAACTGAGCTATGCCCCCGGACGACCCGCCTTGATTCACTAGGCGCCCTGCGAGTCCTTCGGCAGCGCACCTTGGGAGGAGCCTCGCTGCGGCGACGTTCCTCCCAAAAGCCTGGAGATGAGCGGATTCGAACCGCTGACATCCTGCTTGCAAAGCAGGCGCTCTACCAACTGAGCTACATCCCCGAGAGCGGCTTGCTGCGCCTTGTTATAGACGCTTGGCCGCGCGACCTTGCGATCCGAACGTTTCCGCTGTGGTATTTGTCGTAGCGAGAAAGTAGCGACAAAAATAGGAGTTCTTCCTGAGGCATTCACACTTGTGAAGAATCGCTTCACGGCTATTTCTCGTCGACGCCTTACCATCGGGGAGAAGTACATCGTTCGTCAGAGAAAGGATCACATGAACTTCCAAGGCCGCGCGGCATCAGCACTCTTCGCTTGCGCACTCAGCTTAGGCCTCACCGTCGGGATGCCCGCCAACGGTTCGGCCGCTACTGCCGTTCAAAATATCACCATCACGGCATCGACCGGGAAGTTCACCCCGGGCGTCATCATCGTGCACGCCGGCCAGCCGGTTGCGTTGCATCTCACTTCAACAGCGGGCGTCCATGGAATCGAGTCGAGCGACTTCGGCATCCCGATGACCATGATTACGCCGGGCAGCGACAAGACCGTCACGTTCACGCCGGAAAAAGTGGGAACCTACGTCATTCACTGCGCGATCGTCTGCGGGCCCGACCACGCGAACATGAAGTTCGTCGTAAAGGTCGAGGCGTAAGAGCCGTCGCGCTTCAACCAACGCAAAGAAGGCTTCGGCAAGCGCCGAGGCCTTCTTTGCGTTGGTGTGCCGGGCACGAGCGCCGCGCGGGCGGCACGTCTCGCTCGAACATTGCGGCGCTCGAAAAATGGGTAGGAATGGCGGAGGAGAGTAATGATGAACAATTTGCGAAAACTCGGTCTTGCGCTGGCGTCGGTGATGGCCGCCGGCTTCCCTCTGAACGCGCACGCGGCGACCTCCCGCCATCCGGTCAAGGTGCTCGCATGCGATGCAGACCGGGGTCATTTTATGCTGCCCGGGTATATCCCAGGCTATTACCCGCCGGGCCCTTATTTTTGGTCCGACGTGTACGGTTATCGTTACCATCAAGATTCGCTCGGAGGCAATCCGACGCTTGGCATAGATTACGTCAATGAAACGACCGCGACGATGAAGGAGATCGAGTTCGGGCTCGTGGCCCGTGGCCGGCTGGTCGCTGAGGTGCGCGATGCGGGAACGTTCTCGCCGGGCGTGCAGATCAAGCACAAGTTCGGTCTCAGTCCCAACGTCTTTCCGCTGCGCACGGCCTTCGCGAGATGCGTGCCGCTGCGCATCACGTTCGCGAACGAGACCGTGTGGAAGAATCCACATCTGCCCGCCCTGCGGCGCTCGATCTATAAGCTATAAGAGCCGCGGTCCGTACCCTTCGTAGACCGGCAGATGCTAGGAGGCTGTTGGAGTTGAGCCGTTTTCGGATTTGGCGCCGAATTTTGTTCGGAGACGAGGCGCGAAGAAGGAGCGAAGCCGTAGCTTCGTGACTGATGAGCAACGAAGTATTCGGGCAAAAGGCAGCCCAAAGAGGGAAACGTGCTTAGCTTTGATAGCCTCCTAGGTAGGCCCGGGAAGTTTGGACTTCCCGGGCCTACCCGCTGAAGGTCTCACATGGTGGGCCATCCTGGGGTCGAACCAGGGACCTCATGCTTATCAAGCATGAAGTCAAATCCCGTGGTTATCAGGTTTTTTCGGGGTTTATCCCTAGGCCATTCCCTAAGAAAACGGGTTTAGGGAAAAGTCATTCCCTAAACCCTAAATCCCTGGGCCATCCTGGGGTCGAACCAGGGACCTCATGCTTATCAAGCATGAAGTCAAATCCCGTGGTTATCAGGTTTTTTCGGGGTTTATCCCTAGGCCATTCCCTAAGAAAACGGGTTTAGGGAAAAGT
>JAKAPQ010000075.1:0-2041 GCA_021806945.1 bacterium | reverse complement strand
TGGGCCATCCTGGGGTCGAACCAGGGACCTCATGCTTATCAAGCATGAAGTCAAATCCCGTGGTTATCAGGTTTTTTCGGGGTTTATCCCTAGGCCATTCCCTAAGAAAACGGGTTTAGGGAAAAGTCATTCCCTAAACCCTAAATCCCTGGGCCATCCTGGGGTCGAACCAGGGACCTCATGCTTATCAAGCATGCGCTCTAACCAACTGAGCTAATGGCCCGCAAGACGAGTGATTGTACCACATGTCGCACGCAGCCCCTTCTAAATTAGGGCGATCCATTTCTTGACCACTTCGTCTTCGTCTTTGGCCTGCTGCTGGAACATCGACTGCAGGAGGTTACATTCGCGCTCGAGCTCGGCGCGCTCCGCAGCGGCTTCGTCGAACGTAGCGCGCTGGACCTGAAGACGCAGTTGCTGCTCGGTCGCCATAGCCTGCTCGCGGTCCAGGACGTTTTGCAGGACGAGCGCGACGTCGTCCTGCGTCGCGTCGTCGCCGTTCGCCGCCCCGGGGGGCGCCGGGGAGCCCGGCGCGGGGGGTGAAGCGGCGTGCGGTGCGGCCTGCGCCGCCAACGGGCGTACGCGCACTGCTACTCGGCGATCATCTGGACGAACTTCTTGACGATTTGGTTGTCCGCGCGGAACTGGGACATCTGAACGTCCCGCAGCGTATTGGCTTCCCGCATGTTTTCGGACTTCTCGTCGATCATTTCGTTAAAGGCCTGCGAGTTGAACTGCATCTGTTCCTGGTGGCGCAGTTGCTCGCCGTACATGGCCACCTGGAAGCCCTCGCTTTGCGCGTTGAGCAAACCCATGGCGCCGTTTCCGAGGCCGCCCGCGACGTTTCCGAGATTGGTGCTGCCGCCGAAGGCACCGGCGGCGCCCATCGCCGCGCCGACCCACGGGTTACCCGTCTCCATGAAGCCCGTCACGGCTCCGGCGAGTGCGTTGCCAACGTTGAAACCCATGATTCTCTCCTCCTGAAAGTACGCAGCTCATTCACGCGCAGCGTTGCCGCCGGCAAGCCCGCCGCGCCGGCTTGCGCCGTCGTCGTCTAGGCCGGCGAGTTCGCGGTACGAATAGGTACGGGTCGCGACCGCCGCGGGCAGCAGGTCGGCTTGCCCAGCGGCAAAGGAGGCGAGCGCGTTCACGCGTTCGCGGTCGGCCGCGCGCTCGGCGTCGAGTTCGGCCGGGAGGCTTGGACTGGGTTCGGCCGCCCCTGCGAGCTCCTCGTAGTGCCGTAGGACGGAGTCCGCATAACCGAGGCTTTGCCCATCGGCCCAGCGCGTGACCGTTCCTTTGGAGTCGGGGCAGCCGGAGTTGTAGGCAGAGAGCGCCTCTCGGAGGTTCCCGGCGTAGCGGTGGAGCAGCCCCGAGATCATGCCGGCAGCGTACTCTGCGTTGCACGCGGGCTGCATTGCCGCAGGCGAGCGGGCAAAGGCGTGCCAGCGGTCGTCGATCTGGAAGAGGCCGCGGCCGTGCCCGCCGTCCCCGACGATATTGCGGCCCGCATTGCTCCCGGGGCCGCCCGTCTCTTGGGCGGCGACGGCCGCCAGCAGGCGTGGGTCGAGGCCGTGCCGGCGGGCGGCAGCGGCAATCTCACGGGCGTAGGCCACCCCACTGCTCGCGAGCGCTTGGGCGGCAGGGCCGCTCGGCGGTATGCTGTTCATCGTATCCCCTATCCCGTCGACAGAGCCGTTTGACAAGGCGCGCTTGGGGGGACTACAATGGTGCGAGTTTTTGGGGGTCCTCCCGCCGTGGGGACCTTCGTCTATGTTATGGCTTCTGAAGACAAGATCGACATCGGCGGATTGGCCGGCGGAGGTCATCGGCATCTGCTGGTTGACCGGCGTATCGTACTCGAGCCGTTCGAAGGGCTGGCGTTTCCCGAACCGGCGGCGGTGCGGCTCGAGCTGCGGGCGGCCGACGGTCTGTTGGAGATCGGCGGCACGATCGACGTGGAGTACCGCGGCGAGTGCGACCGGTGCTTGAGCGGCGTGGTGCGCGGGCTGCATCTCGACGTTATGGAACGGCTGGACCC
>JAKAPQ010000074.1 GCA_021806945.1 bacterium | reverse complement strand
GCGCGCCGCGTAAGCGGCTTCCCGCGCGAGCGCGTGCTCGGTATGGCCGGCGTCCTCGACTCCGCGCGGTTCTGCACGTTTATTGCGATGGAGCTGGGCGTGAGCGTAGATAACGTGCACGCATTCGTGCTCGGCGGCCACGGCGATCAGATGGTGCCGCTACCGCGTTATTCGACGGTTGCCGGCGTACCGATTACCGAACTGCTCGACAAAGCGACGATCGACCGTCTCGTCGAACGCACCGCAAAGGGCGGCGGCGAGATCGTCAATCTCCTCAAAGCCGGCAGCGCGTACTACGCTCCGGGCAGAGCGATCACCGAGATGATCGACGCCATCCTGAAGGACAAACACAAGATTCTACCGTGCGCGGCGTATCTGCAGGGCGAGTACGGTATCCGCGATCTCTTTATCGGCGTCCCGTGCCGTTTGGGGGCCAAAGGCCTCGAACAGGTCGTCGAGATCAGGTTGACGGCGGAAGAGAAGGCGTCCCTGGAGAAGAGTGCTCAAGCCGTTGAAGCGCTCGTAAAGACGCTTCCGTAGGCCGCTTGCTAGAACGGAGTAGCCAAATCTCATGAATACGGCGCCTGGCGGCGAGCCATTTTCGCCGATGGTGCACGTCAACGTCGCATCTCCGGCCGGCGGCTACACGGTCGGGAATGCGTCTTTCTTTCGATATATCGTACGCCTTGCGGAGATCGGCTTGCCTCTGCGAGTCGGCGACCGAGAGGCGCTCGATATGCTCGCCGCCATCCCACATGCATTCTTCGACGACGACGAAATTTCGGGCATCGGCTGGAGGATCGTCCCGGCCATGGGAATCGATGACTGGCCCGTCCTCGAATCGACACCGCAGCGCCTTCGTATCGCATTCGAAACGGCGCGGCGTGTCCTATGGGAGCACGCCGTTCCCGTCGGTGTGAGCGCCCGCGAGATCGTCGCCATAGAAGAAGAACTGGACAAGGTGCTGAACGTGCTCAAGCGCGCCGAGGATGCGGGCGTGCCCGTCAACGTCAGCTACGTCGGCTAGCCCGAACCCTGGTCCGAGGAAGAAGATGGCAGACGGCCGCACCGCACGCCCCCTCCTCCTGCTGGCCGGTCTTGCTCTGGCGACGAGCGCCTGCAGCGCCGGGCACACGGCGAACTGCGCCGGTTCGGTTGCATCCATCGCTCGTCCGCTGCGACTGATGCCCGGCGGGCCGGCTGAGCTTCCCGCGCTTCCCACGACACCGGCGCCTGGCCCGTGCGCCAGCGTAGCCCGGAGCGAACTTGAAGTTCGGCGCAGCGCCTCGGCGATTCAAGCGATCGAAGCCCACTGGCAACGTGCAAAGCGAACCGGCGATACCGGTTACATGCAGATGCTGCTCGCACCGGAGTATACGGCCGTCGGGCCGCACGGCATGCTTCACGATCGCCGGAGCGTTCTTAGGGCCGCACCGACAAACCCGAGCGTAGCCGCCGCCTCGCCGGAAGCGTTCGAAGTTGCGGTCGCGATGCACGGCAATACCGCGATCGTCACGGGCGTGCGCGGCGGCGTGCGATTCGCCGATGCATTCTACTACGCGCGCGGCCGCTGGTATGCGTGGTACTCGCAGGAAACGCCTATACGCTAGGAGGCCTTCGGAGCTTACGGCACCGTCATCGCACGAAGAGCAGCGCCAGAATCAGGGCCGGCAGAAGAACTAGGAGCCCCGTTCGCAGGAACTGCCATGGAGTCACCTCGAGACCGTCGCGGCGCAGTGCGATAAGCCAAAGCAGCGTGGCGAGGGAACCGGTGATCGAGAGATTCGGTCCGAGATCTACGGCAACCAGCGTCGCCCGCGAAAGGCCCGCCGAAATTGCGGCACCGTGCAAGGAGTACCCCGCGAGCAGCGCAACGGGTAAGTTGTTGAAGAGATTGCAAGCGAGCGCCACGGCCGCGCCGTCGAGGAGAGCCCCCGGCGCGGAGCCGAGATGAGAGCAGTAGCGCAGAAACGCGCGCGCGAGTTCCAGCGCACCGGTGCGGTCGAGCGCAGCCACGATCGCGAACAGCCCGGCCACAAGGGGTACGATCGGCCATGCGATGGTGCGCCCGACGGCCGCCGGAGCGGACCGGTCGACCGTTCCGACGACGCCCACCGAGAGCACGCCGAGCCCGAGACTCGCTAAGCCGACCGGCCCGCCTAACGCTGCTACGCCGACCAAGGCGGCGCCGGAGGCCGCCACCGCGGCAAGCGCGACGCGCCCGCCTCGACTCAGCGGGACGGCCGTTACCCCGTCGACGGAGAATCGCCTGCGCAGCCCGGTCCGCGCGATCAGAAAGAGCGCCAGGAAGGTTGCCGCGAGGCTCGCCATGGCCGCAGGCCCGAAGGCACGCAGCCACGGCCCCAGGGACGGAAGATGGGCCCCGAAGACCACGAGGTTGGCCGGATTGCTGATCGGCATGACGAAACTCGCGGCGTTTGCCACGAACGCGCAGGCGTAGAGGAACGGCATCGGATCGATCTCGGTCCGCGCGAGGACGGTGAATACGGCCGGCGTCAAGACGATCGCTGTGGTATCGTTCGAGAGGAGCGTCGTCACGAGGGCGCCGACGCCGTACACCAAGACGAAGAGGCGTCTCTGGGATCCACGCGAGGCCATCAGCGTATGCGCGGCCAGCCACGCGAAGATGCCTTCCGCGCGCGCGAGTTCCGAAAGCGCCATCATACCCATGAGAAATGCGTAGACCGGGATTCCGCGCGCAACCGCGCTGGCAGCTGCCTGCAACGGTACCAGCCGTAAGCCCACCAGCGCCACGGCACCGAGAACCGCCCAGATCCACTCCGGAACGCGCCACGGGCGAAAGAGTACGCCGGCAAGTGCCGCGGCGCTGATGCCCCACGTCACGGTCTGCGCTGCAATCGTCACCGCGCGTTCATACCCGCTCGAGAAGGGCGTTCCATTTTGGGCCGCAGCGAGATCGCAAGCCAGGACCTTATCCACAGCTTCGCGTATATCCACAAACAATGATTTGGTGATATGGAAGAGATGTGGAAAAGTACGGGCAGCCAACGCGCAGAACCTAGCGACAGGGGCGTGCTACTATGCCCTGAACTCCGGTCCCTCACCAATGGAGGCGTTCCCTGATGACAACCCCTCGCAGTATTTCGGGTCTACTCTGCGCGGTCATCGCAATCGCCCTTAGCGCGGCGCCGGCGCAAGCGCAATCTGACATGACGGCACGGCTGCTGCAGGCGCTGGCAGCCAGCCAGGGGCAGTCGGCCTCCGTGACCGTCGGGGCTCTGCCGGCCGGCGGCCTATCGGGCGTGCCGTTGCCGGCCGAACCTGTGCTGGGCAGCATCGTCTCTGCGCCCGAAACGGCGTTCGCGTCGTTGGGGCCGGCCGGAACGACGGAGGTCTTTTACTCGGTCCCAGACGCAAAGGCCGCCGCCGCGGCGTACGACCGAGCACTCGAGCGTGCCGGTTGGAAGAGACGCCGGCCGCTTCAGCTGGGCGGCTTCGCGGCGTCCGCCTTTGCGCAACTCGACGAGTACTGCGGTAAAGACGCGCGGTACGTTACCGTCCGCGCTCTAAGGGGCGATTCGGGTGTGCTGATGGTCACGATCGTCAAACAGCAGCCTGCGGCCATGTTCGATCCGTGCGCGGCAGGGTCGCCTCTTTCGCGGATCGAGACGCAGATGCGCTCGCCTCTGCCGGAACTGCGAGCGCCCCAGGGTGTCGACATGGCGACGCCGTTTCCGCCGACGAATCCATTTGGGAGCTCGTCCGCCTACTTGCATACGACCAAATCCCTCGGAGAGATGCTCGCAGCCTTCTCCGGGCAGCTCGTGAAGGCAGGCTGGATAGCCGGGCCCGATGTCGTGGGCGCGGACGTGGCGGCAGAGACGCTCACCTATGGCAAACCGGGCCGGCGCTGGCGTGCGGTCCTGACCGTCAGCCGCAGCGGCAAAGGGGTGGAGTACGCGAACATCTCGGCGATCCGCGAGGCGAATGAGTAACTACATTCCCGCCGATCCGAGGATAGCGGAGTTTGCCGCGTACTTACGCCTGGAACGGGGGCAGTCGGCCCGCACGAGCGAGGAATACGCTCGCGACGTCGAGCTCTTCGGGTGTTTCTTGGAACCTGGGCATCCGAGGACGGCACCGTTCTTTAAGATTGGGGAGACGACGGCCTCGGATATCCGGCGGTTCGTGATGGATCTTATCGGGCCGCGCAGCTATACGCCGGCCTCGGTGCGGCGTAAGATCGCAGCGCTGCGCTCGTACTTTGCGCTGCAGAGACGCGAGGGTCGCCGCCCGGACAACCCGGCCGACGACGTGCCGCCGCCAAAAGCTGCCAAACGTTTGCCGCAGGTCATGTCCGAACCGGAGGTCGCGAGGTTGCTGCGCACCCGTATCGCCGGCAAGAGCGAGTTTCAACGCCTGCGCGACATCGCGATCATGGAGGTGCTCTACGCGAGCGGAATTCGTCGCGCGGAGCTGGTCGGCTTGAACCTGAGCGACGTCGATCTCGAACGCCGGATCATGCGGGTCATCGGCAAAGGGAACAAACAGCGTGCCGTCTTCCTTAACGCAGCCGCGGCCGACGCGATACGCAGCTATGTGGCTCTGCGGCCCCGGACCTCCGACGAGGCGCTCTTTCTGAGCAGACGCAAGACGCGGCTCTCGCACCGCCAGGCCTGGGTGGTCTTCCGCGAGTTCGCGCAACTCAGCGGTCTGCAAAAGCACGTGACCCCGCACGTGATGCGGCACTCCTTTGCGACGCATCTGCTGGAGAACGGCGCGGACATCGTCACGATCAAGGAACTGCTCGGCCACGAGAGTCTTTCGACGACGCAGATCTATACCAACGTCTCGCTCGAACACATGCGGCGCAGTTACGAGGACGCGCATCCGCGAGACCGCACGAGCGATCGGTGATGCCTCTGTCGAATACGTAACGTTATGAGGCGCCTCGTTCTTCTTCTTCCGCTGGCGTTCGCGGCGTGCTCGAACGCTCCGCTCACCTTCCGGCAAGTCGGCACGCTCGCGCCCGGCTCGCAGATCGTCGTTCGTAACCGCGACGGTGAGATCGACGCGTATGCCCCGAAGATCGGCCAGGCCCAAGACGCGTACACGATCGAGGCCTTCGGGGGCAAGGGCTCTGCGCCGACGCTGCTGCGGCGCACTGGCGGCACCATCGTGGTGCGCCCGGCCGAACCCTTGGATCGATCCGCGCGTGGGAGCGCAGCGGTTCGCTACTTGGTTCGGGCACCCGTCGGCGTCACGCTGCGTCTCTCCACGGACCGAGGACTCATCAACGTCGCCAATGCCAAAGGGACGGTCGATGCGCGAACGCGGCACGGCGATATCAAGATCATGATCTCAGGCTACGCGAACGCCCACGCCGGCGCCGGGAACGTCAGCGCGACCTTCGGCAGCACCGATTGGCCCGGTACGCTGCACTTCAGCACAGATACGGGCAACGTTACGATCTGGGTCAACGCAACCGTCAGCGCGCACGTTCACCTCCACACCGACCGCGGTACGATCTTCACCGATTTCCCGCTTAGGGGGACCTCCAAGGGGAGTAACGAGACGATCGACGGATGGATCGGCGCCCCTGCGAACCGCGGCATCGACGTAGAAGTCCGCGACGGCAGCATTCGAATGCTCCAGTTAAAACCGCAGGTGTGAGGCGACCACGCGTCCCCAATTCGATCCAAACCCGGTAATCACGTAGCCGGGCCGTGCCCGCAAGGCCGGAAACCGACAATCCGAGGTCGAAAAGCCTAGCAATAGGCAGCGTTCTTCGCCGCACAACGAGTTAGGCGATAGGAGGGTGTTCGTTTTGTCCGACCACCGTCTCGATGCCATTGAAGAGCGCCTCACGCGCTTAGAACGTCGCGCCGAAGCGCACGCATCACAAGCCAAGACTCCGGCACCCGCGCAGCCCGCACCGCGCATCCTCCAAACGCCCCGCGCAGCGCCCGAGCCGTTGCCAGTGTCATCGTTAGCGTCTTCGTCAATCGACGCAGAAAGCTTCCTCGGAGGTCGCGTACTGCTTGCGACCGGAGCGTTTGTGCTGCTCCTCGGGGTGGGCTTCTTCATCAAGTATGCCTTCGACAACGGATGGGTCGGTCCGATTGGGCGTGTCGCCATCGGCTTGATTGGTGGCATCACGTTCGTCGCCGGCGGCGAGTACTTCCAGAGAGCGAAGCAACACATCTATGCAGGCGCCTTGACCGGACTGGGCGGCGGCATCCTTTATCTATCGCTGTGGGCTGCGGGCAACGGTTTTCATCTCGTGCCCATTGCTGCGAGCTTTGTCGCGATGGTCGTCGTCACTGGCTCCCTCATCGCCCTCTCTGTTTATCACGATTCCGAGATGACGGCGGGGTTTGCACTCTCCGGCGGATTTATAACGCCGTTACTCAACGCCACCGCGACGCCGCATCCGTTGCAATTGCTGGTCTACATCGGCATCCTGGACGCTGCCCTTGCATTTTTGCCGATCAATCGCCGCTGGCCGCGTATTCAGGGAATGGCCTTCGTCTTCACGCAGATCTACGCATTGACCGCCTATTTCGCGACGCCACCTCTTCCGATTTTGACGTTCCTGTCCTTTGCCACGCTGTATCTCGCGCTCTTCGTTTGGCAACCGATTCACAAAACGCTTCGGTCGGTTGCCCTTGACGCGTACGAAGTGGCCTTACTCGTCTTGTCCGCGGGCGCTTACTATGCCGCCTTGCACGCCGAACTTTTCGAATCGCACCGCGGATGGCTAACGGCCGCAGTCGTCGTTCTTGCGGCCGTCTATGTTACGTTGGCGCGCTTGGCAAAGGATTCGACGGGGAGATCGGCCTGCGCAGCGATCGGCCTTGCGCTTGTCACGGGAGGCGTGGCGATCACGTTTACGGGGGATGTCGTCGCGGTTCTTTGGGCCGTTGAAGGCGCGTTGCTGGGCGGGCTCGGGATTCGTACGCGGCTGGCAGTCGTGCAGTTCTTCGGTTTCGCCGCCTTCGCCTTGGGAATTTTGCATCTGATCGCGTTCCCGCCAGTGGGCGGCGCGCCGTTCGTTAACGAACGCTTTCTCACTCTGGCCGTGTTCGCGGCGGCGTTCTTCGTCGTACATGCGTTATCCGTGAGTCATTCCGGTGGCAAGCCTTTGCCGATCTACCTCGCCTACCAGCCGTTCGGGCACGTCTTTGCGGTCGTTGGGGTATCGTACGAACTGTACGACTGGACGCACGCGAATCAACTCGCGCTCACCCTGTTCTGGCTCGCGTACGCGCTTGTGCTATTCGCTGCCGGGCTTCTGCGCCGCTCGTCATTCGCCCGATGGGAAGCATTTGCGCTGCTAGCATTGGCCATCGGAAAAGCCTTCCTCATCGACATGAGTGAGTTCAATCCTGGCATCCGAATCGTATCGTTCTTGGCGCTCGGGAGTGTGATGCTTGCGATCTCGTATGCCTATCAGCGTTACACGGCGAACGTCATCGAAACGCAGCCGTGATCGCCGCCCTGCTCCTTGCAACCGTCGTGGCGTCGAACCCGGCCCCGCCTTCCTTAGCCCATTGGAAGTACGAGCGTCTCGTCGATACCGGTGCACGCGGAGGTACGGAAAGCGTTGCGGTGCCGCCGTCGATCTATGCCAACGCACAGCCGTCGCTCGACGACCTTCGCGTCGTCGATGGCCGCGGCAACTTCGTGCCTTTCACGTTGCGAACGCCGCCGCCGGGCCCCACCGTGGTGTGGAGCAGCGCGGCGCTCACCGACGAAGGTTTCGTACCGGGCCGATATTCGCAAGTCGTGGCCGATCTCGGTCCGAACGGCGGCGTCTACGGTATCCTCGACATCTCGACACCGCTTCACGCGTTTGCAACGACGGTCGATGTCGATGCGAGCGATGACCGGAAGATCTGGCGCACAATAAGGACAGGCGCGCCGATCTACGACTACGCGCGCGACGGACTCGCCGCGAACACGCGCGTCAGGTTCCCGCGCAGCACGGCGCGCTATCTGCGGGTTCGGATTTCGGACCCAAACGCCTCGTTCCCGGTCGACGGCGTTCGTGTCGCCGCCCCGGCCAGATCTCAATCCGAAAGCACGCGCTATACGATCGGTGTCGTTCCCACGAACCGGAACGTATCAGACCGGACGACTTCGTATCGCGTTGACGGCATCGATGAGGTGCCGATCGATCGCTTTCGCATTGATTCGTCGACGCCGCGTTTCGTGCGGCCCGTCGACGTTCAGACCAGCGCCGACGGCATTTCGTGGCAGACCGTCACATCGCAGCGGGTCAGACGAACGGGACCCGGTCGCGGCCAACTATCCGTGGATTTCGGCGAAACGCAGGCGGTGCACTGGCGCGTGATCATCCGTAACGGTGATAACGCCCCGCTCAGAGACGTGCGGATCGAGGCGTTCGGCGCGCCGCGACGCATCGATTTCGATGCCTCACCGGGTATGAGGTATCGCATGATCTATGGAAATCCCGCGGCACCTCCTCCGTCATTCGACTATGCGCAGACTCATAGCGCCGGGGTGCTCGAAGGTGCGACCGACGTGGCCCTCGGGCCGCCCGTACGGAATCCGGGATTCGTCCCCGCAAAAAAACCCTGGAGCGAGCGGAACCCTTGGATTCTCTGGATCGCGCTCGTTGTGTCGATCGGAGCGATCGCCGGTATCGCGGTGCGCACGATGGCGAATCCAAAATGAATGGCTGCACTATTCGCCGCCCGAGCCGCGCCGCTGCTGCGAGAGCAGCGCCTCCTTTGCCTTCAGGAGCCGGAGTATCGCATCGTTGTAGGGAGTCGGTACGCCGGTGCGGCGGCCCGCTGCCACAACGGCGCCGTTGAGGTGGTCGATCTCACTTGGATGGCCCGACTCCAGATCGAGGGCCATGGAGCTCTTGGAATCCGTGCTGACTTCAATGACCTCGGTCACGTAGGTCCACGGGTTCGCGAACGGCAAGTTTATCTTGAGCGCGGCCGCAACGGCTGCTGCTTCTTCTGCCAGCGCTTCGGCTAGCAGAGCCGCGTTCGGATCGCGTGGAATGGCACCCGCGTTGCAGTCGAGCAACGCGCTGACGGCGTTGATGGCCGCGTTTGCGACCAACTTCCCCCAGAGGTGTGGCCGAATGTCGTAAACGACGGCCGCGTGCAACTTGCTCGCCGTCAGCACGTCGGCCACCAACTTCGAACTCGCGGGGGAGGCTCCGGCCGAACCGATGAGCGTGCTCCCTCGTTCGGAGCTGCGGACCCGCCCGGGCACGGTCATGAGCGACGTCTCCGTGGTGATCCCGAGAACGACGGGAACCGCTCCGCCCAGCGCGGTCTTGATGGCGTCGGCGTTGCCGATACCGTTTTGCAGGGAGACGATGGGAGTCGACGGGTTCAGTTCCCCCGCAAACGCACGCAGCGCGCGCAGGGTATCGACGGCCTTGACGAAGAGAAAGATCATCGTCGAGTCGTACAGCTCTCGAGCATTGCGCGCGATCTGGATCCGTCGCGGCGGTTCGTCGTTGACGGCCAGACCGCCGCGTGCGATCTCGTCGAGCAACGCGGGATTGCTGTCCAGCATCGTAACGTCGCACGAAGACGACAGATGAAAGCCGAATAGCGTCCCCATCGCGCCGGCGCCGATGATGCCTACGCGTTGTCTGCGCTGTTCCATCTAGAACTGCAGCTGGAGGCCGAAGACCGTGCGGCGGTCGGCGTGAGTGATATCCCGCTGGCCCAGGAAGAATTTGGCCCAACGCGTTACCTTGACGTTGCCGTAGAGATCGAGCGTCGGCCTGCGCAAATCGTACGCGCGGCCTTCGAGGCCGAAGCGGCCTACGTCGTACTGTCCTAAAACGCCCAATTGCGAATACAAGATGCCGCCTCCGAACGCAAGCCCTCTGCCGAGGTGTCGGACGGCCGCGAAATTCGCGGTGGTGTGGTACCCGATGTCGTTTGCTCCAAGGATCACGCTGGTACCACCGTGGGGAAGGAGCACGAGATCGACATCGCTCTCGGGTCCCCGGTCGGCAGAGAGGAGGGGGTCGGTCCCGGTCACTCGCTGGCGATCGATCGCGCTCAGGCGCACCTGGATCGCATAAAGACGCTGGACGATCTTTGCCAAGCCTCCGCGGATCGTAGCAGTATTGGGCCGCGGCGGCGGCGAGCCGGGCGGAGCCGCTTCGGGGACGGGCGCCAAACCGCCCGGCGCGGGGGTCGCGCCCGCGTCGACGCCGTAGACGCGCGATCGCCCGCCGAGCGTCTCGAGCAGCGAGTTCGCCTTCTGCGTGGCCGCGTCCAACTGCGCCACGCTGTCGCGCATCTGCGCCTGCGTCTGCGGATTGCCCGTAACCGTACGGAGGTCTTGCGTCA
>JAKAPQ010000073.1 GCA_021806945.1 bacterium | reverse complement strand
GCCTTCGGCTCCGTGCAGGACATCATGCGCGCCGCACCGGGCCTCGGATTGCTCGTTCCCCACGCGAGCGTTGCGCTCGCAAGCTTCCTGGCCTCCCTCAATATTTTCACGATTTGGGGCCTTCTGCTCAACGTCACGATGATGCTCGTTCTGGCGCGAACCAGTAAGGTGATCGCCTGGGCGTTCCCGATCATCATCTTCGTGGGCTATGCCGTAATGCAATCCGGCCTCGCCGGCGCATTGCACATGTAGCCCTTCTGCAGGCAGAATACGGTCCGGTGAAACATACCGTACCGCACCGCAGTAGCACGAGAGTGAGTTTCTTGCTTCGCACCCTACGCGCACGGTATCTCGCCTCCGCGGTGCTCCTTTGCTGCGCAGCGGCGGCACCGGCACGCGCCGCGGCCGCCGCGCTGACGCTCTCGGACGCGGTGCGTTTCGCGCTGCTGCACAGCCCGTCGGTCGCCCAGCAGCGCTCCGCCGTCGCGCAGGCCGACCTCGCGTACGTCAAGCAGCGCTCTTCGGGCTTGCCGAACGTGAACGGATCGCTGCAAAACGTCGCTCAAAAATCGAGCAACCTGCAGGGCGCCTACGCCGTCGTCGGGCTCTCGCAGGAGAACGTATTCAGCCAGAACACCGCGCAGATCGGCACGAACTACACGCTCTACACCGGGGGCCTCAGCCACCTTCAAACGCTCGCCGCCAAGGAGCAATTCGACCAAGCGCGCGCGACGCTGAGAAAGACCAAGAACCAGATCGCGAGCGATGTAACCAGCGCCTTCTACGCAATCGCCACGAATGACGAAACGGTTCGCCTCGACCGCGCCGATCTCGCCTACCAACGCGTGCTGGTCGAAGTTGCCAAGGCGAAAGAGAACGCGGGCGTTGCCGCCGGCGTCGACGTCCTGCAAGCCAAAGCATCCGAAGAGAAGAGCCGCTCCGCACTCGTCGCGGCGCAAGCCGCCGCGGTCGACGCGCGCGAGTCGCTCGCGCAGACGATCGGCGCCCCGCTCCGCACGGCCTTCGCCGTACCCGAACGCATCGTGCAGCCTCCATTGCCGGCGCAAGCCCTAAACCGGCTCATCGCGCTCGCACAGGCCAACCGTCCGGAGGTCGCCTCCGCGCAAGCCGCGCTCCGCATCGCGCAAGATAACCGGCGCACGCTCAACGTCGATCTCTTCCCGCAGGTTCAACTCTCGGGCTCCTTCGGCAACCAGTTTTCGCCGACGGCGGTCGTCTTCGGACAGCAGCAGATCGACCGGCAGTTCGCGGCACAGAACGCGTACAACGCCGCGCACGGGTTGCCCCTCGTCCCGCTGGCCGATAAACCGGTTTTACCGCGCGGCTCGCCGGGCTTCTGGCAGATCCAAGCCGTTACGACGTTCTCGCTGCCGCTGGTTGATTACGGGGTGCGCCACGCAACGCGCCTGGACGACGACAAACAGGTCGCGGCAGCGCAGGTGGCGTTGGACTCGGCCAAGTCGCAGGTAGCGCTGGACGTCCGGCAGGACTACCGCCAGGCGCAGACCGCACTCGCGCAGATCCGGTACGCGCGCGAGGAGTCCCGCTACGGCGTGGAATCGGCTCGCATCGCGAAGCTGCAGTACCAGAGCGGCATCGTGGCGCTGACGAGCGTGCTCGAAGCCGAGCAGACCGCGCTATCGGCACAGATCGATCTCTTCAACGCGCGCGTCGGCTACGTCGACGCCATCGTAAAACTCCGGGTGGCTCTGGGCATCTACGACGCACAGAGCGCCGTCGCCGACTTAAGGTAACGAATGAAACGTCTACGCAACCTCCTCTTCATCGTCGCCGGCCTCGCCGTCGTCGTCGTCATCGCGATCTTTGCAACGCATCGCGGCGCCGAGGCGATCGCCGTGCGCGTGCAGACGCTCAAGTACGTCGCCTTCCAGACGAAATTGCCGGAGAACGGTATCGTCCAGCATCCGCACACCGTGACGATTCCCACGCTCGTCTCCGGTAATCTCGGCGCGGTGTACGTCCGCCCCGGGCAGGAGATCTACGCCGGCGAGTTGCTTGCGACGGTCGATAATCCGACCCTCGAGACCAACGCCGCTACCGCACGAGCCGGCTACCAGTCGTCGCTCGCGCAGGTCAGCCAGGCGCACGTCGACCAGCAGAACCAGCACGTCACCTACGACGCGCAGGTCGCGACCGCCAAGAGCTCCTACGACGAAGCCGCTCGGGTCTACAACGCCGATCTCCAGCTCTACAAGAACAAGGCGATCCCGCGCAACCAGCTCGACACCGACCGCGCGAAGATGGAACAGGCACGCGTCGGGTACCGGCAGGCGCTCCAACAACGTCGCTTGGGCGCGGTGAACGGTTACGGCCAAAACAGCGTCGAGGTCGCTCAGGCGCAAGCACGGCAGGCCGCGATATCGCAGCAGTCGGCGCAACAGCAACTCGCCTTCACGAGAATTACGGCTCCCTTCGCGGGCATCGTGCAAACGGTTGCCACGCAGCCCAACGACCCGTTGCGGCCGCTGCTCCCGGGCGACCCCGTCCAGCCGGGCCAGCAACTCTTCACGATCGCCGCCGGCGACCGTTACATCGTCAAAGCGCAAGTCGACGAGCAAGACATCATCAACGTGCGGCCCGGGCAGGAAGTGCTTATCTCGGGGCAAGATTTCCCCGGCAAGACGATCGTCGGGCACGTCGCGCAGATCGCGCCCGTAGCGATCAAATCGACCGACGCGTCGAGCACCGCACGCCAAGTTCTCACCACCGTCCGGCTGGATAGTTCGCCGCCGTACTTGAAAGACGGCATGACCGTCGACGTCGACATCGTGACGCGGAGCGTCCCACACGCTATCGTCGTTCCCAACGATGCGATCGTAAACAAGAAGGGCAAGAAGTACGTCTACGTCGTCACCAAGGGGGTCGCGCACGAGCGCCTCGTCAAGACCGGCAGCACCAACGACACCAGCACGCTGATCGCCTCGGGCCTGGCCCCCGGCGAGGAGATCGTCGCCGAGCGCAACCCGTTGCTGCACGACGGCGTCCGCGTCAAGCCGGCTCCCTCGCCCTCGCCGCTTCCGTCCGGGCCGTGACGCGAATCCTCGCCTATGTGGGAGAGGCCGGCGCTTCGCTGTGGCGTAACCGCGCGCGGTCGCTGCTCACGATCTTGGGCATGGTCATCGGCACGTCGTCGATCATCGCCGTCTTCGGCATCAGCAAGGCGACGACGAGCGGCATCTCCGCCACGTTCGCATCGTTCGGTTCGCTCGGCATCAGCGTGCTCGTCGACAACACGCAGAACTACCCGGACCAAGCGCAGATTCAGTACCGCGATGCCGCGACCGTTGCGACGGCGCTCGGCAGCCTAGCCGAAGAGGTCATGCCGTTTTGGCAGCGGACCTACCCGGTCGCCATCGGCAATCTCCGGCAGTACGTCCCGGTCGTCTCCAACGGCGGCTTTCATCCCGACAAGCTCGTGATGAGCGAGGGGCGAAAGATCGACCGGCGCGACGTGGCCTCGGCCGCGCGCGTGTGCGTGATGACGGCCGGGCTAGCGAAAAAGTTCTTCGGAGATAGCCCAGCGCTCGGGCGCGTTCTGCGCATCAACGGTAATCGCTTCACCGTCGTCGGCGTCTACGCCGACATGAAGGGATCGTTCTTCAACGCCCTCATCGGCAGCGACTCGCTGGAGATCCCATATACGGCGTTCCATACGATGAACCCGGGGCCGGCGGATCAACTCTTCATCTACCCCGCTCCCTCGGCGAACCCGGTCGAGGTCATCCGCATAGCGAAAGCCACGCTCCAGCATATCCACGGGCCTCGCGCCAAATACATCACGCAAGACAACTCCTCCGCCTTGGGAACCTTCGAGAACGTGCTGAGTATCGTCGGAACCGGCCTCTCGGCGATCGGCGGCGTCGCGCTCGTCGTCGCCGGCATCGGTATCATGAACATCATGCTCGTCTCGGTCACCGAGCGCACGCGCGAGATCGGCATCCGTAAATCGATCGGCGCCAGCCGCAGCGACATTACCCTGCAGTTTCTCATGGAGGCGCTGCTGCTCTCGCTCGCGGGCGGCGGCATCGGCATGGTTCTGGGTCTGGGAATCACGATCGGCGCCGCCTCGGTCATCAGCCAGAAGCTCGGCGAGATTCTCATCCCCTATCTGTTGATCGTAAGCATCGCGATAACGTTCTCGATCGCCGTGGGCATGGTCTTCGGCATGTACCCCGCGGTGCGAGCGGCCAAGATGGACCCGATCGAGGCGCTGCGATCGTGAGCGCGTACCGCCCGTGATCTATCTCGAAGAAGCGCTGCGCGTGCTCTTTGCCAACAAAGTGCGGTCGCTCCTGACGATGACCGGGCTCATCATCGGCGTCGGCGCCGTAATCGCCATCCAAGTACTCGGCAGCAGCATGGCCGGCGCGGTCAACGGCGCCCTCGGCGACATGGCCGACAACTCGTTCATCGTCGCGCCGAACGGCGTACAGGGGAACTTTCGCCGGGCGGCCATCAAACTTACCGACATCACCGCCATCGAGCAAGACGTGCCGAATATCGAGCAAGGCATACCGCTCGGCGGACAGAATTTTTTGGTTCAGAACGGGCACCACCAAGCGCGCTATTTCCTGACGCCCGACTCCAGCCAGCCGTTCAACGACTCGCCGCTGCTCTACGGCCGCCGTTTTACTTCGAACGATATCGCCGACGCGACCAACGTAGCCGTCATCTCGTACCGTTCCTACCAGAAGCTCTTCCCGCACGGCGGCGACCCCACCGGGCGCAGCATCTACGCCGGCATACACCGCTACGTCGTCGTAGGCGTGCTGGCAGCGCCGAAGCGCGGGTTCATAAACGCCCAATTCGGCGGCGACATCACGATCCCGTATACCACCTACGTCAATCAATACGTGCACGACGGCGTAGCCGGCGCCGCGCGCTTCATCGTCGCCGACGCCTCTCGCATGAATCTTACCGAGATCGCCGTGATGAAACAGTTGAAGGCTCTGCACGGAGACCAAAAGGGCTTGCAATACCAAACGTTCGACAAATCCCAACTCACTAAGGGCATCAACGGCATCTTCGGCGTCATGACCATCGTCGTCGCTTTGATCGGCGCGGTCTCGCTCGTCGTCGCCGGAATCGGAGTTATGAACATCATGCTCGTCTCGGTCACCGAACGCACGCGCGAGATAGGCGTGCGCAAGGCCATCGGCGCCCGCCGCGGGCAGATACTCGCGCAGTTCTTCATCGAGGCGCTGCTGCTCTGCGGCTTCGGCTGCGGCATCGGGCTCGCGATCGGGCTCTCCATCGGATGGATCGTCAACCAGTTCGCAATCGTCAAAGTCACGGGATACGTCGCTCCGCTGCCGTGGGTCGAATCGCTGCTGATCGCGGGCGCTTTCACCATCGTCGTCACGCTGGCGTTCGGCACCTATCCAGCGTACCGTGCGGCGCGTTTGGATCCGATCGAAGCGTTACGCTATGAATAACCAAACGCCGTTGGCGATCGACGTGCGCAACGTCACCAAGACCTACGCGATGGGTTCGCTCGAAGTCCAGGCCTTGAGCGGCGTCACCTTTACCATCGCAAAGGGAGAGTACGTCGCGGTCATGGGGCCGTCCGGCTCGGGCAAATCGACGCTCATGAACGTGCTCGGCTGCCTAGACCGGGCCACGGCCGGCAGCTATCTGCTCGACGGGGTCGACGTCTCGGAGCTCGACGACAACCGCCTGGCCGAGATCCGCCTGCGGAAGCTCGGCTTCGTCTTTCAGGGCTTCAACCTGCTGGCGCGTACCGACGCGCTCAAGAACGTCGCGCTGCCGCTCTTCTACGCGGGCGTGCCCGGGCGCGAGCGCACGGCCGCGGCCCAGAGACAGCTGGCCGAGGTAGGGCTGGGCGACCGCGCCCGCCACAAGCCCAACGAACTCTCCGGGGGGCAGCAGCAGCGGGTCGCCATCGCCCGCGCGCTGGTCAACGACCCGGCGGTGCTCCTCGCAGACGAACCGACCGGCAACTTGGATTCCAAGACGAGCGAGGAGATCATGGCGCTCTTCGCCACCCTGAACGCCAGGGGGCGCACGATCATCCTGGTCTCGCACGACGAAGGGGTCGCCAATCACGCTCAACGGATCATCCGCCTGCGGGACGGCCTCGTCGTCTCGGACGGGCCGCCGGCAGGCCGGTAACCCTCGCGCTACTTTCTGTCGTTATCGGGGTAGAACGGTTCGTGATTCCCCTTCCGCTTGAATCGTAAGAGAGGCATGTTGAAAAACCGCGTTCTGCCTACCGTTATCGTCGCACTCGTGGGCGCGATCATCGGCTCCTTCGTGATGATGCTCTACGCGAGCACCCATTTTGCCGGCGTGGCCGGACCCAATCACACGCCGCCCGCGGTCAGCGCCGCTCCACTCGCGGCGGTTAGCGACCAGCAGCTCATCGTCGACGCAGTGAAGCGCACGCTCCCCTCCGTCGTCGCGATCGACGTCACGATCAGCGGTGTCCGGCAGGTCCCGGTCGATCCCTTCGGACAGTTCTACCAGAACGTCCCCTATAAAGAGCCCGCCTCCGGATCGGGCTTCGTCATCTCGTCCAAGGGCTTGATCGTCACCAACGCACACGTCGTGACCGGCCCGAACGGGAAGCCTGACAGCAAGGTCGTCGTCGTCTTCAAGAACGGCGACCGCATCAAAGGCACCGTTTACGCGGTCAACCCGGCCGTCGACGTCGCGCTCGTCAAAGTGAACAACTATCCGAAGCTTCCGCCGCCGCTGCAACTGGGCGACAGTTCCAAGCTGCAACTCGGGCAGTGGGCTATCGCCATCGGCGAACCGCTCGAACTGCAGAACACCGTAACGGTCGGGGTCGTCTCGGGCTTCAACCGGACCGAGGTGGCCGGCGGGCAGGATACGACCGCTCGGCGCTTCACGGGGCTCCTCCAAACCTCCGCACCGATCAACCCCGGTAACTCGGGCGGGCCGCTCATCGACATGAACGGTAACGTCATCGGCATCAACCAACTGACGGCCACGCAGGCCCAAAACATCGGCTTCGCCATCCCGATCGACCTGGTGAAACAGGTCGTCGCCTCCCTCGAACACCATCCCGGCGAGTACAACGGGCCGAACGTGACCTACCTGGGCGTCTACTACCAGAGTATCGACAACAACCTGCGCCGTCAGTTGAACTACCTCGGCGACGGGGTGGTCATCGCCGCAGTCGCCCAGGGCTCGCCCGCCGCCAAGGCCAAGCTCCAAGCCGGCGACGTCATCCAGTCCGTGGACGGAACCCGCATCACTTCGTCGTCCCAGTTCCAGAAGATCATAAAGGGCCACAAGCCCGGCGATACGCTGCACCTGCGCGTCTGGAGCCAGGGGGAGGTCAAACAGATCGACGTGGCCCTCGGGTCGATCCCCTCGGGCAATCTGAACATCGTACCGGGGAACACCCCCTAGTACGGTCTCGTCGTCCTCCGCGAAAAAAGGCCGTCCCGCAACCGCCGGACGGTCTTTTTTGTCTAAAGTGCTGGAACATGAGCGTGCCGATAGCGTATGATACGTGGCACGCAACGATCCTTGAGCGCCGTAAGCGGCAAGACCTAGCACGTGCGACGGTTGGTCCAGGGGCTCGGAAAGAGGTATGACTTCATGGCTAAAGTGGTCGGCATCGACCTGGGCACGACGAACTCCGTCGTCGCCGTGATGGAGGGCTCGACGCCCACCGTCATCGCCAACGCCGAAGGCTCGCGTACGACGCCGTCGGTGGTGGCGTTCACCAAGACCGGCGAACGGCTCGTCGGGCAACTCGCGAAGCGTCAGGCGATCACCAACCCCGACCGTACGATCAGCTCGATCAAGCGGCGCATGGGTGAGGGCGATTACCGCGTCAAGATCGACGGCAAGGACTACACCCCGCAAGAGATCTCCGCGATGATCCTGCAAAAGCTCGTTAACGACGCGAGCAACTATTTGGGCGAACGGGTGACCCGCGCGGTCATCACGGTGCCCGCGTATTTCAACGACGCGCAACGGCAGGCGACCAAGGATGCCGGCAAGATCGCCGGCCTCGAGGTCCTGCGCATCATCAACGAGCCGACGGCGGCTGCGCTCGCCTACGGCCTCGATAAGAAGGGCAACGAGACGATCCTCGTTTGGGATCTCGGCGGCGGCACCTTCGACGTTTCGATTCTGGAGGTCGGCGACGGCGTCTTCGAAGTGAAATCGACCAACGGAGACACTCGTCTGGGCGGCGACGATTACGATCATCGTATCGTGGAATGGCTCGTCAACGAGTTTCGCCGAGACCAGGGCATCGATCTCTCCGGCGACAAACAGGCCATGCAGCGCCTTACGGAAGCGGCCGAGAAGGCGAAGATCGAGCTCAGCTCGGTCGTGCAGACGAGCATCAACCTGCCGTTCGTCACCGCCGATCAGAATGGTCCCAAGCATCTCGACATCTCGCTCACCCGCGCAAAATTTGAAGAGCTCACGGCGGATCTCACCGACCGCTGCGTGCAGCCGTTCAAGAACGCTCTGGCCGACGCGAAGATCGACGTCTCGCAGATCAACGAGATCGTGATGGTCGGCGGCTCGACGCGCATGCCCGTCATCCAGGGACTCGTGCGCAAGCTCACGGGCAAGGACCCAAACCTCACCGTCAACCCGGATGAGGTGGTCGCCGTCGGCGCGGCCATTCAGGCGGGCGTGCTCTCCGGTGAAGTGCGCGACGTAGTCTTGCTCGACGTGACCCCGCTCTCGCTGGGCCTTGAGACGCTCGGCGGCGTCATGACGAGGCTCATCGAGCGCAACACGACGATTCCGACGCGGAAATCGCAGATCTTCACGACCGCAGAAGACGGCCAGACCTCCGTCGATATCCACGTGCTGCAAGGCGAACGCCCCATGGCCCCGGACAACAAGACGCTCGGGCGCTTTCGCCTGGAAGGTATGCCGGCAGCGCCTCGCGGCGTTCCGCAGATCGAAGTCACCTTCAACATCGATGCCAACGGCATCGTGAACGTGGGCGCCAAAGATCTGGGAACCGGCAAGGAACAGCAGATAACGATCACCGCATCGACCAACCTCAACAAAGACGAGGTCGAACGCATGGTGCGCGATGCCGAAGCCTCCGCTGCCGACGACAAACGCAAGAAGGAAGAGGCCGAGGTCCGCAATCAGGCATCCAGCCTGATCTACTCCACCGAGAAATCGCTCAAAGAAGTCGGGGAGAAACTCGATGCGGGCGCCCGCGGTGAAGTCGAGGCCGCGCTCTCCGAGCTGCGCCGAATCAGCGAGAACGCCACGATCGAAGAGATCAAACCCGCAATCGAGAAGCTGCAGCAGGCCAGCTACAAGATGGCCGAGTTGCTGTATCAAAAGACGACGGCGGGAGCCGATGGCGCATCCGCCAACGGCGCTTCCGGCGGCGCGGCCTCGGAGAACGGCGCTTCCGAAGAAGGCGCGCCAGCCGCCGAAGACGCCATCGACGCGGAGTTCAAGGAAGCCAAATAAGCAAGCCCTACCAGACGCACCGGTCTTGTCATCCTTATGACAAAACCGGTGCGTCCGGTAGTTGCTTGTTCGCTCAATGTGAGAATATATGCAGGAAGATCACCTCAAGCATCGGGCCGATGCGACGGTCGCCGAGGACGGCATGCAAGCCGAAACCGACGCGCAGCTTGCCGCCGAGCGAGCGCGCGCCGACGAGAACTACAGTAAGTTTCTCTTGGCGATGGCCGATTTCGAAAACTACAAGAAGCGCATCGAGCGCCAGTTTTCGGATATCGCGATCGCCGGCCGTAAGAAGCTGCTCGCACAGTTTCTGCCGGTGCTCGACAACCTGGAACGCGCGCTCGCGTACGACGGCGAGAACACCGACGGCTTGCGCGACGGCGTGCAGCAGACCCTCAAGGGATTCGAGGCGGCGCTCGCTTCGGAGGGCGTGCGTGCGATCTCGATCAAGGGCCTGCCGTTTGACCCAAACATCGCCGAAGCGATCGGCACCTACGAGGTTGCCGGCGTTGCCGACGACGTGGTCGTCGAAGAGGCCCAGAAGGGCTACATGCTCGGGAGCGAGTTGCTGCGCCCCGCGAAAGTGATCGTCGCCAAATCCGGCGGATGAATGAACTACAAAGATTACTACCAGATCCTTGGAGTTCCGAAGAATGCGCCGGAGAAAGATATCAAGTCGGCGTATCGCAAGCTCGCGCGCAAGTGGCACCCGGATGCGAACCCCGAGAGCCAAAAGGACGCCGAAGAGAAGTTCAAGGACATCCAAGAGGCCTATGAGGTCCTGGGCGACCCGGAGAAACGGCGAAAGTACGACGTTCTAGGACCGAACTGGCAAAAGGCCGCGCAACAGGCCGATCAGCAGCGCCGCTACCGTAACGCCCAGCAAGAGACGTTCTTCGACTTCGGCAACGGCGAAGGCGCCGGACCGAGCGGGTTTTCCGATTTCTTCGATATGTTTTTCTCGGGCGTCGGCCGCCGCCAGACGCCGCAGCAGACCGG
>JAKAPQ010000072.1 GCA_021806945.1 bacterium | reverse complement strand
GATTGGCTTGCGCGGTTACCTCGCCCGCCTGCTGCGCGGTAACCGTCTGCATGGAGCGCGCCGATTGCGCGCCGGCGCCGGCTTCGCCCGCCGCGACCAGCGCGGCGTGAATCGCGGCCTGCTCGCGGCTTGAATACGTCTGCTCCTTGCTCTGCAGTATCGCCGTCGCCCGGTCCTGTGCGGCCTTCAGTTCGCGGTCCAGCTGCTTGCTTTGCGCCGCGATCTCCGCGCCGGTCTTGGGAAGGGACGGCGCGATGGGCTGCAGCCGCAGAGCTGCGATATCGTCGTTGATTTGTGAGAGTTGCGCATAGAGCGGGTGCGCCTTTACGACCTCCGCCAGCCGCACGTAGCCGATGCCGCGCACGTTCGGCGCGTTGACATCGAGCGGGCGGCTGCAGCCGGAGAGGAGCACCAGCGCAAGCGCAAGGGCAGCTGCCGGCAGGTTACTTGAGCGCATTTTGGACATCCGCGGTGATGTCCGTGCCCCCGTAGATGACGTCGGACCGGTCGATGACGAGTATCAGGTTCTTCTTCTTTGCGATATCCGCCATGGCGCGTTTCGTCTCGTCGACCAGCGGCTGCAGCACCTTTTTCTGCTCGTCGTTGATGGTGCTCTGATAGGTCTTGACGATCTGCTCGCGCTCGGCCGGCGTCTTCGCCTTAGCCAACTGCGCTTCGGTTTGCTGCTTCTGGTCGTTCGCAAACTTGAGAAACACGTCGTTGGCCTGTTTGATCTTCGCGACCTGATCGATCTGCAGCTGATCCACGAAACCGATCTCGGAGGGCGGCGGCGTGTTGACGGGCGGCACGACGGGGCCCGGGCTCTGGATCAGGCTGATGACGCTCGCGGTGATGTTCTGGCCGCCGTAGATCACGATGCGCTTGTCAACGACGACCGAAAGGCCTTTGTTCGAGCTGACCTGCGCGATCGCCGTTTGAGCGCGCGCAAAGAGCGGGCCGAGCACCCGGCGCTGCTCGTCGAGAAAGCGCTTTTGGAACTGCTGTGCGATGCGCGCTCGGTCTGCATCCGACTTGGCGCTCTTCGACGCCGCCGAGAACTGCTGGTCGAGTTGCGCTTTGTATTGCGCGATCTCGGCGTTTGCTTTCTGGAACTGTGGGAGCGAGCCGACCGCTGCTTGATCGATGTAGCCGACGTCGGTGAGGTCCGTAGCCAGCGCTACGGGGGCAAAGGCAAACGCGAGAGCCGCGGCCGCGCCCAGCACTGCAAACTTTTTGCGAATATTCATAGCTCCTTAGAAACTCTGGCCGATGCCGAAACTCGTGTGCATGCCGTTGGCCCCGCGAGCGAAGTCGATGCGTATCGTGTGCAGGCCGAGCTGCGGAACGTCGAAACGCAAGCCGATGCCATAGTCGCCACGGTACGCCCAGTTACCGGGGTAGGCCGTGATCCGGTTCGTGTAGGGATCGAGCAGCGGTTGGGCGCCGCGCACGCGGAATCCACCTTCGTCGACGAACAACGCGATCGCGAACTTCCCGTCTGGCGTCACCGGTTGCCGCAACTCGATCTGCCCGAGCGTCGTGTCCGTACCGTAGTAGATGTTCGCGTAGCCGCGCAGTTGCTGGTCGTCGAAGGTATAGAGCATGCTCGGCGGAATAGCGCCGCTGCTGGTCCGGACCTGGGCGTGGAAGCCGAGCGTTGCGTCCTTGAGCACCGGCAGGAACTTCGTCACGTCGAAACTCGTCTGGGTGAACGAAAAATCCGAGCCCAGCGACGGCGTGCTGACGGTTTCGTACAACGAAACGTTGCCGCCGCGCCGCGGGTTGAAGATATCGTCGAGCGTCGCTTGAGGATTGGTTCCGATGCCGATAGTGACGGAGTTCAAGCGGTAGGGCGCGCCCGTATTGATGTTCGCGATCGAGGTCGCGTTGATGCCGAAGCCGCCCGTCGTCGCGATCGTGCTCTGCAGCGGCCCCGGCGTCGGCCCCGGTAAGACGTTGGGTTGCGAACTCTGGAAGTAGTACGGCGAAGGCACGGTCGTGCTGTTCGAAACGTTCTGCGCGTTGACGCCCACGCTCACTTGCGTCCAGTCGGTTAAGCGGCGCCCGACGGTCAGCGAGATGCCTGCCGACTTCGCGGTGCTGGTCGCCGCTACGCCGTTGATGATCTGCGAACTGCCGGTTTGCAGCAGCGTGACCGGAATGGTCTTCTGGTTCGGCCCGGTGCTCGTTGCGTAGACGGGGTAGTAGTAGGTGTAGCCGTTCGTGAAGAGCGTGGCGGCCAGGCTATACTTCTGCGACTGCGTCGTATTCCCGACGTAGGGAATCGAGACGGACGCCTGCGTCAGGTACGTACGGGCGCCGCGTTGGAACTGCAAGCCAACGGAATTACCCGTCCCGTGAAGGTTGTTGTCGGAGTATCCAAGCGTGCCGTAGAGGCCCTGGCCTGCGATGCCGCCGCTATACCCGAAGCCGATATTGGCTTGAGCGGTCCGCTGTTCGGTGACCTGCCAATCCAACACGACGCCGCCCGGATCGGTCTTGGGATTCGGAGCCGGTTTGGGGATGAGATTGACCTTGGCGAAGAACCCGGTATTATTTAGGCGTTCCTGGTCGCGCCGAATCGCGCTCTTGGTGATGATCATCCCCGGGCGCAAGCTCAAATAGCGGCGGATCACCTGGTCTTTGGTCTTGGTGTTGCCGGTGATCATCACGCCGGCGACCCGCGCTACGTAAATGTCGTATTTCACGGCAGCCGTACCGGCTTTTAGATCGATGGTAGCGGGATCGATGCCGCCGTCGAAGGCGCCCAGTACGAGGTCGTATTTGCCATACAACTTGTCGAGCGCCGAATAGTCTTTATCCCGCATCGCGCTCGAATACTCGAGGCCCGGTTTGACATTGAGCGCGGGAAGAATGACGCTCGGCGGCAGCAGCGGGTCGCCTCCGATCTCGACCTTGGAGATCGTCAGCCCTTCGCGAATGTCGATGGTCAGCGCGTCGCTCGTGGGGTTGATGTCGACGTTGGTAACGTGCGTCGGCAGCTGTCCGCCGTACCCGATGCGATCGTAATAGGAGTTGATTTTGATGAAATCTTCGTGGAGGGTATTGGTATTGAGCACTTGGCCGACGGACGTATCCATGAGGGCCAGCAGCGTGTCGCTGGGCACGTGGGTATTGCCCGAGAAGACGATCTTGCTGATGACCGGGTTTTCGATGACCCTGTAGGTGATCGCGACGCCGCCCGGACGCGGGCGGATCAGCGGCGGAGCCTGGTTTGCAAAGTATCCCAGAGCGAAGATTCGCTGCAAGTCGCCCTGCACGATCTTTGGATCGTACGTCATGCCGGGCTTGGCCGCAATGACCGCCATGATCTCGCTGGTGGGCACGTGCACGTTTCCGGATATGTCGACGCTGACGATCTTCGGCGCAGTTGCCGAGGAGGCCGGAAGGGGGAAGGCCAGCGTCGCCGCGCAGGTGAGTGCGAGGACGAGGCCTGCACACCGGACAAGCGCGCCGCGAGCACGCCGGAGGCTTGAGGTCATCGAAAATGTTCTTTCATTTGAGAGTACGCTAGCCGGCATTTCTTAAAACCGGCAGTGTAACGCGCCCGGAGCGCGCGTCGTTTCGACCCGGTGCGCCTGTTCGCGAACCGAACGGCGGGTCCTTGCAAGGGGGCAAGCCCACGCGACGCCCGCTCAAAATAGCCGTTGGAACGTGAAGGTGAAGCCGCTCTGCCCACCCAGGGCTTGACCGGCCGTCACTCGAGGGTTGGTCGAGAGGATGCCCGACGGGGAGAGGAACGACGACTCGGCGCTGGGCTGGAAAAACATGCTGAATTGGACCGCCGTGAACGCATTGGGCTGGTACTGGAGACCGAAGGTCTGCCGCAGCGGCACCCCGATCGTCGTCGCGTAGACCGCGTAGAAGTTCCGCGCCAAGAGCCGACGGAAGTTGATGCCGAAGTCACCGTTGTAGTCGAAGGTGAGGTTCACGTCCGAAAGCCCCAGGCCCGACCCCAGCGCCGATTCGATGGGTGCTAGAAGCCCGGTCGCGAACTGCGCGTTGAGGACGTTAAAGGCTTCCTGGCCGACCGTGAGCGTGCCGTTTTCGCGCTGCACGAAGACCCCGGGAAGCGGCGCCCCGGTCCCCGCCGGCGGGGCCCCCGCGATCTCTCCCGTAGGCGCGAGCTGGCCGCCCGTGGTGAAGGCGATGCCGCCGACAAAGCCGCCGAGCGGAAGCAGGAGCGCAACTATCTGGTCGCGCGTATACCCGCCCGGGCTGGAGGAGAAGGTTACATGCGGGTTGGTCAGCGCGCCGGAGACGTCGATCGTGATGTCCGTCGAGCCCGTCGGATTGCGCGCGGTGCTGGGGTCGGGGTTGAGGACGTGCGTGACGCCTACCGCCTGGATATTCGGGACGACGCCATCCTGCGGTTTGAAGACGACGCTGCCCGACTGCACGCGAAAGGCGTGGTCCACATAGGTGAGCGTTCCGCCCGTCGATTCGAAACGCCCGTCGAGCGTCGGATCGGCTAGCGTGCCGCCAAGCATCACCGTCCCCTCCCCCGAGATGTCGAGTCCGGCGGCGAAGCCTCCGCTGCGAACCCGCACGTTCCGGCCCGCCGTAACGCCCAGGTCGAACGCCAAGTTCGGAAGAGGGCGCCCCGGCCCGCCGCTGCGCGAATTCGAGCCGCCGCCCAAGAACGCCGAGAACGGGATGATCGCGTCCCGCACCGTGGCGTTTCCAGAAAGCACCGCGGTCGTCGCCGGCCTCTTCACCAGCCGCAGCGTCGAGTCTACCGTCCCTTGCCCGTAGGCCGGCAGGTTGAACTGCGCGCCGCTCGTTCGAATCTTCGCGTCGTAGGCGATCGCGCCGTTGCTGGTCCCGCCCTTCAAACTCAGCGCGCCCGTTGCGTCGAGGGTGCCGCGCCCCGGTTGCGCGTGAAGGCGCACGAGGGTCACGCGGTCGCCGGAGAAGGTCAGGTCTCCGACCGTTGCCGCTATCGGGATCGTCTCCAGCGCGCTGGAATACCTTGCGGCGGCCAGGTGGAGCGCGCCGTAAACTTTGGGGTTTGCGACCGTTCCGTTCAGACCGACGTGCCCGTCGATCGTCCCTCCCAGGACCGTCGCATTCCCGAAGAGCGGATCGAAGGCGCTGATATCCAGCGCCTTCGCCGCGATATCGACGGAGAGCGGCGCCCCGGCCGGACCGATCGAAAACGGCTGCAACTGCAGCGGAAGCTCGCCGGCAAACGACGAGCTCCCGTGCGCGAACGAGAGTTCCGCATTGCGGATCACGACGTCGCGCCCGCGCAGCGTAACAGAAGCGAGCACCGAGGGGATCGCCACGCCGTAGGCGTTTGCTCCGGTTCCGTATACGGCGGCGACGAACTTCGGTGCCGCAAGCGTGCCGCCGATCGTGACGGTCGACTCAAAATGGCCGCTCACGCCGATGGTCCTTTTCGTGAGTTCGGCGACGAGCCTGCGCACGTCGTCGCTCTGCACGTGAACGGTAAAGGCCAGCGGATCGGAGGACGACAGGCCCACGCTGCCGCTTCCGGTCGCAGCGAGCGCGGGAAGGTCCAGCGCCAGGTTCGTCACATCGATGCGCGAGCCGGCGGCCCGCGCCTCGATCGCGGCGTGCGAAATCGGTACCGGCCCGATCGTGCCGTCACGCAGCGTTGCCTCTCCACCGATTCCAAGATGCGGATAGCGCCCCAAAATGCGCGCGTTGCCGTCGACACGCCCCGTAAGCGGGACGGTCGGAAAGCCGAAGGCGGGCAGCCATGTGGAGAGATCGAGATCGCTCAGGCTCGTGCTCACGTCGTAGCGTGAGTGCTCGATCGTCCCGCGCAAGGAGCGTGAGGGCGCGAGCTGGAGCGAGCCGGTCGCATTCAAGCGGCCCTGCGGACCGCCTACCGCGAGGCTTCCGGTAACCTCGGTGCGCCGGCTTGACCACAAGGCGGTGGTGTCGCCGATTGGGAGGCTTCGGTACCGGAAGCCGCGCACGTCTACCTTCCCGCTGGTCACGAAACGGCGATGGGTGCGCAGTATCGAGAAGACCGCGGAGCCGCGGCCCGAAAGCGTGTCGCCGGTATCGAAAAAATCGTTGAAATCGGAGAGCCGAGCGCTCGGGGCCTGGACCGCCAAAGCGGCGATGTGACGGCGGAGCATGGCGTAGAAGCCGGTGGCGGTCGAACCGACGAGCACGTGCCCCGCGCGTGCCGTAACCCCGCTTGGGTCTGCGGAAATGTGGGCTCTGGCGTCGACGAAGCCCATGCCGTTCACATCTCCGACGGGCAGGGCGAGCGCTCCAGTCAGCGACGGCTGCATTCCACGGCCGCGAAGATCGAACGTTCCGCTGAAGCTGCCCTCGGTTTCGTAGGTGGGAAGCCGCAAAGCGGCGGCGATCGCGCGGACGTCACCCATTGGGACCATGGCCTGCAGCGCGTAGACCGGCGCGCCCGAGGAGAGGGCGCCGACGCTTCCGCTGCCGCGCGCGTACGTGGTTCCCAGGGACCCGACGGCGTTGCGGAGATGCAGCGCATCGCCCGCCACAGCAATCCGGGCGCTGCCGCTCACGGGATAGCCGGCAGCCTGGCCGCCGCGCACGACCACAGTGCCCCGGAAGTCCGGCAGGTGCGTCCCGGCGGAGACGATGCCGCTCGCGCTCACCCGGCCGCGCTGCAACGGGATGCCGAGACCTCGCAGCCCGGCACCGTCGATCTGCCGCGAGACGAGCCCAATGCCGCCCGCGCCGGCACCATAGGTTCCGGCCGCGTCGACCTCGCCGCCGGCGACGCGGGCGCGAGCGGCGTAGAGGCGAAGTGCGCTGCCGCGGATGCCGAGCGTGCCGGATACCGATTCAACCGGCACGCCGCGAACGGTCGCGCCTCGCAGCTGCGCGCCGCGCGCCTGCACGACAACCCCGGCCGGGGAGATCGCGATAGCCATGGGGCCGCTTATCGAACCGCGCGCGCCGATGTCACCGGTGAATGGACGTAGCCGTTCGAGGCGCCCGGCGTAGTTGCCGCGTGCGATCAGTTCCGTCGACGAGAACGACCCTTGACCGTCGAAGGTGCCCCACGGGCCATCCGCATGCACCAGGCTCATGCCGACGTCCTTCGCATTGCCGGCAAACTTCGCGGCGAGATTGTTAAACGGGACACCCGCAATCGTCGCGCCGCCGGCGATGAACCGGCCCGCGAGCACGAGATCGGTGCCCGGTCCGAGGCCGGCGACCTCGGCATCGATAACCTGGCCGCGCGCCATCGGGAACGCGGGGATCGCGACGCCCGGAAACGCGATCGGCTGCGGTTGATCGACGGTGAGGTTCAGCGCCGAACCCCAGAAGGCGCTCGTGCGGTGCGGCCGATCGATGCTGTAGGCGCCCACGAAGGAACCGCCGCCGGGTACCTGCAACACGACCGGGCCGATCGTGCCGACGCCGTTATGCGCGATATCGAAGAAGCCGCGCAGGCTGCCGGGACGCGCGTTCGACGCGACGAAACCGCGTGCGTCGAATGCGATGTCCGTGCCGCGCAGCACCGCCTCGCCGCCGACCGCTTCTCCCGGGAGGACGGCCCCCAAATACGGAACGCGCGACGACGAGCCGGCGATATGCACGGCGAGCTCGCTCGTAACGCGGCGGCCGAGTTCGAGGTTTCCCCGCACGGCGATTCCGATACCGTCGTAGCGCGCCTGCGCGCCCAAGATCGAGAGGCTGCCGCCGTAGAGCGCGGCCGTGCCCTGCACGCCGTCGAAGGGGAGCGCACCGTAGCGCAGATGCGGTGAGGCGAGGCCTACGATCAGCAGCGGTTTGTCGAGTGGACCTTCGATCAGTGCGGTGACGCGCGCGCGACCGTGCAACGGCTGATCCGCTGCAAACGCAAGCGTTCGGCGCAGTCGCGAGAGGCGCCCCGTTCCCGCTAAGCCGAAACGGAATTGCGGATTCTTGAAGTTGAATATCCCGCCGGAGATCCTCACGGGCATGCCGCCGACGGTCGCCTCAAGCAACCGGGCCGTGAAGCCGCCGTCGAAGATCCGGGCATGGCCGCGTATCGCCGCGATCGGTTCGGAGAGTCCCCGTACGTAGAGCCTTACGCCCGAGAACTCCGCGCTCGCGCCGAGATGATACTGCAGCACCTTCCCCGGTCCATCCGAAAGAGCGTAAATCTCCGCGACGACGTTCTTCGCCGTGCCGGAAAGAATTTTCGCCGCCGACGAGTCGATCGCGTAGTTGGCTATCGTCGCGACGGGAATCGCGCTCGCCGTGATGCGGTTCATCGCGTAACCCTTCGCCGCGTCGATGGTCCCTACGGCTCGAAACGCTTCGTCGCGCGATCCGGCGAAGGCCCCGGTCACAACGTAGTGCGTGCGGGCGGCCGTATCGACAGAGATCTTCGCGTCGATGCGGTGCACGCGCTGGCGGCGCGTCTCTTTGTAGTAGCGGTGCTGGTCGACCAGCGTCGCGGCGCCGTTGCGGATGCGGACGTAGAACCGCAAAGGAACGACCGGGACCGGCGGCCCTCCCGCCGCCGGCGCAGCGAACGACGGCGGCCGGATGTTGGTCGTGCCGTCGCGATGATGGATCACCGTCAGCTGCGGGCGATCGATGGTGACGCCGACCAGCCCGAAGCGGCGCGTACTGCCCGGCAAGAGGTCGCGAAGGTGGTAGTAGACGTCGATGCGCCGCGCGGCGAGAACCTGTTCCCCGTCTCGCGAGACGCGAGCGTCGATGAAAGCGCCGTGGTCGCGTTCCAGGCGCATCTCGCCGATCTGGACTCGGTAACCGGTGGCCAGACCAATCGCCGACGCTACCGCGAAACGGGCCAAGGCGTGATGCCAGATGACCGCGGCGGCGGCGAGTACGGCAAGGACGGCTAAGCCGGCTCCGATCTTCCTGCGCAAACACTCCTCCGACGTTTGCTTCTACCCAAGCAGGCCCGGCGATATCGCACTCGCGCCACCGGCCTACAGGTCGAGGTTCTTGACGCTGCGGGCATACTCGAAGATGTACTGCTTGCGGGATTCGACCTTATCGCCCATGAGGTCGGTGAAGATCTGTTCCGCCTCCACCGCATCTTCCACCGTGATCCTTTTTAGGCGGCGGTTCCCCACCTCCATCGTGGTCACGGCGAGTTGCTCGGCGTCCATCTCGCCCAAGCCCTTGTACTGCTGGATGGCGAAATCTTTCCCGTCCTCGCCGACGACCGATTTGAGCTCGGTTTCGCTGTACGCGTACCACTGTTTCTTGCCTTTACGAATGCCGTAAAGCGGCGGCTGCGCGATGTAGACGTAGCCGTTCTCGACCAACGGCTTCATCTGGCGGTAGAAAAACGTCAGCAACAGCGTGCGGATGTGCGACCCGTCGACGTCCGCGTCCGTCATCACGATGATCTTATGGTAGCGCAGTTTGCTCTCGTCGAACTCGTCGCCGAAACCGGTTCCGAGCGCCGTGATCATCGTGCGAATCTCTTCGTTCGCGAGGACCTTGTCCAAACGCGCCTTCTCGACGTTGATGATCTTGCCGCGCAACGGGAGAATCGCTTGCGTGTTTGGATCGCGGCCGCCCTTGGCGGTGCCGCCGGCCGAGTCTCCCTCTACCAGAAAGATCTCGCTCTCTTTGGGATCCGTGCTCTTGCAATCGACCAACTTGCCTGGCAAGCCGGATCCGTCGAGGGCATTTTTTCTGCGCGAAAGATCGCGGGCTTTCTTGGCGGCTTCACGCGCGCGTTGCGCCTGCATGCACTTGTCCACGATGGCGCGCGCGAATTTCGGGTTTTCCTCGAAGAAGAAATCGAGGCGTTCGTTGAGCAAACCGTAGACGATGTTGCGGACCTTGGCATTGCCGAGCTTGGTCTTGGTTTGGCCCTCGAACTGCGGGTCGACGAGTTTCACCGAGACGACCGCCGTCAGCCCTTCCATGCAATCGTCGGTCGAAAGGTTACTCTCCGATTCTTTGAGCATGCCGCGCTTGCGCGCGTAGGCGTTGACGGCATTGCTGATCGCAGTTCGGAAGCCCGTTAGGTGCATTCCGCCCTCGGTCGTGTTGATGTTGTTGGCGTAGGAATAGATCAACTCGTTATACGTGTCGGTCCATTGCATCGCCACTTCGACATCGACGCCGTCTCGCTCGTTGTGCGTCGAAACGATCGGGTGCAACGGGTCCTTCTTCTCGTTGAGCCATTCGACGAACGAAATAATGCCGCCGTCGAATTTGAAGGTGCGCTCCCGGAGCTGGTCGCCGCGCTCGTCGCGAAGGACGATGGCGAGTCCCCGATTCAAGAACGCCAGCTCGCGGAGCCGCTTGGCCAGCACGTCCCAGTGAAACTCCGTCGTTTCGAACATCTCGGTGTCGGGCTTGAACCACTGGTAGGTCCCTTGCCCTTCCGCTCTGCCGAGCCGTTTGAGCTTCTGTGTGGTGAGGCCGCGCGAGAAGCGAATCTCGTACTGGTACCCGTCGCGCTTGACGCGCGTTACCATCTCCTCGGAGAGGGCGTTCACGACCGAGATGCCGACGCCGTGCAAGCCGCCCGCAACCTTATAGCCGCCCTTCCCAAATTT
>JAKAPQ010000071.1 GCA_021806945.1 bacterium | reverse complement strand
TTCAAGCCGATGAGCCGTGCGACGTCGTCGAGCTGGCTCTGCGCCATCTGCCAGACGTTGTTGGAAGACTGGACGGCCGAACGATCGAGAGTAGTCGTCATGGACACCTCCGGTAGGCCGGGCGCACGTTCGCCAGGCAAGGATAAAGGTTTGCCAGAGGTGGGGCGCCGCCCCGCTCGGAGAAGGGCCATAGGGAAAATCGACCTGCGAGGCTTCGGGATCGATTTTTCCTCTGGCTGGGGTGGCTGGATTCGAACCAACGCATGGCGGAGTCAAAGTCCGCTGCCTTACCGCTTGGCTACACCCCATTGCGACGGCGAACCTCGATTAGCGTTTGGCGGAAAGTCTCCTTGTTAGGGCCCCCAGGAAACGAACTTCGAAAGCCTCTCCGCGTGCCGCCCTCTTCCCATAACGGATCGCCGCCGCCAGCCAAGCGAAAAACAGCGCGGCGTCGAGTAGGATTGCGACGGCATAGATCGCGAGCGTCGCCGGAACGTTGCCGACCAGCAGCGCCAGCACGAGCGGCCAGCTCAGCGCGAGCACGGCCGCCGCCACGCCGAAGGCGCCAAAAAGGAACGCCTGGCGGATCTGGTAGCGATACCACCTGGACGCGGCGGCGCGCTCCACGATCTGCTCGTAGAGCGCTACCGGCCAGAGAAGATATGCGAGAGAGGCGCGTTGGTGTTCGTGGAGCGCGCGCTCGGGGTCGTCTATTGAGATGCGATCAGCGTCTTCGCGCCGATATAGTGTGCGCGCCAATAGGAGTTGGAGAGGCTGCTGATCATCACGCCTTCGCTCGCGGCACTGACGAATTTATCATCACCGAGATAGATGCCGACGTGCGACGGCCCCGGCGCGTACGTCTGGAAGAAGACGAGATCTCCGGGCTTGAGGTTGCCCTTGATCGGGCGGCCCGCGTAGTACTGGGCGTCGGCGGTCCGCGGAATATGCATGCCTAGCATGGCAAAGACGTGCTGGACGAAGCCGGAGCAGTCGAAGCCGGACGGGCTGGTGCCGCCGAAGACGTAGGGCGTACCGAGAAACCTCAATGCATTGCGGGTCAGATCCGCGGCAATGGTAGAGGTCCGCCGGAGAATGCGCGCGGCAAAACTGCGCACCGAGTGTCCCTGCGCGGCACTATGGTTTCCGCCGTCGCGAATGAGGGTGGCGGTCCACTCCGCCACGTCGGGGCTCTTCACCAACGCCTCTTTGTTCGCCACTGCGGCCGGCCTCAGCGCACGGCTGGCGTGGCTAGGCGTGGCGAGCGCAAAGGCGCTAGAGCCGGCGAATAAAGCCGTCAGTGCCGCAGTTGCTATGATTCGTCGCAAATACTGCTCCTCTCAAAACACTTGCGGGGTTAGTTGACGGGTTCGGACGTGAAAGTCGCCCTAGAGCCGACCGGCTCATTCACCCCTACCGGTATGTCCCCCGCTCCGGACGCACGTCCGGACTCAGCGATCATTGGCAGGTAACGTTGCGCCACCGGATGCTCATCCGGGGTGCAATGGGGGCGTTCTTAGGCCCGCGGCTCCGATCTCCTTCCCTGGCCGCCGAAAATCCGGCAGCCTGCCGTTTCAATCATCCCGTGAGGGCCGCGGCGGCCCGCTCGATTCGAGCGGCCAGGTCCTTGGCTAACCGCTCGACTCCTGTCTGCTCCAAACCCTCTACCATTATGCGAATCAGGGGCTCGGTTCCCGATGCGCGCACGAGCAGCCGCCCGTTTCCGGCAAGCGATGCCTCGGCCCGAGAGACCGCTTCGAGAATCTCCGGAAGTTGCAACACGTCCTTGCGGTCGGTCCGCACGTTCACGAGGATCTGCGGATAGACGACCAGCTCCGATGCGAGATCGTGCAGCGTAGAAGCGCTGCGCACCACCGCGCTGAAGAGCGCGATAGCCGTCATCGGCCCGTCGCCCGTGGTGTTGTTGCGGAGATCGATGATATGGCCCGACTGCTCGCCCCCGAAGAGCAGCCCCTCGGCCCGCATCTGCTCGAGAACGTAACGGTCGCCGACCGGTGCGCGCAGCAGCCGTATGCCGTGGGTCGCGAGCGCACGCTCGAGCCCGATATTGCTCATAACCGTTCCAACGACCGCGTCCCCGGGCAGCTCGCCGCGGTCGTGCATGGCCCGCGCGAGCACGAACATGGCGTGATCGCCCGTGAGCGAGGCGCCGCTCTCATCTACGAAGAGCGCGCGATCCGCATCGCCGTCGAATGCGACGCCGAGAACGCGGCGCTCGCCGCGCGCCAACAACTCGCTTACGCGTCGCCGCAGCGGAGCCAGGTCCGTCGCACCACACGCCACGTTGATACGCGCACCGTCGTTCGTGCAGTTGATCTCGTGCACCGCGGCACCGAGCTTGCGAAGCGCGTGCGGCGCGATCGCAAAAGCCGCGCCGTAGGCAGCGTCGACGACGACCGTCAGCCCGCTGAGATCGGCCGCTCGCGCGTAGAGCTCGTCGTAATAGAGCTCCGCAAGATTCAAGGCTTGGCGCGCCACTCCGATGCCGGTGCCCGTTGGCCGCGGCAACTCGGCGGCGTCGAGCAGCGACTCGATCTCGTCTTCGATCGCATCGGAGAGCTTAAACCCGTCCGCGCCAAAGAACTTGATGCCGTTGTCGGCGATCGGGTTATGCGACGCGCTGATCATGACGCCGGCTGCGGCCTGCGTCTTGACGGTCACGGTCGCGACTGACGGCGTCGGTACGATCCCAATCGAAACGACGTCGCGCCCGACCGACGTGATTCCGGCCACCATCGCCGCTTCCAGCATCGTACCGGAAAGCCGCGTATCGCGCCCGAGCACGATCGGCCGGTGGCGGTCGCTCGTGCGCGCGAGCACGCTCGCGCCCGCGCGCCCTACGGCGAACGCAAGCTCGGGCCTAAGGTCGGCGTTGGCGACGCCGCGCACGCCATCGGTCCCAAAGAAACGTCCCAGCGCCCTATCCCCCAGCGATCCTGCGAGCGCTCAACGCGCTTGCGAGCTCGTGCCCGGAATAAAGTGCGCCTGGACGCGGACGAGGTTCGGTGAAACCTGCAGCCCACCGACCTCGCGCCCACGTGAATCGACCGGTATCGGCCGCACCATTTCGTCCAGGTCCGTCGCCTGCGCGGAGAGCGGCACGTTCACCCGCACGGCCGTCACCTGCGAGAGCCTGCTCGCCGCGCCGCTCACGATCGCGGCACCCGGCATCAGCGACATCGAGCCTACGACCTCGCGCGAGCGCCCGACGTAGTTCACCGCCAGCGGGAAGCCCTTCTGCTCGATCTTCTCGACCGTTACCGTAACGCTGCCCGGACTCAGCGACTGGATGATGGCGCTCGGGGCGACCAAGCGCACGGGAACGTTATAGGCGCCCGTGCCCTTGCCGCTGAGGTCCAAGATTGCTTTGATATCGTCCGGCTTGATCGCCGGAGCGCCGCGGTTGGGTTCGACGCTCACGATCGCCTCTTTTTGCGCGTAGTGCGCCACGTAACCGTCGCGGATGCCGATCGCCGCGATCGGCACGCTCAACTGCTGGTCGAAACGCGCGGCCAGCAGCGGGTTGCTCGCAAAACGAAAGTACGCCCAACCGATAATCGCTAGGGCGAGCGCCAGGATCTTAAGTGCGAAGTTTCGTCGGATGATCTGTAGCACGTTCGGTTGTCTTCCGGCGACGCGGCAGCAGGCGCGCGCGCACGTGGGCGACGAGGTCGTTATGGATCCGACGCGGCTCGCGCGGAGGCCGCGTACTGGCTAGGAGTATCTTCGTCAAACGTTGCTCGTCGTCGACCGGTCGCGAGAGCTTGCCCTCGCGTGCCAGCGAGATCTCGCCGGTCTCCTCCGAAACGACGATAACGACCGCGTCGGTCTGCTCGCTAAGGCCGAGCGCCGCGCGGTGCCGCGTACCGAGGCGGCGCTCGGCCAGCGACTGCTCGGCCAGCGGTAGAAAACAGCCGGCGGCCTCGGCACGATACCCGCGAACGATCAGCGCTCCGTCGTGCAGCGGTGACCGCGGTCCAAAGATGGCCAGGATGAGTTCGGCCGATAGGTCCGCATTCAACGCCGTTCCGCTCTCGACAAACTCCTTGAGCCCGCTTTGCTGCTCGATCACGACGAGCGCTCCCAGCCGGTTCGCCGAAAGCAGGATAGCCGCGCGGGCCAGCGTCGTAACCGCGCGGTCGGCCACGCGGGCCGGATCTTCGGGGTCCGCGAAAACGTGCAGCAGCCCTCCGCGGCCGATCTGCTCGAGGGCGCGGCGGAGCTCCGGCTGAAAGACGATCGGAAGCGTCACGGCGGCCCCGAGGACGATCACCTGAAGGATCGTCCCCAGCAACAGCAGGTGCAAGAGGTTCGCGATGGCGAGCAGCCCGACCAAGACCAGCACGCCGGTCAATATCTGCACGGCGCGCGTGCCGCGGATGACGAGCAGCAGGTAGTAGATCAGCACGCTGGTCGCAAGCACGTCCAGCAGATCCGTCGGCGCGACGTACTGTAGGAAGTGGCTAAACATCGCGTTCAAGCAGCACCTCGAGAACGCGATCGGGCGCGATCTCTGGCGCCTGCAATCCCTCAGCGGCCAGGCGGGTGGCCTCCGCCACGCCGAGCGGTGAGAGGAGCGTCGTTCGCCGCTGCCCGCTCCAGCGGCGCAGTTCGACGTCGGCCAGCGCAAGGATGAGCGACGCCGAGGTGATCTCAGGTCGCAGTTCGAGGAGCAGCGCGCCGTCGCGGAGCTCGCACGAAACGATACCCGCCGGACGCCCTGCCCCGCCAAGGGCCTCCGCGAGGCTGCACAGGGCATCCTGCGGCAGAGGTTCAATTGCAAGGGCGATGATCGCCGCGTCGAAGACGACGCCCGTCTCCCGTGGGGCTATTGCCGACAGATCGATCGGGCAGCCGGCGTCGATCGTTGCATACGTGCGCCCAAAGGCGGGCGACGATACGAACGTAGCCGACGCACCAGCCGCTCCTAGCGCGGCCGTGGCGGCGGCGATTCGCTCTTCGCCCAGGGCCGTATCGATTCGGACCGTACGCAGCGCACCCACCATCTCTCCATCTTTATCCGCACGACGCCATCATTCTTGCGTGTGAGCGAAACGCATTCGGCTCGCGTCCTGTCGATCGGCAAGAACGTGGCCTGGATCGTTCTCGATGCGGAGAGCGTTCCACGCCTCGCGACGCTCAAGCGAACGACGGGGCCGCGATCGATGCTCGCTCCCGGCGACGCGGTGCGCGTTCGTCTGCTCGAAGAAGGGCGCGTACTCGTGGACTCGCTCGAACCGCGCTCGTTTTCGCTCGAGCGGCGTACGGCAGGCGGCCGCTCAAAGACGATGGCGGCCAACGTCGATACCCTGGTGACCGTTACGTCGCTTGCGAACCCTCCCCCGCGTCTGGCTATCCTGGACCAGCTCCTTGCCTTTGCGGAACTCGAGGCGATCGAAGCGCTCTTGGTCTTCACCAAACCCGATCTGGTCCGAGCCTCCGAGCGCGCCGAGCTCTTGGCGTCCTATGCGGCGCTTGGGTACGCCGCCCTCGCGGTCAACCCGAAAACCGGTGATGGGATCGAAGCGCTGCGGATCGCCCTGCAGGGGCGCAAGGCGCTGCTGTGCGGCGTCTCAGGTGCCGGGAAGAGCTCGATCTTCCGGGCCCTCGGAGGCGAGGCGGTCGTCGGCGATCTCTCGCGCTTCGGCCTCGGGCGCCAGACCACCACCGCCGCGCGTCTCTGGCGCATGCCTTCGGGCTTTCTCATCGACAGCCCGGGGATCGCCGAGTTTGGTTTAGGTGCCGTCCTGCCTCGCGAGCTCGCCCAGGCCTTTCGCGAGATGCGCGAGCCTGGGAAAGCCTGCCGGTTCGGCGATTGCACGCACCTTCGCGAGCCCGGCTGCGCCGTACGCGCCGCCGTGGACGACGGCCTGATCGAACGGCGGCGGTACGACTCCTACCGCCGAATCCTGGGGCGCGCGGACGATGGCTAGGAGGCTATCGGAGTTGAGCCGTTTTTGGATTTGGCGCCGAATTTTGTTCGGAGACGAGGCGCGAAGAAGCCGCGCCAGCGCGCATCCTGCGCTGCGCGGCACCTCCGCTTCCGTGCGGAATGGGAGCGAAGCCGTAGCTTCGTGACTGATGAGCAACGAAGTATTCGGACAAAAGGCGCCCCAAAGACGGAAACGTGCTTAATTCCGACAGCCTCCTAGACCGGGGGGCCGCTCTATGCTATAGTGTGCTTCGTGTTTTAAGCACCAAGGAGTGTAGCGTTGCCGAATATCAAAGCCGCCGAGAAGTGGGTGCGGCAATCCGAGAAGCGCACCAAGCGCAACCTCGATGTCAAAACTCGCTTGAAGACGCTCTTCAAGAAGGCCGTGCAATCGCAGGAAACCGCGGCGGCACCCGGCGTCGAGAGCCAATTCGACAAGGCCGCGCAAAAGGGCATCATTCACCCGAACAAGGCCGCTCGTAAGAAATCTCGGCTCGCCACGCGAGCGCAATCCGCGCCCGTGAAGGCAGCCAAGGGCAAGGCGAGCGCGAAGGCCGGCGCTCGCAAGGCCGCCGCCAAGAAAAAAGCCGCCAAGTAGCGGCGCGCCCGCTCTCGATGGGCCGGCTTCCCGGAGGCCACGGCCAGCGCTAGCGGTACGCCAGCGGAGGCTCCTCACGGATCGACGTTCACGGCGAGCCGCGTCGTGCGGTCGGCGTTCGCCTGCGGCAGTACGAGCGCGCGCATCGCCGCCCGCAGCGCAGCACCGTCGGGGCCCTTGAACGCAATCCGGAAACGCCATTCTTGATTGAGGCGCGCTATCGGATACGGCGCGGGACCGAGTACCTCGCCCGCGCCGCTCGAGACCAGAGCAGCCGCATAGCGGCGCGCTTGTGCGAGCGAGCGTTCGCGGCTGCGGCCCATCACGCCGGCGTAGAGCAGCTCGCCGGCCGGCGGATAGCCGAGTTCGCGGCGCTCGGCCAGCTCCGCCAGCGCGAAACCGCGGTAGTCGTGCGCGGCCGCGTGGACGATAGCCGGGTGCGCGGGTGAATAGGTCTGCACGACGGCCTCGCCCGGCCGCGCGCGCCCGCTGCGGCCGCACGCTTGCGTCACCAGGCCGAAGGTGCGCTCCGCCGCGCGAAAGTCGGGCGCGTGCAGTCCGATATCCGCCGCGACCACGCCGACCAGCGTCACGCTTGGGAAATCGAGCCCCTTGGCGACCATCTGCGTGCCGACCAGCACGTCGCCATCGCGAGCGAACGCATCGAGCAGGCGCGCGTGATCGCCGACGCGCGTCGTCGTATCGCTGTCCAGCCGCACCACGCGGGCCGACGGATAGAGACGCGCTATCTCCTCGGCGACGCGCTCGGTGCCGATGCCGAACTCGCGGATCTGCGCCGCGCCGCACGCCGGGCACGCGTGCGGCAGCGGCCGCTGCGCGTCGCAATAGTGACAGCGCAAGAGCGACTCGCTGCGGTGCGCGCTAAGCGAAACCGAACAGCGATCGCACGCCGGAACGTGCCCGCAGGCGCGGCACAGCACGAAGCTCGCGCTTCCGCGCCGGTTCACGAAGAGCACGCTCTTCTCTCCGCGGCGCAAACGTTCGTCGAGCGCCTGGGCCAAGCGCGTGCTGAAGATGCGCCGATTGCCCGCCTCGAACTCGCGCGCCATGTCGACCACCCGAATCGCCGGAAGCGCTTGCAGCGTGGCGCGTTCGCGGAGTTCCAGCAGGCTCACCCGGCCGGCTAACGCATCGTCGTAACTCTCGAGCGACGGCGTCGCGCTTCCCAGCACGAGGATCCCGCCTTCCAACACCATCCGCTCGCGCGCGACGTGGACCGCGTGATAGCGAGGCGTCGTCTCCTGCTTGTACGAGCGCTCGTGCGCTTCGTCGACCACCAGGATACGCACGCCTTCCAGCGGGGCGAAGACGGCGCTGCGCGCTCCCACGACGACGTCGACCTCGCCGCGCGCGCACGCCTGCCATGCATCGAAACGCTCGCGTTCGGAGAGCGCCGAGTGCAGCACCGCGACGCGCTCGCCGAAGACCGACTCGAAGCGCCGCGCCGTCTGCGGCGTCAGCGAGATCTCCGGCACGAGGACGATCGCTCGCCCGCCGCCCCGTACCACGTGCTTGATCGTCTCGATATAGACGAACGTCTTGCCGCTTCCGGTGATTCCGTATAGCAGCGTCTCGTGAAAGACGCGGCGATCCGCCCGTTCGGTGAGCGCGTCGATCGCCGCCCGCTGCTCGGGCGTCGCCACGAACTGCGCGGGTCCGAGCGCGATGTGCCCGCGCGCCCGAGCCGGCACCACGCTCTCCTCGCGCAGCGCGCCCGCCGCGATCGCTCTCGCTACCGTTGCGCTCGAGAACCCCGCGAGCAGCGCATCCGCGCGCGGCACGCCCGGCTGCTCGCGCACGAACGCAACGAGCGCCCGCGCCTTCGGCCCCGCGATCGGCGCCTCGCCCGGGTAAAGAACGCTTACCCGGTATTCCTGCGTGCGCGGGCTGCGAAAGGTGCGCTCGCGGCGGATCACGCCGCTGCGCACCAGCGCGTTTGCGAAACGGAGCAGCGCCGCGCGATCGCCGGCACGGCGAGCATCGGGATGGCGCAGCAGCTGATCGAGCGTGAAGCCGTCCGGAAACTCTTGCCAAATCAGCGAGACCAGACGCGCCGGTACCGAGGGGTGTCGCGCGTAGTCCGGGCGTTCGCCGACGCGAACGAAGCTATCGACCGCGCGCGGAATCGCGCCCGCAAGCACGACCGCGCTCAACGCTTCCCCGAGCGTGCAAAGGTAGCGATCGGCAACGAAGCGCGCGAGCGCGAGCCCGACGGGCGTGAAGGCCCGCGGTACGCCGGCGCGCGCGATGACCTTGCGCAGCGCGCGGTCGAGATCCAACTCTTCCGGCGGCGTTACGACGAAGGCCAGCACTTCGCGCGCGCCGAGCGGGACGCGCACGACGTCGCCGATATCCAACTCGAGCTCCCCGGCATCGTACGTCAGCGGCAGATCGAAGCGCGGCGAACGAATCGCCGCCAAAGCGTCGACGCAACGAACTAGCGGAATTCTTCCAACCCCGGGTCGCGCGTGCAGCACCGCAGCACGGCGAGCACGTCGGCGCGCGGCGCCTGGATCCCGTACTCGACGTCGCCAATAGCCCTTGGAAGAACGAATCGCAGGCGGCGTTCGCGCCGTTTCTTATCGGAGGACATCGCCGCGAGTATTGCCGCGGGCGCCAAACTCGTGCGCATCGGCATGCCCAGGAGCGCGAGCAGCGTCAGCACGCGCAGATGCTCGTCGTACGAGAAGCGGCCCGTGCGAATCGCCAGCAGGCCCGCCGCGCGCAGTCCAACTGCGACCGCCGCACCGTGGGATATCCGAAAATCGCTGGCACGCTCGATGGCGTGGGCGAACGTATGCCCGAGGTTGAGCGTCTCGCGGGCGCCGAGCTCGGTGCGATCGTCGTTGACGATCATCGCCTTGACGGCAATCGACTCCGCGACGATCGTCTCCCACGGCCACTGGGCGAACGGGTGCGGGGCGAGCACCTCGAGACTACCGAAGAGATCGTGTCCCTCGATGACGCCGTGTTTGACCACCTCCGCGAGCCCCTCGCGAAGGTGCCGAAACGGAAGCGTTCGCAGCGCGCGCACGCCGCAAAACACGGCGATCGGATCGCGAAAAGTCCCAGCCAAATTCTTTCCGCCGCGCAGATCGACGCCGTTCTTCCCACCGATCGCCGCATCGACCATCGCGACCAGCGACGTAGCGACGTGCACGTAAGGAACCCCGCGCATATAGAGCGCGGCCGCGAATCCGAAGAGATCGCTTGCGACCCCGCCGCCGACGCCGACGACCACCGTGCCGCGGTCGGCGCCGGCGCGCGCAAGCGCATCGAGTACCTCCTCGAGCGTTGACAAACGCTTGCGCCGCTCGCCGAGTTCGAAGCCCAGCACCGGTACGCGGCCGCCCAGGGCGCGCGCCGCCTCGCCCGCGTTCGCCGCTACGTTGCGATCGCACAGCACGACGAGGCTTCGCAGACCGCGCTCGCGGGCGAAATCGCGTAAGGGACGGCTAACCGACTCCGCCACGACGATGGGATACCCGAGTTCGCCGAGGCGGATCTCGGCAGGCTCGCTCACAGCTCGATCTTCTTCTTGTGCAGCCACTCCACGATGTGATCGACGATCTGACCGGTGCTCATCTCGCCCGCTTCGATGACGAGATCGGCATGCGCGTACCGCGGCATCCGCTGCGCGTAGAGATCTTTGATCTTTTGGAGCGAGGGCGCCGGCCCGAGAAGCGGGCGCACGCGCGGGCTCCGGCGTAGCCGCCCGAGAATCTGTTCGACCGGAACCTTTACGAAGACGCGATAGGTACGCTTCTTGATCAGATTCAGGCTCTCGTCGTGCGTGACGGCACCGCCGCCCAGCGCGATGATCCCAGGCGGGCCTTCGAGCGCACGTTCGATCGCCTCGAACTCGTACCGCCGAAAGACGTCTTCGCCCTGCGCGTAGAAGATGTCGCTGATCGGGCCGTGCTGCGCGACGATCAGATCGTCGACGTCGACGAACGCGCATCTCAACTTGCGCGCCAGTTTCTTTCCAACGGTTGATTTGCCGGCAGCCATGAAGCCGACCAGCGCCACGTGTCT
>JAKAPQ010000003.1 GCA_021806945.1 bacterium | reverse complement strand
TGCGCGACGTAGACGCGCACCAGGTGGTTCACGCCCGGCGAAAGTTCGTCGTTGTTCTCGCGCGAGAAGACCTTGACGTCGATGATCTTGCCCTTTTCGCCGTGCGGAACTTTCAGCGACGTATCGCGGACTTCGCGGGACTTTTCTCCGAAGATGGCGCGCAGGAGCCGCTCTTCCGCGGTCAGCTCGGTCTCGCCCTTGGGCGTAACTTTACCCACCAGAATGTCTTCCGGGCGAACTTCCGCGCCGATGCGGATGATGCCGCGTTCGTCGAGATCCTTGAGCGAGTCCTCGCCGACGTTGGGAATGTCACGCGTGATCTCTTCGGGCCCGAGCTTGGTATCGCGCGCCTCGCATTCGTACTCTTCGATATGAATCGAGGTGAAGCGGTCGTCCTTCACCATCCGCTCGCTGATGAGGATCGCGTCTTCGTAGTTATAGCCCTCCCAAGGCATGAACGCGACCATCACGTTTTGGCCAAGGGCGAGCTCGCCTTCCTCCGACGACGGGCCGTCCGCGAGTATCTGCCCGGCGACGACCTGCTCGCCGATCGTGACGATCGGGCGCTGGTTGATGCACGTACCGGCGTTGCTGCGCGTAAACTTCAGCAAGTCGTAGACCTTCTCGACACCCTGCCGGTTGCGCACCGCGAGCGACTTCGAGTCGACCGCGACGACCTCTCCGCTCTCGGCGGCCACGATACAGCCGCCGGAGTCCTTGGCCGAGCGGTACTCCATACCGGTGCCGACGATCGGCGACTGCGGGCGCAGCAGCGGCACGGCCTGGCGCTGCATGTTGGCACCCATCAGGGCTCGGTTTGCATCGTCGTGTTCGAGGAACGGAATCAATGCCGTCGCGACCGAAACGATCTGCTTCGGCGAAACGTCCATCAATTGGACCTTGGCTGCCGGCTCTTCGATATACTCTTCCGCGTAGCGGCAGACGACCGAATCGGTCGTGATCTTTCCCGACGCGTCGACCGGCGTGTTGGCCTGGGCGATGATGTATTCGTCTTCTTTGTCCGCCGTAAGGTAGACGATCTCATCGGTGACCCGCCCGCCCGTCACCACGCGGTATGGCGTCTCGATGAATCCAAACCGGTTGACGCGAGCGAAGGTGGCCAAAGAACCGATCAAGCCGATGTTCGGTCCTTCCGGCGTTTCGATCGGGCAGATGCGGCCGTAGTGCGAGTGATGCACGTCGCGCACCTCAAAGCCCGCGCGCTCGCGCGAGAGACCGCCCGGTCCCAGGGCCGAGAGTCGCCGCTTGTGCGTGAGCTCCGCCAGCGAGTTGGTCTGATCCATGAACTGCGAGAGTTGCGAACTGCCGAAGAACTCCTTGATAGCGGCCACGACCGGGCGGATGTTGATCAGCGCCTGCGGCGTGACCGTCTCGATATCCTGAACGGTCATGCGCTCACGCACGACGCGCTCGAGGCGCAGCAAGCCGACGCGAAACTGGTTCTGCAGCAGCTCGCCAACCGAACGGATACGCCGGTTGCCAAGGTGGTCGATGTCGTCTTTCTCAATGACGTTCGTGGCAACTTTGATCAGGCGGCGAATGACCGCGATCATGTCTGCGCGCGTGAGGCACCGCTTGTCGATCGGCGGCATGGCCAGGCTTGCGTCGCCGTACTCGTCGATGGTGACGTACGGCTGCGCGCCTCGTTTCTCGGGGTCGGGGTTCTCGATTCGATAGTGGAACTTGCCGCTCAACTTGTAACGGCCGACGCCGGCGAGATCGTAACGCTTGTCGTCGAAAAAGAGCGACTCGAGGAGTTTTTCGGCGTTTTCCGCGTTTTCCGGTTCGCCCGGACGCAGCTTCTTGTAGATCTCTTTGAGCGCGTCTTCGCGCGTCTTGATATCTTTATCTTTATCGATCGAATTCTGCACGAGCGGGCTGCCGTCGAACAATTTGAGGATCGCTTCGTCACTCTCCCAGTCGCACTCCAGATCCGGTCGCGAAAGCGCGCGAACGAACGTCGAAACGTAGATCTTACGATTCTTGTCGATACGAACGCCGATCGTGCCTTCCGTCTCGTCGTTCTTCGTGCCGTTGTCTGTCTCGAACTCGATCCAGGCGCCGCGGTTGGGAATGATCGTGGCATTGTACGTCGAGCGGCTGTTCGTATCGACGTCCTGATTATAGTAAACGCCCGGGGACCGAACGAGTTGGCTGACGATCACGCGCTCGGCACCGTTGATCATGAAGGTGCCTTTGTCGGTCATGAGCGGGAAGTCGCCCATGAAGATCTCCTGGTCTGGGATGCCTTTGATCTCGCCCGACTCGGCCGTGATCAGCCGCACGCGTACGCGCAGCGGCGCGCTGTAGGTCATGTCGCGCTCGCGGCATTCCTCGACCGAGTACTTCGGTTCGCCGAGGCTGTGTTCGCCGAACTCCAGCACCAGGTTTCCCGTAAAATCCTTGATCGGCGAGATCGAGGCGAAGGCCTCGGCCAGACCCTCGGTCTTGAACCAGTCGAAGCTCGCCTTTTGCAGCTCGATGAGGTTGGGAACCTCGAGTACGTGCGGAATCTTCGCGAAGGAGTAGCGTTCCCGCTTTGACCCCGGCTCGGGCGGCTGCGCGACCGTAAACGCACCGGTCGGCATAGGGAACGTCGTCGGCATGACCGTAGACGCAGCGCTCGAAGCCTCGGCCCCGCCTCGCTTCGACCTGCTCTTGGCACCCGCGGATCTCTTCGCGGGGGACTTGGGAGCCGTCGTTTTTGCCATTCGTTCTCTCTCGCACCGTTTATAAGGAAGCGCGCTTTGTCGTATGCGCCCGGCTCCTCGCGACCGGTCGGTTCGCGGGCACACCAAAAAGGACCGAGCCATCCACCGGGGTCAATGCGCTCGTCCTCTCGTGTGGTCCTTAGAAGCCGCGGGGCATAGGCAAGTAGTATAGCACCCGCTCCCCAGAGCGTCAAATGCGCAAGGGAGACGCCCCAATTGCCTCCGAGGTTACTCCTCGATGGTGAAGATCGCGATACCTCCGGGACCGCTGTTGGCTGCAATCGTGGGTCCGGCCTCGTGGATCGTCAACTCCTTTGGAGTCGCGCCAAGTTTCTTGCGCAGCTCCGCCTCGACGTAGGCGGCCAGGGCAGGATCGTGCGAATGCACGACGATAATGCGCGCCCGATTCGGGTACTCTAGTCTGCGAACGGCTATATCTACGACCATCGCCTTGGCAAGTTCGAACGTCTTGACGTTGGCTTCGGCCTTCAGCGTTCCATCAGCGTCCAGGCGCACGATCGGAACGACGTGCATCATCTGGCCGAGCAGTAACTGCGCTTTGTTGATGCGCCCGCTCTTGGCAAGAAACTGCAGATCCGGATACGCAGCGAACCCGTGCTGGGAGGCAATCCAGCGCGCGATCGACGCCCGAATCGCCGAAGCGTGCGCGCCGCCGCGAGCTAGCCGTGCCGCGCCGGTCGCCAGCAGAGCGGCGCCGCCCGACAGCGATTTCGTGTCGATCACGTGAACCTTCCCCGAGAAGCCGGCGGCCGCCGTCTCGGCGTTGGCATATGTTTGTGAGATTTTCGAGGAGACGGTCAGGCAGATGACTTCTTGCCCGGCATCCACACGGCTCTTGAAGGCGCTCGCGAACGCATCGGCCGGCGGAGGAGCCGTGGTCGGTAACTCGCCCGTCGGATCGAGCCTCCGGTAAAAGTCCGCCAGTTCCAGGTCGACGCCGTCTCGGTACTCGGCGGCACCGAAGCGCACCAGAATCGGAACGAGATCGATCCCCTGCGAGAGCGCCTCCGGCGGACGTAAATCACACGTGCTGTCGCTGACGATGGCAACCGGCATCTCGGAACTCCTTTTCCCCTCGTTCGACCACTCCGGCTGGGAATCCGGCCGCAACCATCTAGCAGGTTGCTAGTTCTCGGTGAGCCGGATCTCGATACCGACGAAGCGCTTCTTTGGAATCGCCCGGCGCTGCGGCATCAGGTCGCGCGAGTGCCATTCCGCAACGACGATCTGTTCTGCGTGCGGGTCGTCGAGTTGCTTTTGCAACGCCTTCAGCGTTGCGGAGTCGATACGAACACTGCGCAGCGTGCTTCCATCCCTGTCACCGTGAAACCAGACGAAATGCTGGCTGCTCGTGGTGCTGCTAGACACGTCCTTACCCCAAATCCTCCGCGCGCGTTAGCCTCGGCGCACCCGCCGATCGGCCGCTACGGATCCGACGCTCATAGTATCGGACGTTCGCTTGCGTCCGCCGCCGAACTTTGCCGAACCCTTACACGAGCTTTGCGCGCGCGTTATAAAATGACACCCGACGGACGACCCGTACGCCCGCATGGTTGGCCGCGGCCGGCACGCAAGGTGAGGAGATGCGGGTCACGCCTCCCGCGATCGCCTTGCTGCCGGCGATGTCGCTCTTCTTCGGACTCGCGTTCGAAGAGTTTTACGCGCAAGATATCCCCAACCGCCCCGGCGGCGTCCGGACGTTCCCCCTTCTGGCGCTGGCCGGAGCCGCCCTCTACGCCGTCGAGCCCACCCGCGCACTGGCCTTCATCGCTGGCCTCGGCGTCCTCGGAACCTGGATCTATGCTTATTATCGCCGGTGAGCGCGGCAGCACTTGAATGGGCCGCATCCGAGGGCGAGTTTGTCGTTCCGGTCTGCAATATTTTGGCCTACACCCTGGGCGCTCTGCCTCTCACCCGACCTGCCTGGGCACTGGTGGCGGTAACCGTTATCGCGACGCTTCTCCTGGCCGGGCGGCGAGAGCTGCACCGCATTGCGGCCCGCGTGCCGATCGGAGAGCTTTTCACCGCCGAAAAGTTCCTGCTGCTCGTGGGCGTCGCCTTGCCGCTGCTCCCCGATACGCCGATCGCGTATTTGAACGGGATCACGCCGCACAATATCCTACTTGCGGTGGTAGCCGTCTCCTGGCTCTCTTACGGACGCTACCTCTTGCAGCGTTACGTGCGCCCGAAGGACGCGACACTGCTGGCAGCAGCCCTCGGCGGGCTTTACTCCTCGACGGCGACCACCGTTGTCTTGGCGCGGCAGAGCCGCGACGGCGGTTCCACGCGAGACCTCAGCACGGGCATCGTGCTCGCAACCGGTCTCATGTACCTCCGCGTACTGGCCATCGTTCTCGTCTTCAACTGGCGGCTCGGATCGGGGCTCGCCCCACCCTCTAACCACCTTCAGATAAGAACTGGCCTGAGGTTCGCAGCGCTCGTCGTCATCGTGACTCTTGCCTCCAACTGGGTGCAAGGCTCGTTCGGCACCTGGGGCATCTACGCTCTTGCGGCCGTCGTCGGCGTTACGGACATCGACCCATTCGTCCTCAGCATAGCTCAAGAAGGCGTTGCGGCGATCGGCGTAGCCGGATTGGTTGCGGCCGTGCTGATCGCCGCATCGTCGAATAATTTGCTGAAAGCGGCGTACGCACTCGCCTTCGGCGACGCTCGGCGCATGATGTTGCCCGCAAACTCGCTATTCGCGCTCGCCGCGGCGGGCTGCGCTGCCGCCTACATCGTACGCTAGGAGTTTGTCGGAGTTGAGCCGTTTTCGGATTCGGCGCCGAATTTGGTTCGGAGACGGGGGGCGAAGGAGGAGTGAAGCCGTAGCTTCGGGCGCCCCAAAGACGGAAACGTGCTTGACTCCGACAAACTACTAGCCCGTTATATGCAGAACCCGTTCCGCCATCGCCAGAACGCGCCCGTGGCGCTCATAACGTTGACCGTCATGCTGGGCACGATCATGGCGATCATCGATTCGACCATCGTGAATGTGGCGCTCGACAACATTGCCGGCAACCTCGGAGCGTCGATCGACGAAGTCTCGTGGGTGGCGACCGGGTACATTCTCGCGAGCGTCATCACCATGCCGCTGAACGGCTGGCTAACGGCCTACTTCGGGCGCAAGCGCTTTTACGCAGGCTGCCTGACGATATTCACGGCCGCCTCCTTCATGTGCGGCACCGCACACAGCATCTGGCAGCTCACCTTTTACCGCGTCATTCAGGGCTTCGGCGGGGGAGCGCTCCAGCCGACGGCGCAGGCGATTCTCTTCGAGATCTACGCACCGGAGAAGCGCGGCAACGCGATGGCGATCTTCGGCCTGGGCGCCATGGTCGGACCGGCGATCGGACCGACGCTCGGCGGCTACCTCGTCGACAACGCGAGCTGGCCCCTGATCTTTTTCATCAATATTCCCATCGGCATAGCGGCTATTCTCATGACCCTGGCGTTCATCCCGAATCCGACCTTCCATCAGAAGCCCAAGGGCGGTGTCGATTGGTTCGGCTTGAGCTTGCTCTCCGCCGGGCTCGCATCGCTGCAGTACGTACTCGAACGCGGCCAGCACGACGATTGGTGGAGTTCGCGTACCATCACGACGCTCGCATGCGTCGCGGCGGTCGCGCTGACGTGGTTCGTCGTCAAAGCGCTCCGCGACAAACACCCCCTGGTGGATCTGGGCGTCTTTCGCTTCCGTACGTTCACCTTTGCCAACATCATCGGCGCCATCACGGGCTTTGGCCTCTTCGGAACGGCCCTGGTGATGCCGCTCTTCTTCCAAACGATCATGGGCCTGACGGCTTTCGACACCGGGCTCGCTCTCTTGCCGGGGGCGATCGCGACCGCCATCGCGATGCCGATCGTCGGGCGCCTGGTCAACGCGATCGACGGACGCATTCTGGTCGGCACCGGCATGCTGCTCTTTGCGTTATCTACGTGGCTGCTCGGAGGCTTAGACCAAAACGCCGGATACTGGAACATCTTCTGGCCGCGCGTCATTCAAGGGTTCGGGCTAGGCTTTCTCTTCGTGCCGCTCTCTACCGTCATGCTGGCCGCGGTCCCACGCGAAGCGCTGGCGGGCGCCACCGGCGTGGCAACGCTGCTGCGCCAGATCGGCGGCAGCTTCGGAATCGCCATCCTCACGACGCTGCTGACGCGGCGTGCGGCGACAGCCTGGAACGACCTCGCCGGCGGCGTGACGCAGACGCACGGCTATTCCATCGCGACGCTGACGGCCCTGGTCGCGCAGGCCTCGGCGGTCATCTCGTACGACTACGTCTTCCGCCTCTGCGCGATCGTTTTTCTCGTGGCCCTGCCGATCGTATTCTTCATGCGCCCGGCGCGCCGGCGCGGCGGCGCCCCCATCCCAGTCCCCGCCGACTAAGGCGCGCGCCCCCTCCCCCTTGCCGGCGAGAGGCCGCCGTGGACGACGCGCGGTAAAACCGGGGATGCGCACGTTCGCAAGTGACAACAATGCACCGGTAGCGCCGGAGATCCTGGAGGCGCTTCTGGCCGCCAACCACGGCGATGCCATCTCCTACGGCGACGACGAGTACACGCACCGCGCGCGCGCGGCGTTCCGCCGCCATTTCGGAGAAGGAGCCGACGTCTATTTCGTATTCAACGGAACGGGAGCCAACGTCGTCGCCCTCGCATCGCTGCTCAAGCCCTACGAGGCGGTGATAACTCCGGCATCGGCACACCTGGAGACCGACGAATGCGGCGCCTTCGAACGCTTCGCGGGCTGCAAAATCCTCGGCGTCGCGACGGAGGACGGCAAGCTGCGCGTTGCCGACGTCGCTGCGGCTATCGGACATTCCGGCGACCAGCACCACGTACAAGTTCGCGCGATTTCGATTTCGCAGTCTACGGAGTTCGGCGGCGTCTATACGCGCGACGAGGTTCGCGATCTCAGCGCCTTTGCACGCGAGCACGGAATCTTCGTTCACTGCGACGGAGCTCGCATCGCCAATGCTGCCGCAGCTCTGGGCGTCGAACCACGCGAGATTACCGCCGACGCGGGCGTGGACGTCCTGACCTTCGGCGGCACGAAGAACGGCTTGATGTTCGGCGAGGCGATCCTTTTTTTCGACCCGGCGCTCCATGCCGGAGCCGCGCCTTTCGTACGCAAGCAAGCAGCACAGTTGGCCTCGAAGATGCGTTACATCGCCGTACAGTTCGAGGCACTGCTTGCGGAGGATCGCTGGCGACGATACGCGGCTCACGCCAATGCGATGGCCAAGCTCCTGGAAGAGCGCGCGCGGCGCATCCCGGGCGTGCGGATCACGCGGCCGGTCGCCTGCAATGCGGTCTTTGCAACGCTCGACCGGACGGCGATCGAAAGGATCCAGCGCGAATTTTTCTTCCACGTCTTCGACGAGGCACTACCGGAGGTCCGCTGGATGACCTCCTTCGACACGACGCCCGAAGACGTCACGCGATTTGCCGACGCGATAGCGCGCGGCTGCGCCGCCGGAGGCGATCGCTAGCGTTTCGAGACGCGCGGCGGACGGCGCCGTGACTTTAACGAGCGGCCGCGCGAAAAGCCTTTGAACGGCTCGTCCGCGTGATACCGTTCCTCGATGCACGCGCCGATGGTGCGCAGAAGTTCGCGTCCCGTCATCGATGCCACGCGCGCACCCGAGATCACGTCGAGCATCTGGCTCGCCGAGCCCACCGGGGGCTCGTAATCACCTTCGAGTTCGAGGACGGCTTTCGTATAGTCCTCGTCGGCCACGAGCGCGAGGGTGCCCACGAAATCGGGGTAGACACCATCGGTCGAAGGCGACCAACGCACCGCCCAAGGGCGGTCGAACTGGCCCGGTGCGCGCTCCGCATCGTAGGAAACCAAGAGTTCTCGCGCGAGGCCGGCTCCGAAAGCATGCACGGCAATCGGCACCTTCAAGGCGATCGCCTTGCTCCAGCCGCACTCCGATGCGTCTTGCATCGCCCGCTCGAGGTAGCCCCGCGCACGGTGGTACGGACAACGGACCCGCAGCCGTTCGAGTACGTGCATTATGGATCGTATCCTACGCCGGAGGAGGGAAACGCTAGAGAACATCGCGCCCAAAGCTCCACATCGGCGGGCTATCCGTGCCCCTGATTCTTTCGTTGTAGAGAACATCTCGGGAAGCGGCTTCCGGCGGCCGGCAGATTTAGTCGGCGATGAGGCGCCGCGCGAGCGGGTCGAGCGCCCGAGCCCGCCACCGCTGCTCGTAGTTGGCCGCCAGGAGGGCGTTGCGAGCGCGGATCCACGGCGAACGCTGCGCCTCGCGTACGAGCTCGAGCGCGCGCAACTGGTCGGCGCGATACCGTTCGCGCAAGAGCGCTATGGCGCGGGCGGCCGCCGGCGGATGTTTTCCGCGAAACGGCAGCAGTGTCGGCCAGATCGTCCGAAAATAATCGGCTACGTCGAGGCGGTCGAGTTCCTCCCGTGCAACGATCGCACCGGCTTGCCCAAGGCTTGAGTATTGCCGGCCCTTCTCGGCGTGACGGCGCGCGGAGAGCACGTGGCCGTAGTGTGCGTACACGTACGGAAGCGCCAACCGTTTACCGCCTAGTCCGGCGAGATGCTCGTGGACGCGACCGCGCCAGCGCAGATCCGGCTTGAAGCGGAAGAACGCCATCCGCCGCTCGATCGACGTGTAAAGATCGAACGACGCGAAGAAGTGCCACGTATAGCCGTCGACAAAATCGTAGGACGAAGGAACCAGCGAAAGGCGGCGGGCGACGTTGCGGATCGTCGCACCGTGAACCTCGTCGGCGTCGACAAACGCGACCCACGTGCCGGCCTCGAGCTCCGCGTGCACGCGCAGGCAGGCATTACGCGCGGCCGAGAAATCGGTGAACGGCGTACGGTCGAGGGCCACTTGTCCGCTTCGACCGAACCAGCTCGCATTCAAAGTCTCTGCGTGCGGAGAGGGGTCGGGCGCGTTGTCGTTGACGATGAGCCGGTCGACCGCACCGACCAGCGAATCGAGCAACGGACCCAGGAAGGGCTCGTCGCGCGGTCCGAGGATGAGGTGCGCGGCGACGTCGAGCATGCGCGTTGTTTCGACACGGGCCCCGCGGCTCGCTCCTAGCAGATTGCTAGGCCTGCATCGCAGCTCGCAGAACCTCCACGACTCCCCTCGCGGTCCGATCCCACGAAAACGACGCCGCGCGCCGTAGACCGCGCTCGCGCAGAGCCGCGCGCAGGCTCTCTTCCGACGCGATACGCCGCAGCGCGGCAGTCCACTCTTCCACGCTGCCGGGGCGTTCTACATAGAGCGCCGCGTCGCCGCACACCTCCGGCAGCGACGATGCTCGCGACGCAACGACCGGCGTCCCGCAGGCGAGTGCCTCAAGCGGCGGAAGGCCGAAGCCCTCGTAGATCGAGGGAGCCGCAAGGCAGAGAGCCCCGCGGTACACGTCGCGCAACTCGTCAATGCCGAGACGGCTCAAGTGGACGACGTCGCCGGGGACAGCATCTGGAGTGACGATTGCGAGCGCGACCTCGCGCATCGGGAAAGCCTCACGCCACGCATCTACGAGCGTGGCTACGTTCTTTCGCGACTCGATCGCGCCGACACACGCAACGTATGGCCGCCCGCGCAGGGCGGCAGATGCGAACTGCGGTTCGCCCGGCGTGTAGCGCGCGTCGGCGGCAAGCGGCACGACGGCGATGTGCTCGGGCACGACGCCGAGATACCGTACGATCTCCGTTTTCGTGAACACCGAGTCGGCCACGATGCGCGCCGCCGTTCGTGCGGTGCGCTCGAACGGCTCTTGCTGCGACCGGCGCTGCGCTACGTCAGCCGAGGGGAAGGCAAACGGCGCTACGTCGTGGACGGTCGCGACGTTCGGCGTGCCCGGCCGCGGCCGAAAGAAGGTACCATTCCACGGATGCCAGGCTACGTCGGCCCCTCGCGGAAGGCGCGACCCTACGCGAAAGTTCGAACGCCCCCCGAGTTCGCGAACGAGCGCCGCCTTCGATAACATCGCCAAGATCGCCGGCGGATGCTCCACGAGTAGCGTGATATCCACGTCGTCGCGGTCGAGGAGGCGCTCGAGGACCGCGCGCACGTAGACGCCGATTCCGCGCCGATCGGTGAGAAGGTTGCCGGCGTCGACCGCGAGGTGCATTGCGCGGCCATTCGCCGTTGATTCTGCCGTCTCAGCCCCGCGGGATGCGGCTAGGCGCAGGAGCGCGCCGCGGCCCTGCTAAAGCCGAGTGCGTGCATCTCTGCACCGGGCTCCTTCGACGGAACGACAGCATCTTGTTGGTAGCCTCCGTCTACGCAAATCTTGCGCAACCGCTATGGAATCTGCCTGGCGGCCGCCAGCAACGGCACGAACTCTTGCGCGACACTCTCGCTCGCGAAACCTTCGAGGAGACCGGACTGCACGCGCGCGTGCGCGAGTTGCTCTACGTGAGCGAATCTTACGACGGCGAGCTGCGGTTCACGAACTTTACGTTTCGAATCGAGGCCGACGGCGAACCGCGGCCGCCCGACCGCGGCACCGATCATGTCGTCGACGTCGCCTGGGTGCCCATCGGCGAACTCGAGGCGCGCATCGCCGTGCCGGTCGTACGCGACCCCTTGCTCGCTTACTTGCGCGGAGAGAACCGAGATCGTTACACCGGCTACCCGGACGCGGGCATCACGATACAATGGCCCGAATGCACGAAATAACCGGCGAGAGGAACCGGTCCGCAGCGCACTTCGTTCACCTCTGTTGAGAGGAGTACCATCCCATGCACCGTCCCTTCGCCGGTCTCCGGCTAGCAGGCGTCATAGCCGCGTTATGCCTTCTCGCGGGGTGCGCGCAGGCCCGCGCGATCGCGAACGCGCCCGTCTACGTGCACATGAACGGCTCGAACGATTTTCTGGAACCCGTCGTCGCCGTGCGGCCCGGCGAACCCGTCGTCTTCGTCAACCAGGACACCGGGATGCACACCATCGTCGGCTACGACCCGCTGACCGGAGCGCCGGAAACGGCGATCGACGGGATGGTTGTTGGAACGCCCGGGGCGGGGCATCGGCTCCCGACCTACACCGTGCGATTGGCCAAGCCAGGCGTCTACGCGTACTACTGCTCGGTGCACGCCGTGCTCCTCAAGACCTTCGACCACGCGGTCCAGCCCGCGCATAAGCCCGGCGCGGATGGGTTAGGATCGATGGCCGGCTATATCATCGTCACGACGGATCCGGCTCTGCCCAAGAGCAACCCGCCGACCAGCAGCGAGCGAATCGTCCCCGGCTATTTCGGAGGCTGAGCCGCGTGAGGCCGCCTGCGTGATCATCGACGTCCGCACGATCCCGACGTGGCAACGGCATCCGCGGATCTTCGCGGCTTTCGACGCGCTCGCGGAGGGCGACGAACTGGAACTGCGCACCGATCACGAACCGCGGCCGCTGCGCGTGCAGTTCGGCGAGCAACGCGGCGGTCAATACCTCTGGATTCAGCGCATGCTGGGCAACGGCGACTGGCTCGTGCAGATACGCCGCATCTCCACCGGCGGCGCGGCCGAGCGATGCATCGAGGACGAGCTGGCGCGCCTGGCAGTCTTCGCCGATGCGGATGAAGCGACGCTGCACCGCTTGGCCACGGTCGCAGCCGTAAGGCTCCCACGCGAGCGCCACGCGCTTGTCGAGCAAGGCGCAGCCTGGCCGCATCTCGGGGTCGTGCTCGCGGGGACCCTGCAAGCTTTGGTGACGACCCCGCTCGGGCGCGAGCAAGCGCTCTACGACATCGTGGCCGGCGAGCCGTTCGGGCACACCTGGCTGCTCGACGGCGGCGTGGCTATCGCTCGCTTCGTGGCGCCCTCCAAAGGCGTGCGCGTCGCGCTCTTTCCCGCCGATGCGGTGCGCGCCGCAGCCGGCCGCGACCCCGGCTTTGCACGCACGCTGGCGGTGGCGTCGGCGCAGACGGCGCGCTCGATAGCGGAACGCTTCACCGCCCACCTCTCGCAACCGACGGTTTCGCGCGTTGCTGCCGCGCTGCTGCCATACGCGGCGCCGGAGGCAGGCCTAACGCCCGCACTTGCGGGGCTGCGCGGGCTGAGCCAAAGCCAACTGGCAGCGAGTGCCGGCACCGTCAAGGAAGTCGTCAATCGCGCGCTCGCCGAACTCGAACGCGAACGCGCGATCGTTCGGGCCGAGGGCCACGTCGTGCGGTTGGATCGCTCGCTGCTCACCGAGATCGCCAACCGGTGATGCCGGTCAATGCGCCGCCGGCCGGTGGCCCTTACGATACCGGCATGACCACATCGAACGAACTCGACGTACGGGCGATCGAGCCCCGCTACAAGCACCCGACCATCCACTCGCGCTTGGAGGCGCTGGCCGCCGGCGAAACCCTGCAGATCGTCAACGACCACGACCCGCGCCCGTTACGTTTCGAAATCGACCACGATCATCCGGGCGTCTTCGCCTGGAGCTACGTTGAAAGCGGGCCGGAACTCTGGCGCGTAGACATTACGCGCGCATGACGGATGTCACGCTCGACGTGCGCCCGATTCTCGCACGCGGCGGAGAACCTTTCGACGAGATCATGAACGCGGTGAGCGCGTTGCGCGAAGGCGAACGCCTGCTCCTGATTGCGTCGTTCGAGCCGAAGCCGCTCTTCCGTGTGATGGAACGCAAAGGCTTCACGAACGAATGCCGGCAGGTCGGGCCCGACGAGTATCACGTGTTGTTCGCGCGCGCGTAGGCCGTGCAAGCTATCGACGCGAGCGTCAGCGACCCGCGCGGCAGCGGCGGCGTACTGACGCTTGCGCTGACGTTCTTTGCAGCGGGCTGCGTGCTCGTGCTGGCGACCGGTGCATCGCTCGCCGCGCTCCATGCCTTCGCCGCTTTCATCGTCCTCGCGTTCGTGGCAGCAAGCAACCAACTGATTCCCGTCTTGACCGGCGCTCCGGTGAGCGCGCCCCGCTCGGTACTCCTCGCCGCCGCGCCGCTGGCAGCCGGTTTCGCGCTGCTGGTCGCATCCTTTCTCGGTGCGCCGCTCTTCGGCGCTGCGGGTGCGCTGCTGCTGCTCGGCGCAGTGGGCTGGAGCGGGTGGACGATCTCGCGTCTCCTGGGCGCCCCGCTCGAGCGCTCGATCGCCGGCATGATCGGCTTCGCTGCGGCAGCCCTTGTTGCGGCCGCAGCGATCGGCGCGGCGATGGCCTGCGCCTTGGCCGGCCGCATCGGGCTGCGCGTACTGACACTCGCACCGCTGCACGCGCTGCTCGCGCTGGCCGCGTTCGCGAGCACGGCAATCCTCGCCATCTCCGTTCGCTTCGTTCCAATGTTCGCACTTGCCCATCTCGTCGGCGACCGCCGTCAAGCCATCGCGCGGTGGACGTTCGTCGGGGCCGCCGCGTTCGCCGCTGCGTGCTTCGACCATCCGAACGCGCTACGAGCAGCGCTGGTAGCGATGCTGGGCGCGCTCGCCATCGCCGGATCGGGCCATCTGCACGAACTTCGCGTTCGGCTTCGCAAGCATCTCGACATCAGCTTGCGCTATGCGGGCGTCGCCTGGATCTGCGCGATACTGGCCGTCGCCGCGGCCCTGGGCGCGACCTGGTGGCCGCCCGCCGCATATGCCGCCGTCACTCTGGCAGTGCTCGGATGGGCGAACATCACGATCGTCGGTTATGGGTATAAGATTGCCGGATTCCTCGCCTGGCAGTTCGCACGGGAGCGCAGGCCCGGGGTCGTATTGCCCACCTTGAGCGCAGCCGTCCCCGAGCGGTGCGCTGTTGCAGGCCTTCTCTTGCTTACCACCGGAACGCTCGCGACCGCGTCGGCGCTCGCCGTCGCTCCCGCATACGTGCGCTGGGCCTTCGTGCCATATGCCGGCGGCGCGATCGCCGTCTTCGTTTCGTACGCACGGCTGGCGCAGCCGTACGTCGGAGGTACGCGATGATCGTCGATCTCGACAACCGGGGACTGCCACCGCCCGAGCCCATGATGCACATTCTCGAAGCGCTCGACACCTTGGCGCGCGGCGACGAAATGCGGGCGCTGCTCGACCGCGAACCGCTCTTTCTCTATCCGGAATTGGACGACCGCGAACTCGCCTACGACTGCTCGCGTAACGACGACGGCAGCTATACGCTCCGGGTACGCTACCGGTGAGCGCCGCACGGGAAGAGGAGGTGCGCGAAGCGCTTGGCGGCGTGATCGATCCAGAGCTCGGGATCGACATCGTTAACCTCGGCCTGGTCTACAGCATCGGCGTCGAGGAGAGCGACGTCGATATCGCGATGACCTTGACGGTGCCGGGTTGCCCCATGCACGCCACCATCACCCGGGACGTGGAGTCGGCAGTCCGCGGCTTATCCTGGCCGCGCGAGGTGCGCGTGCACCTGGTCTTCGAGCCGCCTTGGAGCCCCGAGAGGCTCAGCCCGCAGGGGAGAGCTCTGCTCGGGCGGTAAACCAGCGGCGCGTCGGTGACCGCCGTCATCGCATGTCGCCCGTCCCTTTGAGAGAATCGAACAGATGGCTAAAGGACCGCTCGTACTGCCCGCCTTCCTCGTGCTTGCCGCAGCCGCGATGGCGGTACTGTTGCTCGTCGCGCTCTCGACGCGGCTCTCGCCGCTTCCGTATTCGCAAGTGCAGCCGGAAGGCTACAAGCTCCGGCGATGGTGGTTCGTCATACTGAGCCTGGGACTTGTAGCCATCTTTGCCGTGACGTTGCCGTGGTTTCCCTATCCGCCGCTCCGCGCCGCGGCCCACGCGACGAAAAACGGTACGCTCTACGTGAAGGTCATCGCGCAACAGTACGCCTTCACGACGCCCTCCGTGCTCCCGCTCGACCGGCGTATCGTCTTCGAAGTAACGTCGCTCGACGTGAACCACGGCTTCGGCATCTACGATCCGCGCGGGCAGATCGTCGCGCAGGTGCAAGCGATGCCGGATTACATAAACCACTTGCCGGTGACGTTCACCAGGGCCGGGCACTACACGGTCCGCTGCCTGGAATACTGCGGCATCGGGCACGCCTCTATGCAAGGGGGCTTCGACGTACGATGACTGCGGCGCGACGCGTTCTCTGGACCTATCTCCTCACGGGCATTGCCGTCTTCACGCTGATGATGCTTCTCGGCATCGCGATGCGCGCCGAACAGGCGCGCTGGGTCGCTTTCGGTCCCCAAATCTTCTATGCGATGCTGACGCTGCACGGAGCCGGCATGATCACTTCGGTCGCGCTTTGCGGCATGGGCGGTCTCTGGTATCTGATGCGGCAGGAAGGCGAGCTGAGCGCGGGCGCGGCGCTGGTCGCCTACGCGCTCGTCGTACTGGGCGTCGTCGCCGTGCTGCTGAGTGTCTTCCCGGGAGGCTTCGCGGCCGGATGGACGTTTTTGTATCCGCTGCCGTTCGTCGGGGCCACGTGGCCATCTTGGGCCACCGGCACGTTCTTGATCGGCATCATGCTCGTGAGCCTCGGCTGGACGGCATGGTGCTTTCAGATGCTTGCTTTTACGCTTACGCGTTACGGCGGCTGGGCCGGCGCGTCGGGATGGAATCTCGTCTTCAAGCGCGATGCAGAGCCGCACGAGGCGCCGCCGCCACAATCCATCGCAGCCTTCGTCGTGGCGGTCGACGGTGTCCTCACCGGAATGGCCGGCATGACGATCGGGGTCGCGCTGATCGCGCACTGGCTCAGCCCGTCGGTGCTCGTCGACCCGCTGTGGGCAAAGAACGTTACCTTCTTCTTCGGCCATGCGTTCGCGAATCTGACCATCTACATGGCACTTGGCTGGGTCTACGTCGGCATGGCGCGATACACCGGGCGCGAGTATCACACGACAAAGATTTTGGCGATCGCGTGGTGGGCGACGCTGGTCTTCGTCGCGATTGCGTATTTCCACCACCTCTATATGGACTTCGTACAGTACCGCCCGCTGCAATACGTCGGGGAGATCGCTTCGTACCTCTCGGCGATACCGGCGACGGCGGTCTCCGTCTGGGGCTCGATGCTCCTGGTCTACCGGTCGCGGATGCGGTGGACGCTAGGATCGATCTTCCTCTTCACGGGGCTCGTCGGCTGGGTGGTCGGCGGCATCGGTGCCCTCTTGGATGCCTCGATTCCGCTGAACTTCGACCTGCATAACACGCTATGGGTGCCCGCGCACTTTCACACCTATCTGCTCGGCGGCGTCTTTCTGTTCGCGCTCGGCCTAATCTACATGCAACTCGAAGAGCGCTCCGGCAGATGTTCGCCGCCGCTTCTGCGTTGGATAATCGGGCTCACCACGTTCGGCGGTATGACCGTGTTCTTACTCGGTTTCTACGTGGCCGGCGCGAACGGCGTCCCTCGCCGTTACGCGATCGAACCGTCGCCCGGACCGCTAACGGCCTCGTGGGCTACCGTAGGAGCGTTGCTGCTCCTGCTCGGCTTGATCGTTGTTTTGATCGAGGCGATTCGGCTTGCACGACTACCTGCGCAGGACCCGGCGTGAGCTCGTCGCGGAGGATCGCCGCCTACCTGATCGGCGCGCTGACCCTGGCGGCAGCGCTCGCACCGCTGGTAAGTAACGAAGACGTCTCGATTCCCGAACATCATCTGTTGCACGCCCTGCTGCTCGCAGGAGCCGTTACGACCGCGTTGCTCGCGAGCCCAGATACCGCGGGAGACCGTAACGGCGCATGGCTGATCGCGGTCGTAGGCTCGCCGCTGCTCGTCATGTTTCTGATGTGGCCTTCCTCGTACGCATATCTCGACGCGCACCCGATGGCACACGTCGGCGATCATCTCTCGATCGCCCTGCTAGGCTTCTTATGCACCTGGAGCGGACAGCGCTACGCGCGCGGCATCGGGTGGATCGGCGGCCTCGCTACGGTTTCAATGGCCGTGCTGGCCGCCGGCGGTTTCGGCGTCGTTCGCTAGGAGTGCGCTGTGGCGGCGGTCGGATCGATCTCGGCGTTTCGGTCCCAACGTTCCTGCGCCAGCACGTAAGACAGCACGTCGACCGGCCGCCCGCTTACCGATGCACCGCGCGGCAAGACGCTCTCGCGCGTGAACCCCAGCCGTTCGAGTACGCGCCGCGAAGCGTCGTTCTCCGGCACGCAATACGCGCGAACCAGCGATAGGCCGGCGGAGGTGAACCCTTCGTCGATAAGCGCGGAGACCGCTTCGGTTGCAATGCGGCGCGCACGAAATTCGCGCACGACGCTATACCCAATCTCGGCGGCGCCTGGCTCGCCTGCGGAGACGCGCAATGATACCCAGCCCAACGCCCTGCGGGACCGGTGCATGTACACCAGCCATTCGAAGCGGCCCGCGGCCCCTTCGATCAGGCGCGGCGGGCGCCTTCCAACCATACCTTCGAACGCGGCCACGCCGACGCTGGGCAGATCTTGATATGCGCGCAGATCCGGCTGCTGCAGCACATGCCATAGCTCGGCGGCGTTGCGCTGCGTCACGGGGACCAGGCGGAGGCGCGGCGTTCGAAGCGTTCTCATAGACTGCGTCTCATAAGTCTACCACGCTCCCGGGGTCCTGTACTAGCGGCCGCGCCTTCGCAGCGTGAAGGATGCGGTGGGAGGTACGCGCATGGATTTTCGAACTGCCTACGCCGGCTCGAACCCGTCGGAAGTCACCTTCGGCGCCGTCGTCACGTCGGTGCCGCATTTCTTCCAAGGCCGCTACTCGCACGCGACGCACGAAGCATTCGATGCCTCTACGGCCGCCGGAGAGGTGAAGATCGTCGACAACGTCTCGATCGCGCCTCGCGTCCCGGTCTCACCCGGCGATCGCATCGAGGTCCGCGGCGAGATGGTTCACGATCCCGGCCGGCCGCCCGTCGTGCACTGGACGCATCACGACCCCGAAGGCACGCACGTAAACGGTTTCATTCTCCACCGGGGGCGGGTGTATGCGTAGCACCTTTCCCGAGTTTGATGAGCTCGGGTACCGTTACGAAACGGTACCCTTCGCGCTTGAGCGTGCCGACGATGATTTTTGTCGCCGCAATATCCTGCGTGCGGTCGCAGATGTGGGGATTGAGGTGCTTTGGCCCACATAACCGCCCCCGGTTTCCGTCGTGCAACACGATGATCGAGCCGTCGCCGACGTACCGCAGGATGCGTTTGGCAATAACCGGCGCCGGCGGGTACTCCCAGTCTTTGGCGAGCGGGACCGACCACATCACCACCGTATAGCCCATGCTATGCACGACGTGCAGCACGAGCCAATCGCGCGCACCGAAGGGCGGGCGCATCAAGTGCGTGTGAATGCCTGCGGCCGCATAGATGGCATCGGCAGTACGCTGCAGCGAACGGCGGATCTCGGCACGCGTCATCATGATGAGGTGGTGATGACCCCACGTGTGATTGCCGATCGCATCGCCGTCCCGAACTTCACGGCGTACCTCCCAGGGGTATGCGGCCACGGCGCGGCCCACCACGAAAAACGTCGCATGCACGCGCTCGCGTTCGAGCACGTCGATAATCCGATCGGTGTACGGGGGGTTCGGCCCGTCGTCGTAGGTCAGGGCCACGACCTTTTGGTTTGGCGGGCCATGGACGAAGGTGCGCCCCCAGATCTGGCTCGTGGGCTGCTCGAATAACTCGTAGCCTCCGACGATCGCGAGCGCCAGGATGACGACCCCGACCACGGTACGCAAGAGCAGCCGCGGCAGCCGGCGATGACTCAATGACTCGCCTCAACCAGCGCGCGAGCCTGCTGGACTTCCCGGCGAAACGATGGCGGACCAAAGCTGCGGAACGCAGCGACGATTTTTTCGTAGCGCGGATCGGCCAGCGCGGTGCTCTGAAGTCTGAGCAGATTCGGCACGGGCTGATTCTTACTCAGCGTGATCTGGTACTGCCGGCCCGCATTTACCGCCCACCAATGCGGGTCCGTGAAGGTAACCATTCGCGAGCCCATCTGCTTCTGAACGATCTGTTTGACGTAGACCGTGTAGTGGACGCTCGTATTGCCGCGTGGCGGTCTGTTCGTAATCTTCCAGATGCCGTCTTGCACGAGCCGGCCAAAGAAAAATGAAACGGTGTAGACCTTGTCGGGCGGCGCCGTGATGGTAACCACCTTACCACTGTAACCGGTAATCCGGTACTGCGAAGTCGAGATGCCGTTGACGTCCTGCATCTGCCAGCGCTCTTCGTAGATCGGTGGCTTGTCGTACCGTACCGTCAAGCCGAGATAGATGGCGCTGGGCGCGTTGACGATCCGCGCGACGCGACCGCTCCGAGCGAGCTCGAACCCATGAAGGTGAAAGAGCACCGCGATGACGCCGACGATGATGAAGGCGGCGACGAGAAACGAAAACAGACTACGGCGCATCGAAGCAACTCACTTTCCGGCAGAGCGGGCCGCCTGATCGAGGACCCGGTTTACGATGGCGTCGGCGTGCTTGTTTTGGTTGCGCGGCACGTGCCGAACGTCGATGTGTGAGAAAGCCCGCAGCACCGCCTTGACGCGCTGGTAGAGGGGTTGCAGGCCCGGATGCTTCACGCGGTACTCGCCGCGCAATTGTTTGACCACCAGCTCGCTGTCCAGCCGAATCGCGAGGGAGTGCAGCCCCAGATCGCGCGCCGCCTCCAGCCCGGCCAGGAGCCCCGTCCACTCGGCGACGTTGTTGGTCGCAATGCCGAGATACCGGCCCACCTCGAGGAGCACGGTGCCATCGGCGGCAAAGAGGACCGCACCGCCGGCAGCTGGGCCGGGATTACCCCGCGAGCCGCCGTCGGCGAAGAGCGTAGCTTCAGGCGGCGCCGAAGCGGAGGACGATCCCATCGCCGCCGACAGTTCGGCGGCTGTGCGCATTTACCGCTTCTCGAAGTCGAGCGCTAGCGAGTTGATGCAGTAGCGCGTCCCTTCCGGCCCGGGACCGTCGTCGAAGACGTGGCCCAGATGCGAGTCGCACTTCCGGCAGCGCACCTCGGTGCGAATCATTCCGTGGCTGCGATCTTCCAGCAACCAGACGTTCTCAATCTGCTCCGGATGCGTAAAGCTCGGCCAGCCGCAGTGGGACTCGAACTTCGCCTCCGAGGCGAAGAGCGGCGCTCCGCAACCCCCACAGCGGTAGGCGCCGGTCTCGGCGTTGTGCAGCAGCGCCCCCGTGTTCGGGGGTTCGGTCGACGCCCCTCGCAAGATCCGATAGCGTTCGGGGCCAAGGTCGCGTAGCCATCGCTCTTCGCTCCTGACGATTTCGGGGTTGCCTTCGGGCGTTTTCATCACTTTCTTAAGACGCGCGCCAACGGCTCAGGGATGCGTGGCAGTTCCAAGCCTTCCCACAGCCGGGCGTGCGAGCATACGATCATGGAACAGCAACACCGGGCCCTCGAGGCCAAGACGGTCTATATCGAACTGATCGGCGAACTCGAAAGGCGAAGCGTTGACGCCATAGGCACGGCGGTTGCCGAGATCGGCGACGCCGCAGTTGTCGTGTCGCTCAAGCGGGCGCAGGGAACGCGCTGGAATGCCTTGCTGGCGCTTGCCGATCTGTGCGCGAAGCAGCGCGCCTCGGGCCGCGTCGTCCTACTCTCCACCTCGCGTACCGTCCGCGCGCTTCTGCGCGCGATAGATCCGTCGCTCATCTGGCTAAAGGACGGCGAAGCCCCAACTTTCTGGCGGCACGTCATCATCGCCCAAACAAAACGCGCGGCGCAAGCCGCTTCCAGTACCGCCTAGGACCGCGGAGCCGCCCCTTTATCGCGGCGCCGCATGAGCTTGCCAACCTAGGGCGAAGTTACGCGGCCGTGCGAAAGGACGGCGATTCCAAGGTTCCCGGAGCGGCGTTGCTAATCGTCGCCCTGGCGACGCTCTTCCGCCTCGTCGCGGCAGCGCGAATCCCGCTGACCGAAGACGAAGCCTACTACTGGACGTGGAGCCGGCATCTCGCGTTCGGCTACCTAGACCATCCGCCCGCGATCGCCTGGGCCATCGCTTCTACGTCGTTTCTCGGCCGCAGCCCGCTTGCCGTTCGGCTGCCCTCCATCGTTTTCGAAGCGCTTGCGGCTCTTGCGCTCGGACGAACCGCGAGGTTGCTCGCCGGCAATGCGCGCGCCGAGATCGCCGCAGTCACGATCTTCACGCTACTGCCCGAGCCGAGATTGCTCATCGGTGAAGCGCTCCCAGACGGCCCGTTTCTCTTTTTTTGGGCGCTGACGCTTTGGCTCGCGGTTCGCGCGACCAAGTGGCCGACGCCGCGCACGATGGTGTTGCTAGGGTTGGCGCTCGGGGGGGCGCTCCTTTCGCGCTACTTCGGGTGGCCACTACTCGCAGGTGTCGTCGCCTATACGCTCGCGCCCGAGCAGCGCAGCCTCTGGAGGCGCGGCTTTTGGATCGCACCGCTGGTCGCCGCAATCGTCTACGCCCCCTTCATCGCCTGGAACGCGACCCACGATTGGATCAATCTCGCGTTCACGCTCGTCAACCGGCAGATGCCGCATGCGTTTTCGATCCGAAGTATCTTTTATTACTCGACGCTGCGAACGTTCGTGGTTGGATTAGTGCTGTGGGTGGTTGCCTATTACACGGTCATTCGCCCGAAATACATGCTGCTGGCCTGGACTGCGCTGCCGTTCGCGTCGCTGCTCCTCCTCCTCGCATTCTTCGAGACCGTCGAATCCTACTGGTTGCTCGGTCCGCTCGCTTCCCTATGCGTCGGAATCGGAATCGCGTACGCGCGCCGGCCGCAACGCTCGCGCCGTCTGTGGGCGCTGCTCTGGACACCCCCCGTCGCCTACAGCTTGGCGGCCGTCATCTTTTGGGTGGTTCCCCAAGGTCTACAAGCCTCCATACTCCGCGCATCGCACGAGGGGCTGAAAGGGCCGCTCTACTCGTCGGTCTACGTCTACAAACCACTCGCCGTTCAGGCGCGGTCGCTCGTCGCACCGGACGGCGCCGCCGTGCTGACGAACGAGTACGAGATCGCCTCCGAACTCGCATTTAACGGCCTATCGCCGCTGATCGTCGGCTCGGCGCCGCAAGTCGCGCAGTGGCGGATGTGGAACGCAGGACGGATTCCGCCGCGCGCGCTCGTCCTCACATTCCTACCCATCGCGCGCACGCCCCGATTCGAGCGGCTACTCGAGCAGGCATTCGCGCGCGTACGCCCCGGTCCAACGCTGCGCTACACCTTTGCCGGGACGAGCGAAGGTGCGTTCTATTCGACGTGGTGTTCCCGGCCGGTACGCGACGCCGCCGCTATTCTCTACGGTCGCTTCAACGACTTGTAGGGCCCACGAGCATTACCAGCGACAGGCTAGTCGATGCGCTTGCGAAAGCGCAGGACGGCGGTTGCGAAGACGACGAAGCCGAAGAACATGAGCAGCAGGATCTGCGGCCAGAGGTACCCGATGCCGACCCCCTTGACGATGATACCGCGCACGATCGTCAGGAAGTACGTTAGCGGAACCAGATACGAGGACCATTGCAGGACGCGCGGCATCGCGGCAACCGGAAAGATAAATCCCGAGAGCAGCATGCTCGGCAGCAGGAAGAACTGAACGAGTTGGACGGCCTGAATGTAGGTCTTGGCGATCGTCGAGATCAGCGTCCCAAGGCCGAGCGTCGTGAAGAAAAAGACGAGCACCGTGAAATAGAGCAGCAGGACGCTCCCCGCAATCGGTACGCCGAACCAGAAGACCGCGAGCAACAGGATGGTCGTCACGTTGATGTACCCGATCGTCATGAGCGGGATCATCTTGCCCAGCAGAAGCTCCGAGGACCGGATCGGGCTGACGATCAACTGCTCGAGCGTGCCGAGCTCGCGCTCGCGCACGATCGTGCTCATGCTCAAGAAGGTCATCGTGAACTGCATGACGAGCGCGAGCACGCCGGGGACGAGAAACAACTCCTGGCGCAGTCCCGGGTTGTACCACGCACGAGCGCGGATGTCGACGCCGATTTGGGGAGCGGGAGCCCCGCTCATCTGAAGCTGTTTGATCTGCATCCGCTGCGTGACGCTGGAGCCGATTGCCTGAGCGACGGAGAGAGCGGTGCGCGCCGCCGTCGCATCCGAGGCATCGACCGCAACCATGACCTCCGGAATTTTCTTTTGGTGGAGCAGCGTTGCATAATCCGGCGGGATCACGATGCCCGCAAGCGCTTGGCCGCCGTCGATTCTCCGTATGACGCCGTTCATGCTCTTGGCGACGTATTTGATCGAAAAATACTCCGAATTCGTGAAGGCGTGCAGCAGTTGACGGCTCTCCGCGGTTTGGGAGAGGTCCCACACGACCGTGGGCTGATACCGGACGTCGGTCGAGAGATAGCCGTATAGCACGACTTGGATCAGCGGCAGGAGCATCGTTGCGGCGACCGTCCGGCGGTCGCGGAAGAACTGCGTGTATTCTTTTACGGCGATCGTCCAGACCCGGTTCCAGTTCACGCCGATCTCCCCGCCTTCACGATGCCCGCGAAGACGTCTTCGAGCGAAGGCGTGATCGGCGCGAGTTGCTGGACTCCAAGACCGCGCTCGTCGATCGTGCGCTGCAGTCGTGCGACATCGTCGCTGCGCTCGACCGTGACGTGCAGCGAGGATCCGTACAGCGAAGCGCTGCGCACGAACGGCGCATCCTCGACCGCATCGAGAATCCGCAGGTTCTCCCGAGAGAGAATCTCGACGGTGACGCCCGCACTAGGTGCGCGCTTGAGCTCCGCCGGCGCGCCGAGCGCGATGATGCGCCCGCCGTAGATGAAGGCGAGCCGGTCGCAGTGCTCGGCTTCATCCAGGTAGTGTGTCGTGACCATGACCGTCGTGCCCTCTTCTGAAAGCTGCACGATCAGGTCCCAAAACTCGCGCCGGGATAGCGGATCGACGCCGGAGGTCGGCTCGTCGAGGAAGACCATCTGCGGCCGGTGCAGCAGGGTACATGCGAACGCAAGGCGCTTGCGGTATCCGCCCGGCAAGGATCCCGCAAGCTGCGTGCGGCGCCGCGCCAGATCGATGCGCTCCATCCATTCCTCGACGGCCTCGCGCTGCTGCGTGCCGTAGATCCCAAAGAGCCCGGCATAAAAGCGCATGTGCTCCTCGACCGTCAGGTCGCTCCACAGAGTCGAGCCTTGAGACATATAGCCGCTCCGCATTTTCACGGCCTCCGGATCGCGCGCCACATCGTATCCGAGAACCTCCGCGCGACCGGCAGAGGGCTTCAAGACACCGCAGAGCATGCGGATCGTCGTCGATTTCCCGGCGCCGTTGGGCCCGAGGAATCCCCATATCTCGCCTGCACGGATCTCGAACGAGATGCCGTCCACAGCAATGAAATCTCCAAACCTCCGCGTGAGCGACTCTGCTCGCACGGTCGTCACGCCGATCACAACGCCATCTTCGCCACAAAGGCATCCTCGAGCGACGGCGGGATCTGACGGAGCAACGCATCGCCGATGCCGGCGCCGAGCAGTCGCGTTCGTATCCGCGGAATCGCCTGCGAAGCCGACGCGACCAGTGCATGCAACGTCTCGCCGAATATCTCGACGCTGCGCACGAGCGGCTCTTCACGCAACGCACGCCTGGCGATACCGCGTTGCGCGCAGAGGACCTCGACCACGTTCCCCCGGAGGCTCCCCTTCAGTTCATCCGGCGTGCCTTTACTCAAGAGCGAACCGTGCGTGATGAATGCGACGTGGCCCGCGCGTTCGGCTTCGTCCATATACGGTGTGCTCACGAAGATCGTCGTGCCGTTGCGATTGATATCGTAGAGAATGCGCCAGAACTCACCGCGCGAAACCGGATCGACACCGGCCGTAGGTTCGTCGAGCAGGATCGTCGATGGCCTATGAATCAGCGTACACGCCAGCGCAAGTTTCTGTTTCATTCCTCCGGAGAGATCTTCGGCGATCCTGGCGCTGAAGGGCGCCAGAGCGAACTCCTCCAGCAGCTCCGCTGCGTGCGTCGCGAACTGCGCTGCCGGCACGCCGAAAATGTCGCCGTAGAAGCGCAGGTTTTCCATGACGGAAAGGTCGGGGTAGAGGCTAAAGCGCTGCGGCATGTAACCGATCGACGCCTGCACTCGCGAAGTCTCCCGCATCACGTCGACGCCGTCAACCTGTAGCGAGCCTCCGTCGAGCGAGAGAGCGCCGCAGACTAACCTCATCAGCGTGGTCTTGCCGGCGCCGTCGGGGCCCACGAGCGCAAAGATCTCTCCTTCGAACACCTCGAGCGACAGGCGATCAAGGGCAAGCGTCGTGCCGAAGCGCCGCGTGACCTCGGCTATCTCAATCGCGACGGCCATCAGACGCGGATGACGGCATCGGCGGGAAGACCCGGCTTGAGCGATTGCGTCCTATCGGTGAACTGGATCTTGACGCGGAAGACCAAGTATTCGATTCGCTCTGCCTTCGTCTGTACGTTCTCCGGTGTGAACTCGGCGGTGTTGCTGATTTCGGTTACCGTCCCTACGAAGATTCGGTTCGGCATGCCGTCGATCGAGGCGTCGGCGAGCATGCCCGTCTTGATGCGAGGCAGATCCGACTCGCTGACGTATACGTAGAGATACGGGTGAACGATATCTCCGATCGTCATCACGGCCGAGCCGGGTTGAACGAGGTCGCCCACCTGGAAGTTGTGCGAGAGAACGAAGCCGTCGAACGGAGCCCGTAACAACGTTTCACCGAGGTTTCTCTGCGCCAGGCCAAACGCCGAGCGCGCCTGCGCGAGCTGGCCTTGTGCCGCCTGCACCTCCGCATACCGCGCCCGAACCTGCTGCATTTGCGCCCGCGCGGATTGCACGGCCGCTTGCGACTGAGCGCGCTGCTCTCTCGCGACGTTGACCGAAGACCCCGCACCGTGCAGTTGTTCGTAAGCATTCGTGTATGCCGCACGCGCCGCATCGAGCACGGCGCGCGCCTCGTCGCCGGTTGCCACCAGGCTGCGCGCGCGAGCGTAGTCGATGCGGGCTTTTTCGTACGTGGCAAGAGCAGCGGCTCGTGCCGCCCTCGCCGCGGCGACTTGGTTGTGCGCGATACGTTCGCCTGAAAATGCCTGCGTTAGCGTCGTGCCGTAGGTGGCGAGCTGAAGTGCGTATGCGGCCCGCGCTGCGGCTACCTGCGCCTGCGCGACTGCGACGTTCCCCGCAGCCTCGTTGACGCTCAAACTCAGGTCGCGCCTCCCGAGCACCCCGACGATCTCACCGGCTCTCACCGGATCGCCGTCATGCACCCGCAGTTGTATGAGCCGCCCCTCGACCTTCGGCGATACTTCGCCTTCGGTCGCCTCGATGATGCCGGATGCCCGAATGACCGAGCTCGTGCGCGGGCGCAGCGCTATCACGGCGGCGATGATGAGAACCAGCAGCGCCACGCCCGCGATCTGTATCGGGCGAAGCCGCTTCGCATCGAGGCGCATCTGTTGGGGAACTCCTTGTCATGACTTGAAGAGCGCGACCTTCGCGGGAACCCGCCCGAGCCTGACGCAGATCGATCGAAGAATCTGCTTGAGAACGCTTTCCACGAGCTGTCGCCCGACCACCTCGTCGAAGGTGCGTACGGCGGCCTCGGTCGGCTCGTCGTAGGTAGCGCGCAGCGCGATGCCGACAACGGTGCCAAGCCGCCGAACGGTAGCTTGCCCGCGGACGCTGGGAAAGGCAAAACCACCGCGGTGATACCAGGAAAAATCGATCGAGCGGTCGCGGGCGCGCAACAGACTGAACTCCAGGACGGTTTCGACCGGCTTGATCCGTGGGGCTTTCGGCGTAGCTCGAACGAGCGCGAGCGGCCGCGATTCGAGGAGATCGACGACCTCCTGGCGCGCGTCCGCGCCGTGGCACAAGCAGAGAGTGCTCGCTTGCACGACCATATGCGCTAGCGTAGGCGGAGGCCGAGAAGCCACCATGAATCCGCCGTCTTTCTTCGGGAAGAACGGAGGAAGGTTCTGCCGACGAACCATAGCAAATTTCCTGCAGGCCACGGCGAATTTCCTCGCCGATTCTTCACTCCCCGGTATGCTCCGGAATGCGCGGGCTCGCGCTCGCGCATGAGGAGGAAAAGAGAGATGCTGACATTGACGAGTGAGGAGCTGCGTGATGACGTTTTGGCGGAACTGGACCTCGATCCGCAGGTTGATTCCTCGAGGATCGGAGTTGCGGTCCAAGACGGCATCGTGACATTGACCGGCAAGATTCCCACGCTCTCGGCCAAATGGGCCGCGGAGGAGGCCGTGGGGCGCGTGAAGGGCGTGCGCGGTATCGCTCAGGAGATGGAAATAGATCTATCGGCAACGCACGTGCGCGACGATTCCGACATTGCTCGCGCCGCCGCCGAGGCGCTCGCGTGGGATTCCACGCTTTCCTCGCCGGTCCAGGTAACGGTCCAAGATGGGCGCGTGACGTTGCGCGGCGACGTTGAATGGCACTATCAGCGCGCCGAGGCCGAGCAGGTTGTGCGGCGATTGGTCGGCGTTCGCGAGATCATCGATTTGCTGACACTGCGGCCGTCGGTTTCAGCCGGCGACATCCGAGCGCACATCCAGCGTGCTTTCCACCGCTTCGCCCAGTTTGATGCGAACCGGATCACGATTCACACCGACGGCGGGAGGGTCACCTTGACGGGGAGCGTCCCGACATGGTTCGAACGTAATCGTGCGTGGCAGGCGGCCTGGACGGTCCCCGGCGTCACGAAAGTCGATAACCGGATTACCGTCGGCTAGATCGCTCCCGGCAGGCCCCCGGCCGGCGGCGAGCCGGCTCGAATCGACGCATACCTGCGCGACGCGACCTATCTCGCCGTCGGCTGCGGCCCGCGCGCGTCACGCCCTTCACGAACGCGAGCTAAGCGCGGCAAAACCCGGTTGCGAGGGCAGGCATGCGGCCGGTCTGGGAGCGCAACGCGATGGCGTCAGGCCGCGCCTAGCCGCTACGCAGGCGGCCAGCGTTGACCCGTGGGCACTCCAGGCTTCGACCTTTCGGATCGGTTGCATTTTGCTTACGGGTAGTTTGCACTCACGACATGCCTGCCGCTGCCTTCCCCCCTCGCCTAGGGACCGAAACAATCGATCAGATTCGTTCGGCCTTTGGTCTAAGCACCGAAGAGTTTGCGGCACTCTTCCACGTCAGCCGTCCTGCGGTGGCGCAGTGGCGCGAACGTGGGATTCCCGTCACGTCCGCTGCGGACGTCGATCGCGTCCGTGAACTGGCAGAGGTGTTTCTGCGCAAGTTTATCCACGCCCGCGTCCCTCAAATCGTGCGTACGCCTAGCAAGGGCTTAAGAAGGCTGTCCTCGACATCATCGCCGAGTGCGGCGTCAAGCCGGTTTACGCCTACCTCAAACGGCTCTTCTCGTATACACCGCAATAATGAAGAGGATCCAGCGGGCGGCACCTATTACCGCGTCTGCGACCCGACCTGGATAGACCCCCTCGATACGAATTACGCCAAGCGTGACGGCGATCGCTGAAATTCGCCCAATGAGTTCGGGGTAAGTCTCCCGTTATGCGACCCTGATGGCATCGACGTCCTCGCAGAACTCGGCATAGCAAAACCAAACTGTATCAGTATTCGCGATCGAATGATCACGCAGCCCTGGGGATGCAAGATCTATGCAATTTAAATCACCGTTCCGCGTCTGCCCTTTCTTCTTGCGCAATCGCACCTATTCGATCAAAGTCAGCGCGCGCAACACGCGCGGCGATTCCGTCGTACAAACCGTGCCGGTAACTATGCGCCGAATCTTCCGCTCTAGAATATCCACGGCTTCAACGCGCACCGCAATTGTGCGTTGCTGCCGGAAATCGTGCGAATCGGCGTGCTCGCGCCGTAGGCAGTCGAAGCGAAGACGTTGATTGCGCCGGTTGCGCCACAATCCGATTCGTAGATGTTCCCGGAGGAATCGACGGCGATACCCTCGGCAAACGTAATCGCACTCGAGGTGATCGTGCGATTCGGAGCGACGTTTCCATGCGATCCAGCATCGAAAACATTGATGTCGCCCGATGAGGCGAGATTCTCCTCGTAGACGTTGCCCGAGCCGTCGATGGCCACTCCGACAGCGTCACTGATGTTCGTGCTCGCGCCTGAAATCGCCCAGGTCGGAGCCGCTCCGCCGTTCGCTCCGGCGGCGAAGTAGAGAATGCTGCCCGGACTGCCGTCGGCCACAGTGATGTCTCCCGCAGAGTCGACGACGAGCTGCTGCGGGGAATTGAGCGTGGTCGAGCCTCCGGTCAACGTGCGGATCGGCGGCGCATTGCCGCTCGCACCTGCGGCATAGACTGTGATGGAGTTACCATTCCGATTGCTTACGAAGATCTCGCCTGCGCTGTCGACGCCGATGCCCTCCGGTCCGTTGATGCCGGTAGCGGCGCCCACGATCGTGCGCTCCGGCGCGACGTTGCCGTATTTGCCCGCGGCGAAGACATCGATCGCGTTCGCGTTGAAGTCTGCTACGTAGAGATTACCAGAGGCGTCGGTAGTGACGGCAGAGGGGCTGACGATCGTCGTGGAAGCGCCCGTGATCTGATACTGCGGCGCGACGTTGCCGTTTGCCGTGGTATTCCATTCGTTGATGCCTTCAGGGGACCCGTAATTCGGCACTAAGATGTACGACCCTCCGCCGCTCGGTGGATTGCCGCCCGGCGGATTGTAGAGTGCGCCCGTGCTTCCGGAGCAAGCAGCTAGGCCAAGTACCAGCACTGAAATGAAAACAAGACGCAACTGGATCATTGTTCAACCTCCCTTGAACAGGTATCAACCGGCTTTAGCCCGGCGTTCGCTTATTTTGGCGCTGTAAGCACGAGCGAGATGTTGTCCGCCGAGCCATCGTTATAGGTTCCTTCGTAGCGCGTGAACACGATTGTCACGATTGCCCGCGTTGCGGTTTTCGGGACGCGTCCCGATCTCGACCGATACCAGAGTCCGGTGACATCGCGGCGCTGCGCAGGTGTGACGGGACCGAGCATCGCGCTCCCGACGGACGCGCCGGATGCATCGCGGAAGGTGACCGTCGCTGTCGCGTTGTCGTCTTGGTTCGACCAACTGCCGAGCCAGGCGGAAAACGTGTAGCGAACGGTTCCGGTCTTGATCGCGGCGAGCGACGGGTGAAGGGAGATCGTCTGGGTCGCGGTCGATCTCGCCGCGTTGCCGCCCTCGAAGTCATTCTTGCCGCGGTGCCTAGGTCCGGGAGAGTTCCGATCGGGGAAGCCGCCGGGAATTCCGTACTGCACCGCGGTGAACTGGCCCGTCGTCGTCCAGCCGGATGGCTTTACGATTTGTGTGTCGCTTGACGCGCCGACATCTGCCTCCGCACCGCCGTTCACCACAAGATTCCGGCCAAACTGGCTCGTCGCAGGCGCCGCAGAAACCGCGAGCATCGTTCCCAGCAACAATGTCCCGATTGTCGCGATGATTGCCGCAACGTACCGATAGGAATGCGTCATCTTCTCCTCCGTTGTCATAAGCCGTATTGATTCGATCTGCGCGCCTCGTCGGTCGCGAACCGCCCTTCCATATTGTCTTACCAGTTGATATATCTCTTCGCTTCGCTTTGCCCGATATGCGCGCATCCCTTAGGTAGATGACGCAACACCTGTCCTTTAGGCAGCCGTCCTTGGGGGTAGAAAGCCCAAGAGCCGGTCATATGGGCGAAGCCTCCGAAGCGGTACTTTTTCCCTACGTCCAGCGTGCCGCACAGTACGAGAGTTGACGGAAGCGGGATACGGACGCCCTCAGGGATCCCAGGATATATGTCAATATAGCGGTGGCTCTTGGGCTTTCCACAAGTGCCGCTGCCGCCTGCTCCGGCTTTGAACGCGCGGACATCCCAATTGTAAGAGTGGCGGCTGATATCCAAATCCGTAGCCGGCGTTCCTGTTCCACGAGCCCACCTCGTGATCGTGGGATCGGGACCGGGATCGCACCCCCCGGCGGAGGAGTCGTTGTACGATGCGAAGGCCCGAGCGGTTCCTCTATACCCACCTGGCTCGTACATCGTAAAGGTAGCCTCTCCGCTAGCGATCTCGGTTTCCCGGTGGAAGACTCGCCCGTCTGAACTCCTGCCCTGCTCCGTGTACGTGAACGAATACGGTCCAACCCATTCTTGCACTGAGACCAACGTTGCGGAAGACAAGGTACCCGGCCCGCCGCGTGCGCTCGCTGTCACATTCAGCAATGCCACACCCACTAGAATAAACGACGTAATGTATCTCGTCACGTCATTCCCCCTTAGCCTCAATCCCCCAAGGGACCCCAAGCGCCGCCTAGGCACGGTACGAGTATATCACGTGACCGTTACAAAAGCGTTACGGCCCCTTGCGGAGATTTTCAGGTGCTGCGAGCCATTGCGTTTCGAACCGGCCCATCTGGCTCGGCGATGCTGCGCGGCCCTTAGCCGCGTTACCGCCGACGATCCAGCGCATCGCTGGATCGTGACGTAGGCGCTCAGCGTCGTTCACATCCTCCTATCCCGCGAGGCGGCCGAACACTGCTTGGCGCAACACGCCGACGAGCGCATGGCGACCGTTCCTGCCGGTGCGTGCATCGGCGAGTGCATCGCCCGCCGCTGCGCTCAGACCGAGCGCCTCATCGAGTTCGCGATAGGCGAGCAGACCCGCATCGGATGTTACAACTGAGCCGCGGAACTGCAACGTCACACGGCGGTCAAACTCTACGCGAAGCGTCCCGTTTTGCGCTTCACCCACCGGGTTCGTCATGTAAGCCCTGATCGATCATGCAAAACATACTGTCATTATAGCGAAATCACCGCGACGACGCAAAAGTCTTTGCGAAGTCATCTGGCGAATGCGGGCTTAGTGCATTATACCTACGCCACCATCCCGACTCGCTACTTCTGCCCCGTCTGGTAGCCGGCAGGGCTGGCCGGTAAGAAATACCCGAGAATACTCGCACTCCCCTGCCTGACCACGTCGTCTGCCTGGCGCACAGCACCTCTCCCGCCGTGGTATACTAACGATGATGACCGCTCAATCTTGGGAGCCACGCCTCACGCAATTTGAGACCCGCTATGAAAGCCTCGACAAGCGACTCGGCGCTATCGACGCCAACCCACTCAACCTCCGAGATGCCTTTGGCGCAGATCTCCGTTCCTTCCAAGAATCCGCAGATCGGAAGACCGACCGCCTGCTCTATCTCATCTTGGGCTCGTCGCTGACGATTATGCTCGCGATCTTCTTTCTCAAATAGATTGCCGCACAAACCATCAGAAACAATCACCACCGCTGCAACGCGCCATTGTTCCGCCGCAAAGTGCCGGCACAGGTAGGTAGGTTGACACAGTACCGCCCCTCAGTCCGCGACCAAAAGCGACGTCGATCCATGTCGATGGCGCTCGCTCGAATGCGCGATTCCAAACTCGAACGCCCGTCGCCGCTCAAAGATAACAGCGAACCTTGGGCGCCAGAACCAGATTCCGTCGAAGCTGCGATTGCCATTTCCGATCAAATCGAAGCGCTGATGAGGGAATGGCATTTGAAATGAAAAGCGCCCACGAGATCATCAAACGACTCGCCAAACAAAACCGCGTCTTGGTTCTTGGCGGTATTGCCGTAATCGCACACGGCCTCCCACGCGCCACTCAAGACGTCGACGTTTGGGTCGATCCTCTCCACGACACTCACGCGTGGGCAACGGCTCTCCGACGAGTGCTCGAGTTCGAAGGCTTGACCGCAGCGCACGTCGTTGGGGAAGGCGGCATATTCGCTGCAATCAAACCAGCCGAGATCGAACGTGTCGTGGCCGAAGACCATTTCGTGCGACTCCTCGGCGCGAATCGCCCCATCGACGTCTTTCGTATGCCGAGGAACTTCGAAGCCGGCGACTTCAATCAGGTCTGGCAACGCGCAAGACCTTTAAGAGACGGGACCCGAGTGCCCGACGAGATCGATATAATCCTCACAAAAATCAATACCGGGCGTCCCCACGACGAGGCTGACACGCGGTACTTGGAAAGCAAGGTTGTAGCGTCGTACCAAGAACAACTCAAGCATTGCCCGTTCGAGGAAGCAAGGCGTTTGCTGGACCGCTTCGCTACGCCCGAAATTGTCGCATTCGCAGCTACCGAAGCACAGGACCCGCGCGTTCGCGAGATCTCCGAAGGGATTCTGCTTCAGATGATCGGAGCAGGGGACCCATATGCAAGTGAATTAGCCGTAGATATACGCCGCCGTAAGGCCCGTGCGATTGACCGCGGAGACAGCGGTCGCTGAGCACCCCCCCCCCCATCTCGATGCGGCGATTTCGCGACCAAAACGGCAGCCGACCAGCACCAAAGACCGTCGTTCGTGGAACATATCGTTCGTATGCCGCCACGCTGATGCTTGCCGCGAACGTGCATCCGAAGATCGTCAGCGAACGGCTCGGTCACGCCTCGATCGGCATCACGCTCGATCTCTATTCCCACGTCCTTCCATCGATGCAAGAGCCCGCAGCCAAGGTTGCCGCCCGGCGCGAATTGAAGCCCCTTGGGAAGAAAACCGGGCCCGCCAAACGCTAGATTTGACGGGCCGTTTCACGATTTCGGGCTGACAGGATTCGAACCTGCGACCTCTTGACCCCCAGTCAAGCGCGCTAACCAAGCTGCGCTACAGCCCGACGTTTTACCCTCGCCGGAGACTCCGCCGCGAAGCGAGCCCGCCGGATTGGCGACCATGACGACCCACTCCCCTTCGAGGTCGCGCGTCCGGCCTACCTCGCGCCAGCCCGTACGCGCGTAGACCGCCAGCGCCGCAGCGTTCCACGGCCGTACCTCCAGCCGGACCTCGGGCACGCCCAGGGTCCGCAGCATGCGTAACCCCTCGCTTACGAGCGCCGTAGCCACGCCGCGCCCCTGCGCCTGCGGATGGACCGCGACGTTCAGCAGCTGAGCGTCGCCGATGCTGCGGTACCGGCGTTCGCTCGTAAGGAATAGCACCTTATTTCGCACGATGCGCCACATCGAACGCAGCCGCAGATCGAATGCGCCCCCGAGCGCCCGAGCCGCCCAGCGCAACGCCGCCCCGGAGAGCACGGCCTTGCGCTGGATCGCTCTTAGGCTCCGCACGAAGATCGCGTACCCGAGAAGGCGCCCGTCTTCGCGCGCTGCAAGAAATCCCTGCGGCTCGACGTTGAGCAAGAACCGCCATACGTCGACAAAGGCGGCAGGAAGAGCACGCCCGCGAAAGCGCGAGGCGTGTTCTTCCGCAAACGCAAGCTGAAATATTTCAACAGCTTGCGGTAACTCGTCCGGTCTGAGCGGACCGACGCTCAGCGCTTGCGCCCGCCCTTTTTAGCAGGGGTCTTCTTCGCGGCCGCCTTCTTCGCGCCGGCGCTCTTACGGACGCCGCCGACTGCCTCTTTCAGCCCCTTGCCGGCCACGAATGCCGGAACTTTGCGAGCGGCGATCTTGATCTTCGCGCCCGTTTTGGGGTTACGGCCTTCGCGTGCCTTGCGCTGACGGACGACAAAACTGCCAAAGGGAGTCAGGGCAACGCGCTCGCCTTTCTGGAGGGCCGTCTTTATTTCGTCCAGGACAAGGTCCACGATCTCGCCCGCCTGGCGCTTGGATAGTTCGGATTCGGCGGCAACGGATTCGATTAGATCGGCTTTCGTCAAATGAAATCTCCTTAGCGGCTCTGTGAAAGCAATATCGGTGGGCTGGCCGCCTGGGAAGTGGATATACGCAAACGCGCTGCTCGCTCCTTCCCAAAAATCATCGGAAAGTCCTTAATCTACAAGGGTTTCCGCAGCACCGCCCTGCAGGACTATCGTGCCGCCGCGGCGTGAAGCGCCAGCACGTACGAGAGCGGCCCAAACCCGGCAATGCTCCCGGCGCAGACCGTCGCCACGACGCTCTGGCGCCGGAACGCTTCGCGCGCGTACACGTTAGAAAGGTGGACTTCTATCGTCCGAAGCGCCACCGCGGCAATGGCATCGGCGATGGCATAGGAATAATGGCCGTACGCGCCCGGGTTGATCACGATCGCCCCGCAGTCCCTACGCGCCGCGTGAATCGCATCGATAATCGCGCCCTCGCCGTTGTGCTGCTCGATGCGCACTTCGACACCGAGGCTAGAGGCGGTTCGTTCGATCAGCGCGTCGATCTGCGCGAGCGTCTGCGTTCCATAAACGCCGGGTTCGCGTTCGCCCAGCAGATTGAGGTTCGGACCATGTATGACCAGCACTCGCATGCCGCGCAATTCGGGAAGGGGAAGCCCCTGCCCTCGGAAAGCGGGACGGTCAGCCGGCTGGAAACAGCGTAGCCGGAGGCACGCGATACGGCTCGATGCGCTGCCAATACGCCTCTTTCAGCGAACCGCCTCGATTCTCGTACCACCAACCGCACTCGCAGCGAATAGGGCGCTCGCCCGGTTTCGGATAGGCGTACCGGCGCCCACAACGCTTGCAGACGTACGCCCTGCCCTCGACGGGCGGCAACGACGACGTATAGGTGACCGCTGTATCCGCCATAATTACCTTTCGTTTGGCACGACGCGAACGAATCTCCGCGACCCGACCGATAGGATGGCCGCCTTCGACGCGCTCCACGTCGCCTTCGGATCCGTAACGAGTATACCATCCACCCTGACCCCGCTCCCTGAGATCAGCCGCTCGGCGGCCCGCTTGCTCTCCGCAAACCCCGCCGCAAGCATGATGTCGACGACGCGGCGGCCGCCTTCCAGGCGTAGTTCCGGCAGGGCCTCGGCGGGCAGCTCCTTGCGCTGCACGGTGCGCTCGAAACGCTCGCGCGCCGCCCGAGCCGCATCCGCACCATGATAGCGGGCGACGATCTCCTCGGCGAGGCGCTTCTTCTCGTCCATCGGATGCGCTCTGGTGCCTCGCAACGCTGCACCGAGCGCCTCGCAGTCCGCTTGCGGCCGGAACGCGGCCAGGCGCGCGTACCGTGGGATCAGCTCGTCTGGAATGCGCATGAGCTTGCCGAACTGCTCGTGCGCCGGCTCGGCCAAGCCAACGTAGTTGCCGGTCGACTTCGACATCTTTTTCACGCCGTCGAGCCCCTCGAGCAGCGGTAGCGTCATACAGATTTGCGGCCGTCGGTTTTCGTGCGATTGGTAATGCCGGCCCATCAGCAAGTTGAAGAGTTGGTCGTTCCCGCCGAGTTCCACATCTGCAGCCAGCGCGACGCTATCGTACGCTTGTGCAACCGGATAGAGAAACTCGTGGAGAGATATCGGCGTCCCCGCCGCGTACCGGTCGTGAAAATCGTTACGCTCGAGCATCTGCGCGACCGTGACGCGCGAGAGCAACCGTAGCAGATCCGCCAGCGATAGGCCCGCGAGCCACTCCGAATTGTAGCGCAACTTTACGCGCGCCAGGTCGAGCAACGTACCGGCCTGTTCCGTGTACGTGCGCATGTTCGTTTCGATCTGTTCGAGCGTCAGCGGGGGCCGCATCTCGTTGCGGCCCGACGGGTCGCCGATACGCGCCGTGAAATCTCCGATCAATAGCGTGACGTCGTGACCGCACTCGACGAACTGCTGCATCTTCCGCAAGACGACTGCGTGCCCAAGGTGCAGATCCGGCGACGTCGGATCGAGCCCGAGTTTGACGACCAGCGGCCTGCCTTCTGCGATACGTTCCAAAAACTCCGCGCGCGTCTCGACACGATCGCAGCCGTCCAACAGCAATTCAGCATGGTCGCGCATAGAATTCAACACAGTTCGAAGACCGTGACGCCTCCGCCTCCCTCGTTTTCGTCGCCATAGCGGACGTTCTTGACGGCGGGGTGACCGCGCAGGAACTCCTGCAGCCCGCGCCCGAGCATGCCGGTGCCCTTGCCGTGAATGAGCCGCAGCGAGGCGTTGCCGGCAAGCTGCGCGTCGTCGATCCAGCGCTCCACCAGCGGTTCGGCCTCGGCGTAGCGTTTGCCGCGCACGTCGAGTTCCGCCGTCGTACGAGCCGCAGCGTCGAGCCGGGCGTCGTCGCCGCGGCTGCGATCCGCCCGCAGGCGGACCCGTTGCTCGCCGCCGCCGCAGAGCCGAACGTCGTCTTTAGAGACGAGCGTGCGCATCGGACCGATCGCCACCAAGAGGTTCTCACCGTTGTCGGCAATCACCGTCCCTTCCTGGCCGAAGGAAAGCACGCGGACGCGATCGTCGCGCGCGTATACGGCCTGCAGCGGCTCGCCGCTATGCTCGGGCTCGGCGCCCAAATCTCGGCGCATCTGCTCGAGCGTGCGCGAAAGGAGCGCGCTCTGCGCCGACGTGACCTTGGCGCGCCGGGTCCGTTCGTCCCGGTTTTCGCGTAGCGCGGCGCGGCGCTGCAGTTCGTTCGTAAACTCTCGCAGCGCTTGCTGCATGCGAAGCTCGGCAGCCTCCGCGAACGCGCGCCTCTCGCCGGCGAGTGCCTCTCGGCGCAGGCGGAGCTCCTCGGATTGACGCTCCAAATCGACGCGTTCGCGAACCAGCCCGTCGCGCTCCGCGTGAAGCGCCGCGTTCGTTTCGGAGAGCTCCGCTAACGCATTTTCGTACTCGCGCTCGCGGGTACCGATCAAAGACTCCGCGCGCGCGACGAGTTCCGCTGGAATGCCGAGCGACCGCGCCAAAGGAAAGGCTAGGGACAGGCCCGGCATGCCGACGTCTAACTGGTAGGTCGGCGCGAATGTCTGGGGATCGAAACGCACTCCAGCGTTGACCACGCCAGGCGTCGCATGCGCGAAGAGTTTGAGCTCCGTCGCGTGCGTCGTAACGATACCGCAGGCTCGTACCGCAAGCAGCCGCTCCAGTATCGCAATAGCCAGCGCCGCGCCACCGGCCGGTTCCGTACCGCCGCCGATCTCGTCGATGAGGACGAGCGAACGGTCGTCGGCGGCGTCTACGATCTCGCGGATGCGCCCGAGGTGTGCGGAGAACGTCGAGGTATTCTCGAGGATGGATTGCTCGTCGCCGATATCGGTGAATATCCGGGTGAAGCGCCCGATCCGCGTACCGCTCGCAGCCGGCAGCTGCATGCCCGCATAGGCCATGGCGACAAAGAGCCCGGCCATCTTCAGCGCGACCGTCTTGCCGCCCATGTTGGGCCCGCTAATCGCGATCAAACGCGTCCGCTCGTCGAGCGCGAAGGACTGCGGAACCGCACGCGCGCCGAGCAATGGATGGCGGCCCTCGCAAAGTGCGATGACCGGCTCGTCGACCAGCTCCGGCGCGACGGCGTCCATCGCTAAGGCGAGGAGCGCTTTCGCCGCGAGCACGTCCAGCCGCGCGAGCATCTCGGCGTTCGCTTCGATCTGCGCCGCGGCGGCGCCGACCCTGCGCGAGAGTTCCTCGAGAACGCGTGTGACCTCCCGCTCTTCGGCCACGCGGAGGGCGCGCAGCCGGTTGTTGGCCTCGAGCGCCGCGAGTGGCTCGATAAAGAGCGTCTGCCCGCTGGAGCTGGTGTCGTGTACGATCCCCGGAACCGCGCCGGAGAACTCGGCCTTGACCGGTACCACGAAGCGGCCTTCGCGGATCGTGACGACGGTATCCTGGATCGCCTTGGCGTACGCGGCCGAGCGCAACAGCGATGCCACGCGCTCGCGCGCATCGGCATTCGCCTGCTTTAGGTTTTTGCGAACGCGCGCAAGCGCGGGCGAAGCGCGATCGAGCACGTTAGCGCGTTCGTCGATAGCGTCGACGAGCGCGCGGTGCAGATCCGGCAACGCGCGATAGGAGGCAGTCAGCGATGCGATCGTTTCGCTCGGCCGTTCGCGCGTCTTCTTGAAGGCGGCGGCCGCCGCCGAGATCGCATCGGCCACCGAGCGCAGATCCGCAGCCGGCAGAGCCGTCCCCGCCTCGGCAGCCGCCGTCGCATCCGCGGTGTCGATCGCCGGGAGCGCGTAGAAATCCGCTCCCGAAATCAGCTCGCGCATCTCGGCGGTGGCGCGCTGTTCGAAGCGCACGCGAGAGAAATCGCCGAGCGGCGTCAATTCCCCGGCGATACGGCGCCCGCGCTGCGTATGCGTGCCGGCGGCGGCGCGTTCGCGAATCGTCTGGAAGTCCAGCATCTCGAGAGTGCGCTCGTCGGCGCACCCGGCAACGCTCGGAGCAGCGTCCACGTCCCTATCCCAGTTTCTGTGCGAGAAGCTCTCCGGCAAGCGCGGGATTAGCCTTGCCCCGGCTCTGCTTCATCACCTGGCCGACGAGGAATCCCATCACGTTCGTCTTACCCGCCTTATAGTCGGCGATCACCTTTGGATGCGCGGCGAGCACCTCGTCGACGAAGCGCTCGACGGCGCCCGGATCGCTCGTCTGCGCGAGGCCTTCGTGCTCGACGAGAGCCTTCGGCGAGCCTCCGCCGTTCCACATGCGCAAAAGCAGATCTTTGGCGATCTTGGAGTTGATCGTCTTGCTCTCCACTAAGCCGATCAATTCGGCGAGATCCCGCGGCGCGACCGAGGACTCCCATACGGGCGTCTGCGTCTCGTTGGCCAGGCGAGAGAGATCGCCGAGCACAAAATTTACGGCCTGCTGCCCGCCGGCGCCGGCGCTGACGCAGGAGTCGAAGTACTCGGCTAGCTGCGGCGTATCGACAAGTTGTGTCGCTTGCGCGACGCCGAAACCGTAGGTTCCGCGGTAACGCTCGAAGCGCGCGATCGGCAGTTCCGCCATCAGGCTGCGAAGGCGCTCTACCGCGGTACGATCCACCTCGATCGGCACGAGATCGGGATCGGGAAAGTAGCGATAGTCATGCGCCTCTTCCTTGCTGCGCATCGAGTGCGTCGTGCCGGCTAGTTCGTCCCAACCGCGGGTCTCCTGCACGACCCGTCCGCCCGCCGCGACGACCGCAATCTGCCGTGCGATCTCGCTCTCGATCGCACGGTAGACCGAACGAAACGAGTTCATGTTCTTGATCTCCGCCTTCGTGCCGAGATCCTTCGATCCGACCGGACGGATGGAGACGTTGGCGTCGCAGCGCAGCGAGCCTTCCTCCATTTTGACATCGCTCACGCCGATCTGCACGAAGGTGCGCTTGAGCGCCTCGAGAAAGCCGACCGCCTCCTCAGCGCTGCGGATATCAGGCTCCGAGACGCACTCCATGAGCGGTACTCCGGCGCGGTTGAAATCCACCAGCGAGTAGCTGCTGTGCGCGATGCGGCCGTCGCCGCTGCCAGCGTGCGTAGACTTCCCGGTGTCTTCCTCCAGATGGATGCGCGTGAGCCGGCACTGCTTCGTGGTGCCGTCCTCGAGCCAGTAACGCACGACACCGCCTTGCGCGAGCGGCATGTCGTACTGCGAGATCTGATAATCCTTAGGCATGTCGGGATAGAAGTAGTTCTTCCGGTCGAACTTCGAGAAAACGGGAATCTCCGCGCCAAACGCAAGCCCCGCACGAATCACCTGCAGGATCGCTTCCTCGTTCGCGACCGGCAGAGCGCCCGGCAACGCCAGGCAGACCGGGCATACGTGAGCGTTCGGTTCGCCCCCGAAGCGGTTTGGACAGGCGCAGAACATCTTGCTCTTCGTCTTGAGTTCCACGTGACATTCGATGCCGATCACGGCCTCGTACTGCGTCATAACGCACCTTCCGGGCGCTGTTGGCGCGCGTGCTGCGTCGCGCATTCGTAGGCGTTTGCCGCCGCCAGCAGTTGCGCTTCGCCGAAGAGCGGCGCAGCGAGCTGCAAACCCATCGGCATCGGCCGGCTCGATCCTTCGGGCAGGACGTAACCGCATGGCACCGAGAGCGCGGGCAGCCCTGCGAGCGACATGGGAATCGTGTAGTAGTCCATCATATACATGCTATATGGGTCGCTCTTGGCGTGAAATGCGAACGCCGGCGAACTCGCGGCGGGCGAGGCGATCAGATCGCAGCGCTCGAACGCGCGCTTGAAGTCGGCCCCGAACATCGTGCGAGCCTTCTGCGCTTTCACGTAATAGGCGTCGTAGTAACCGCTGGAGAGCGCGTAGGTGCCGATGAGAATGCGCCGCTTCACTTCGGGCCCGAACCCCTCGGCACGCGTCCGTTCGTACATCCGGCCGACATCCTCGCCGTCGACGCGCAAGCCGTAGCGGACGCCGTCGAAGCGCGCGAGGTTACTCGAACATTCGGCCGGGGCGATGAGATAATACGTCGCCAATCCATAATCGGCGGTCGGGAGTTCCACGTCGACCAGCGTCGCCCCAAGCTTTTCCAAATCGAGGTAGGCGCGCCGGTAGAGGCTGTCGATCTCCGGACCGAGCCCTTGCGTGCCGAACTCCTTGACGATACCGACGCGAACGCCCCGCAGATCGGAGCGTAGCGCCGTGGCAGCCGGTTCAACCGGGCGATCGACGCTGGTGGAATCCATCGGGTCCTTGCCCGCCATCACGTCGTATGCGAGTGCGGCGTCTTCCACCGAGCGCGCGAGCGGACCGATCTGATCGAGGCTCGATGCAAACGCGATGAGGCCGTAGCGCGAGACGCGCCCGTACGTAGGCTTGAAGCCCACCAGATTGCAGAAGGCGGCCGGCTCGCGAATGGAGCCGCCGGTATCGCTGCCCATGCCTATTGCCGCTTCGTAGGCCGCGACCGCAGCGGCCGAACCGCCGGAGCTGCCGCCCGGTACGCGCTCCAAATCGTAGGGATTGCGCGTCTGCCCGAGCGCGCTGTTCTCGCACGAGCTGCCCATCGCAAACTCGTCCATATTCGCCTTGCCGACGGGGACCGCCCCGGCATCGAGCAGCCGCGCAACGGCGGTGGCGGTATACGGCGCTACCCAGCCTTCCAGCATCTTGGAACCGCACGTCGTGCGCGTGCCCGCAAGGCACATGTTGTCCTTCACGGCTACCGGCACGCCCGCTAGCGGCAGATGCTCGCCGGCTCTGATGCGCGCGTCGACCCGGCCGGCAGATACGCGCGCTAAATCGTGCAGCCGCGTGAGATATGCGCCGAGCCGGTCGTCTACGACATCGATCTGCGCGAGCACGGCATCGGTGACTTCGCGTGCCGAGTTCTCGCCGGCATTGACGCGACGCGCGATCTCTACGGCGCTCAGTTCCATCGTCTCGCTCATCTCCGGTCGTGCCGCACTTTCAACTTTCCTCGGAGATTATGCGAGGCACGCGGAAAAACGCACCTTGGCGCTGCGGCGCCATCTGCATCACGGTTTCGTGCTCCAGGCATCGGCCGACCGCGTCGGCGCGCGCGACGTTGCGGGATTCGACTACTTGCGCCGTGGCGGGCACTGCGGCGGTGTCGAGCTCGTGCAGCGTTTTTGCGTGCTCGAGCAGATCGGCGAGCTGCCGGCCGAACCGCTCCACTTCATCGTCGGTGAGCTCGATGCGGGCCAACTTCGCAACATAGCGGATATCGATATTATCGGATGACAAACTCTGGATACTCCGATGCGCTCCGGCTGCGAGTAAGATCGTCGTCGGCCGGCCATTGCGGGACCGGCACGTTCTCGAAGGCTTCCTCCACCCGCGTGGCGCTCGCGGGCCGTTCTCGATAGAGGGTTACGAACGTCTCGACGTGCCCGGTGTAGGGGAACATGTCGAACGGCTGAACGACCCCGAGGGCGTATCCTTTGGCGGCCAGAAACTTTAAATCCCGGGCGAGCGTCGCCGGATCGCAGGAGAGGTACCATACGTTGGGCGTTCCGGCCACTGCAATCGCTTCGAGGACCGTTTCGTCGCAGCCCTTGCGCGGCGGATCCAAAAAGACGATCTGCGCGGCGCGAAGCGCCTCGCGCCCCTCGCGCTCGCGTACCCGGTCTTCGACTCGTCCTGGATGGAAGGCAACGCGCTCGGCTAAGCCGTTGAGCTGGGCGTTCTCATTCGCTTCGGCGATCGCACTCGGGCTCTCCTCGATCCCGAGTACGTCGTTGCCGTGCCGAGCGAAGTAGAGGGCGAAGGTCCCGGCGCCGCAGTAGAGATCGACGATCCTCCGCGGGACGGTCAGCCCGGGCTTCATGAATTCGAAGATGCGCTCGAGGATCTCGACGTTGATCTGAAAGAACGAGCCGCCGGAGACGCGGTAGCGCACGCCGGCGATCTCCTCCTCGATCTGCGGCTGCCCGGCAAGGAGCCGCTCGTTGCGGCCGACGACCGCATTCGCGCTAGACGGATCGTACGAGTTGGTCAGGCCGACCGCGCCGGGCAGGCGTTCGAGTAGCGCGGCGGCCACGCGGCCCAGGTCTTCGTCTGGAAGGGCCGTCGTAAAGGAGACCACGCTCTGGCCGGTGGCTCGGGCGCTGCGCGCGACGACGTGCAGCGCCCGAGCGAACGCCGGCGCCGTGGCCGGATCGTCGCAGGCGGCGTTCAGCCGCTCGATATGCGCGTTGAGTTGCGGCGTGACGACGGGACAGGCGTCGATCGGCACGATATCGTGCGAGCGCTGCTGATAGAAGCCGATCTGCGGCCTCCCGAAGCGCTGTTCGATCACCAGCGACATCTTGTTGCGGTATCCGCGCGGATCGGCCATGCCGATGGCATCCCGTACTTCCGCGTGCGCGAGGCCGCCGATTCGCGCCAAGGCGCCGCGCACGACATCGCGCTTCCACGCAAGTTGACCGGCATAGGCCAGGTGCTGCACCTGGCAGCCGCCGCAGGCTCCGAAGACCCCACAGAACGGCTGTGCGCGTAGCGGCGAGGCCAGCGTAATCTCGCTCATCTCGGCTACGGCATACTTGGGTTTGACGGCCGTGACGCGCACGCGGGCACGCTCCTGCGGCAGCGGACCGAAGCAGAAGATCACCAAACCGTCGGCACGGCCGACGGCCTGCCCATTCGCGAGCAGGTCGCTGAATCCAAGTTCGACGTCGGTCCCGACCCGTAGTGCGGCGGGGCCGGGCGGCTTACCCAGTGCTCTTCTGATCGTCAAGCGTCTTGAGGAGCGTGTTGGCTTCGTCGATCAACTGCTGGATGCGCAAACTCGTCGGATCGGCGGGCCGACGCTTGACGAGTGCGCGTACGA
>JAKAPQ010000070.1 GCA_021806945.1 bacterium | reverse complement strand
CGGGACGATGTTCAAGAAAGTCCTGATTGCCAACCGCGGCGAGATCGCGCTTCGCATCAACCGTGCGTGCCGGGAACTGGGCGTGCATACGGTTGCCATCTATTCCGAAGCCGACCGCACGTCGTTGCACGTGAGGCACGCGGACCAGGCTTTCTGCGTCGGCCCGGGCCCGGTGGCGCGCTCGTACCTCAACATTCCAAACATCATCTCGACCGCTCTGATCACCGGTTGCGACGCCATTCATCCGGGGTATGGGTTTCTCTCGGAGAGCGCGCGGTTCGCGCAGATCTGCGACGACCACGGCATAACGTTCATCGGCCCGAAACCTAGCGTCATAGCGGCGATGGGAGATAAAGCAACAGCCAAGCGCGTCATGAGCGAGGCCGGCGTTGCCACGACCCCCGGCACGGATATCCTCGCTTCGGCGCGGGAAGCCGCCGCCGCCGCCGAGAGCATCGGCTACCCCGTGTTGCTGAAAGCCACGGCGGGAGGCGGCGGAAAGGGAATGCGCGTCGTCAACGCCCCCGAGGAGTTGGAACGGGCTTATGCGAGCGCAACGGCCGAGGCGGAAGCGAGTTTCAAAGACGGCCGGGTATACATGGAGAAATTGATAGTTCGGCCGCGCCACATCGAGGTTCAGGTGCTCGCCGACAATTACGGCGCGATCGTCCACCTGGGCGAACGCGACTGCTCCGTGCAGAAGCCGTCGCATCAGAAGCTGATCGAAGAAGCGCCGGCGGCGAACCTGCCGGCGAAGACACGCGATGCGGTGCACGCGATGGCCGTTCGCGCGTGCGCGCACGTCGGGTACACCAATGCCGGAACGCTCGAGTTCCTGGTGAGCGGCGAGCAGATCTATTTCATGGAGATGAACACGCGCATCCAGGTCGAGCATCCGGTGACCGAGATGGTCTATAACATCGATCTGGTCAAGGAACAGATTCGCGTGGCCGCGGGCGAACCGCTCGGCTACGTTCAGGGCGATCTGCGTTCGGCCGGACATGCGATCGAGTGCCGTATCAATGCCGAGGACGCGCGCAACAATTTCGCGCCGGCTGCCGGAACGCTCGAGCATGTGGTTTTTCCGGGCGGCCCCGGGATTCGGGTCGACACGCACGTCTATTCGGGCGCTGCCGTGCCGCCCTTCTACGACTCGATGATCGCGAAGGTGGTCGCGTTCGGCGAGACGCGCGATGCGGCCATCACGCGAATGGAGCACGCGCTGCGCGAAACGGTCGTTGAAGGAACGCCGACGACGATCGGTCAGTGTTTGGAAGTCCTCGCCACGAAGCGCTTTCGCTCGGGCGCTTACGACATCGATTTTCTGCCGAGCCTCCTGCATGCCGCGCCGGTCGCGTAAGGGAGCCCATAGATATGCCGTCGCGTCGTATGGCTCGCGAACTCGCGCTGCAGGCGCTGTTCAGCATCGAAATCGGTCATCGCGACGTCGTCGAAGTACTCGACGAATACTTGGCCTCATACGGCGAGAGCGAGCAGCGCCTTTTCGTGAAAGATCTGGTGCTGGGCACGTTGGAGTATGCCCGCGAGAGCGATCTCACCGTAGGCCCGCTGCTCGAAGGCTGGAGCGTGGACCGGTTGCCCACGATCGATCGGCTTCTGTTACGCATGGGGACGTTCGAGTTGCATCACCGCCCCGCGACGCCGCGGCCGGTCGTCATTAACGAAGCGGTCGAACTCGCGAAGAAGTACTCGACGGAAGGCTCGGGGCGGTTCGTGAACGGCGTACTCGCTGCAGTCGTCGCGGTCGCACTGCAAGGCGCCGATGCCCAAGCGTAACCCAAACCGGGGGCGGTGGAGGCGCGCGGTGCGCTTCGCGCTCGTCGGGACGCTGCTGCTGGGGCTCTTCGCCGCCGGAACGGTCGCCGGCATTGTGGTGGCCTACTCGCGCAATCTTCCAAACATCAACCGCATGGCAGATTTCCAGCCGGCGCGGTCGACGCGCATCTACGCCCGCGACGGGCAGCTGCTCGCGACGCTCTACACGCAAAACCGCATCGTGGTGCCGATCGGGCGCATCCCGAATCTCGTGCGCGAAGCCTTCGTTGCGAACGAGGACCACAGTTTTTACTATAACGACGGCGTAGACTTCGAGGGCATCGCGCGCGCGGCGATTGCGGATCTCACGCACCGGCAGTTCCAGGGAGCTTCGACCATCACGCAGCAGTTGGCGCGCGGGCTGTTCCTCAACGACGAGATTTCGATTTCGCGCAAGATAGAAGAAGCGCTGCTGGCCATGGAGATCGAACGCTACTATACCAAGGACGAGATCCTCGATCGTTATCTCAACTTGATCTATCTGGGTGCGGGAGCCTACGGCGTCGACGCGGCCTCGCACACGTACTTCGGCAAGAGCGTCTCGAACCTGACGCTTGGGCAGGGCGCGCTGCTGGCCGGCTTGGTGGCTGCGCCATCGGACTACTCGCCGTACGTCGATTTGAAACTCGCGCGCGAACGCGAGCGGCACGTTCTCGGGCGCATGGTTGCGAGCGGATACATCACGCGCGCTCGGGCTGCCGCGGCCTTCGCCGCTCCGCTCGGTTTGATCGGCGCGCGGCCGCAGGGGCTCGCGAGCTATCGCGACCCGTGGTTCACGACCTACGTCATAGCGAAGATCGAGAAGGCGTTCGGCACGCGCGAGCTCTACGAAGGCGGTCTGCAAGTCTATACGACCGTCGATCCGCATCTGGAGCGGATCGCGCAGCGTCAGATCGATTGGGGGATCGCTGCCGCGAAAGCCGAGGGAATCAACGCCCACCAGGGCGCGCTGGTCGCCATCGCGCCGGCGACCGGTCAGATTCTGGCGATGGTAGGCGGCACGAATTTCTCGATCGACAACCAATTCAACCGTGCGTGGCAAGCGCGGCGGCAGCCCGGTTCCTCTTTCAAAGTCTACGTGTATACCGCGGCGATCGACAGCGGCATGCCGCCATCGACGATCATCGACGATTCGCCGGTGAGCTACCCGGCGGGTAACGGGCAGACCTGGTCGCCTCACGACGACGACGACCGGTTCATGGGGCCGATCACGCTACGCACGGCCCTGGCGCTGAGCCGTAACGTCGTCGCCGTTAAATTGCTGCAGCGGGTAGGCATCGGCCGGGCGATCGAGTACGCGCACAGAATGGGTGTCAGATCCCCGCTCGATGCCGATCTATCGCTGGTTCTGGGGACGTCCGTGGTTACGCCGCTCGACCAGGCCAGCGGCTATCAAACGCTTGCCAACGAAGGCGTGCATATCGATCCGACGGCGTTGACGGTCGTGCGCGACTCGCTCGGCAACGTCGTTCTCGACGATCGCTATCCGCAGCAGACCGAAGTCGTGAGCGCCGGTACCGCATATATCATGGATACGATGCTCGAAGACGTCATCGAGCATGGGACCGGTTACCCCAACGCGATCATCGGCCGCCCCGCTGCCGGCAAGACCGGCACCACGTCGGATTTTCGCGACGCATGGTTCGTCGGGTACACGCCCGATCTCGTGACGGCGGTTTGGATCGGCAACGACGACTATTCGCCGATGAACGAGTCCTACGGCGGCGATATCCCGGCGCGCATCTGGGCACGCTTCATGAAAGCGGCCCTTGCCAAGGTGTCCAAACACCGTTTCCCGTTCCCCACGGGCGAGGTCGTAAAGACTCCGTCGTGCGGCGGTGGATACGAATACTATCTCGACGGCACGCAGCCGGAGACGGGGTGTGGACGAGGCGCCGCTCCGGTGCCCACCGGAAAGCCGACGGCTCCCAGCGCAAAGGGTATCGGCGTACCGATCGAGGCAGATCCATACGCAACCGCGAGCTCGGCGCCGACGCCGCCTTCGGCGACGCAGCCCCCCAATAGCGTCGGGGACGGCACGCATTACATCCTACTCGGCTCCCCGCGCCCGAAGGCGTCGCCGCAGCCATGAGCGGTACGCCCGCCGGGAGGGTCGAGTCCGTCAGCCGCGTGGTAGCCTACATCGGACGGCTCGTCGCGCAGAACAAGACGCTGGCCGGCCTGCTCGTACGCGGCGAAGTTTCGGGCTGGGCGCGCTCCGCCGCGGGACACGTCTACTTCGATCTCAAGGAAGATACCGACATCCTCAAGTGCGTCGTGTGGTCGAGCAACGCCGACGCGCTGCCGCCGTTCAAAGACGGCGACGAGGTAATCGCCGGCGGCGATTTCGGCACCTACGCGCAACGCAGCACGTACCAGCTGTACGTCACGTCGCTCGAGCATACGGGCCTCGGGAAGCTTTACGTGCAGTTTGAAGCGCTCAAGGAGCGCTTCCGCGCCGAAGGGCTGTTCGAGGCCAAGCGCAAGCGGCCGATGCCCGCGTTCCCTCTGCGAGTGGCGCTGGTCTCCGCGCGCGCCAAGGGCGCAGAGGACTTTCTTACAACGCTGGCGCGCCGCGCGCCGCAGATCGTCGTCGAGTTCGTCGAGACCCGCATGCAAGGTGAGGGAGCGGAGTACGAGATCGCCGCTGCGATCGGCGCGGCATCGCGGATGGACGTCGACGCAATCGTCGTCGCACGCGGAGGCGGCTCCTATGAAGATCTGTTTCCGTTCAATCTCGAGCCGGTCGTGCGCGCGATCGTGGAGTCTGCGCGCCCCGTGCTCTCGGCGATCGGGCACACCGGCGACGTCCATCTGTGCGACCTGGTCGCGGACCGCGCGTGCGAGACGCCTTCGAACGCAGCGCACTACTTTGGCGCGATTCGCGACTCGTTCGTGCAACTGCTCGCTAACCTCGCCGCGCGCTTGGATCGAGCCGTGCGAGCGCTGGCGACCGGGCGCGCGCAGAGCTACGACGCCGCCTCCGAATCGTTGCGGCGCGTCGCGCAGCGGCACGCCGATGGACGCCGGCAGCGAGTGCTGCTCCTGGAACGCCGCCTCGACGCGCAGACGCCGCTGATGCGGGTCGCGCGGCGTGCCGATCGCTTGAACCGCGCCGCATCGCGGCTGCAGGCCGCCGCCCAATACGCGCTCGCTCCTGCGGCGCGGCGCTTGGCAATGGCGTGGCGAGACCTCGAGCAGGCGCGCGGACGCGCGCTCGCGGATGCGGGGCAGCGGCTCGCGCTTGCCGCTGCGCGGTTGGCAGGCAGCGATCCCAGCGCTCCGCTGGAACGGGGCTACGCGATCGTCGCGGTTGCCGGGCGCGCTTTGCGCAGCGCGGCCGACGTCGTTCCCGGCGAGAAGATCGAGGCGCGGCTGAGGCGCGGGACGCTCGCCGCGCGCGTCGAACGGGTCACCCTCGATGAGTGAACCGGCTGGGGGCGCCTTCGAGCAGAGAGTGCGGCGCCTCGAATCGATCGTCAAAGAGCTCGAGGGCGGGAGCATCGAGCTCGACCGGGCCGTCGCTCTCTTCAAAGAGGGCAAGGCGCTGGCGCGCGAATGCGAGTCGCTGTTGAAGGTCGCCCAGGAACAGATCGATCGGGCGATGGAGTTCGGCGCCGCGCCGAGCGCCGATCCGGCCGCCGGAGAAGAGATCCCCTTTTAGCTGCTAGCTGCCGTTTTTGCGTTCGGAGGAATACCCATGCCGATCTTTGCCGCCGCGCCGCCCGTTCGCGTATCCGCTCCGGGCGGGTTCGATTACGTCGCCGTAGACGCGCGCCGAGAGCGCGTCTACGCCGCCGACGCCGGAACCCATGGACTGCTCGTCGTGAATGCCGAGACCGGGAAGGTTGTCGGTACGGTGCGCGTCGGGCGTATGCACGGCGTCGCCGTGAACGAGGCGAACGGGAACGTCTATACCGGGGATCACGCCGATGCGATCTCGGAGGTCGATCCCACGACGATGAAAGAGATCCGGCGCGTCAAGGTAGGCGGCCCGGTCGACGCGATCGCCTACGATCCCGGGATGCATCGCATCTATGCGGACGAAGACGACGGCAACCGCCTGTTCGTCGTCGATTCGCGAACCTTCAAAGGTGTTGCTACGGTGGAGCTGCCGGGGCACAAGCCCGAGTATCTGGCGGTCGACCCCAAGACGCACGACGTCTACCAAAATATCGCGAACCTCAGCGAGATCGTCGTCATCGATCCTCATAGCCTCAAGATCGTGCGCACGATCCGGACGCCCGAGCTCCGCAACAACCATCCGCTGCAGTACGATCCGGCATTCGACGAGCTCGTGGTCGCCGGCGAGAACCGAAAACTCTCGGTCTACGATTCGGCCGGCCGGCATCGCTGGACGATCGGCCTTACGGGCTGGGTCGACCAGTGCAACCTCGACCCGCGCGATCACATGCTCGCATGCGCCGGGAAGAACATAACTTTGGTCAAGCTTGCCGCGCGCTCGGCACCCGTCGTCCTCGCGCAACGCTACGTCTCACCGGGATTGCACTCGCTGGCAATCGATCCGAAGACGGGCGCTATCTGGGCGGTGTGGAGCGCGCCGAACGGTTCCTTCATTCAGCGTTTCGCCTATCGCGGTAAGTGATGGCGTAGTGGCATTTTGAGCCGTTTGGCCTAGGAAGATTCGCTTCCGCCGCCTAAGTGTTGCGAGGTACATGTCGCAACTGAAGATACCGCAGCTCTTTGAGGGGGACACTATGCGAAGTTTCGCACGCGGTGCAGCGCTTTCCGTCGTCGCACTCTTCGCCGCCGTCGTACCCGCGATGGCGGCCCAATCGCCCGGCGCAACACCTAGTCCGTCACCGAGCCCCGCGCCGCTACGGGTCATCGAGTCCGTAAAGGTAACCGGCGCCTCGGCCTCGCGCCAAGAACAGTTCAAATCGTCGTTCAGCGGCTCGGTACTCGACCGCGCAGATATCCGCGAGCTCGGGCCGCAAGAGAGCATGCAGAGCATTCTCTCCAGTAAGCCCAGCGTGCAAGTCTTCGGCTTCGGCGGCAGCCCCTACGTGCGCTCGCACTTCTCGTTCCGTGGTTTCACCGGCGGGCAGTTCGGCGAAACGATGGACGGCATTCCGCTGAACGGCCTCTTCAACGGAGGCGTCAGCAATTCTGCATCGCAGCGCAACGCCACGCCGTTCGTCACGAGCCTGCTGAACAGCGTCAACATCTACCGCGGCGTGAACGACCCGCAGCACACCTCGATCGACTCGCTGGGCGGCAGCGTCGCGTACCATCTGATCGACCCGACCAACACGCCCTCGACCAGGCTGACCTACAACGTTGGACTGGGCGGAGACGCGTTCATCCAAACCGGCCCGACGGCCCTCTTCGGCACCAAATTTGCCATCGGGCTCGGAAGCGACTACTACCGTGGTTTCCAGAGCGACGTTCCCGATTCCAACCGGTACGTCTATATCAATGGCGTCGTCCCGCTCAAGGGGCATAACTTCCTAAGGCTGATTTACAGCCGGGATCAGAACGTGGGATACGTTCCGCACGACGTGCCGATCGACAATATCCCGACAGCCGGTTACCCTCCCTACTCCCTTCAGAACAGCGGCATCGGTTTCCAATGGCCTGCGTCGCAGACCTATTCGTTCAATACCGCCAACGTGAGCCTGGCGATCGTCGACTTCGCGCACGAATTTTCGCCGCGCTTCACCACGCGCCTCACATTTTTCAGATACGATACGAGCTACCACCGCATGTCGTATACCAACGCTAATGACTTCTATCTGCCGAACAGTCCGTTCGCCCCGACCTTCGCGCAGCCGTACATGAACGGCACGATTTCGAGCAATCCCGCGGACTTCGCGTTCCACTTGTACCGGAACGGCGACCAGCGCAACGGCTATGTGTTCCGCGGGGTGTATAATACGTCGCCGGAAAACTCGATCGTTTTCGGCTCGCAGTACGAGCACGGCTATGAGATCAGCCAGGAGTACTGGGGCGGGACGCTCAACTTCACCCCGCTGAACGGCACCAACGATGCGTGGAACCAGCCAGGTGACCGGAACTCTACGGTCGAGTATGTGGAAGACAAATTCCACAGCGGGAAGCTGCTCTTTAACCCCGGCATCCGTTTCGACAACGTGGTGACGGTCGATTACACGCCCACGGTAGGATATTTCTACAGCACCCCCTTTGCCGTGGGGAACACCTACAACTTTACGGAGCCGTCGGTCGGCGCACGCTACGCCTTCAACAACAACCTCGTTGCCTACGCCGGCTTCGGGCAGAGCGCCAAACCACCTGAGATCTCGGCCTACTACAACGACGTACTCGACCAATATACTGGGAGGGTCGCACCGTTAGTAGTCCAGCCCGAGTACTCCCTCGACATGGACTTCGGCCTGCGCGGGAAGCTGCACGGCATGGATTGGACCGTCGACGCGTATAACGATCGCTTCAACAACACGTTTTCGACCGCACCCGCCTCGGTCGCGTATTACATCGGGCTCGGAGAGACGCCGGCGCAGGCGCAGCAATCCGCGGCTAGCGGCGCCATCTCCCTCACGACGAATGCCGGGAACGCCCGCTACAAGGGCTACGAGCTCTCGGTGAGCCACATTCCGCTGATCGATGCACCGCGCAATCTCTTCGGCTACTTCAACGTCTCGCAGAACACGGCCGATTACATCTCCTCGTACACGTCCGCAGCCGGCGCGTCGATCGCGCCGGGCGTACTAGTGCCGTACACGCCGAATCATCTCTGGAATTTCGGAATGTACTACCGGGGCGCGCGCGTGAGCGGCAGGCTCGGCGTGCATATCGTCGGGCCCCAGCAGATCTTCGACAATACGACAGGCGCGCCGTCGACGGTAGCTTTACCGACGTATTCGGTCATGGACGGGTATCTCTCGATGGACCTCGATCCGTCGGGAGCCTATCAGTTGGAGCTCAGCGGAACCAATCTGCTGAACGATCAAGGCGAGGTGTTCAGTTACATCAGTAGCGCGTTTACGGACGTCAACGGTAATACGGTGCCGGTACAGGTCGGCATGCCGCTGGGCCCGCCGTCGTTCTTCTTGAGCGTCACGCACAAGATGCCGTGACCCGTAGGCCTTCGTGAGGCCGTAGGCCCGAGCAACGGTGGGTTGCCGAAAATCGATCGGCACCCACCTGGGTCCCGCCGCAACGCCCGGAGAAGCGCCGCACATGGCGGCAGAGCGGTTGGACGGCGTGGTTGCGGAGCTGTCGGGGCTCACCCGCTCTCAGGCGCGCAGCCTGATCATGGAGGGCCGCGTGCGCGTCGACGGCCAGCCGGCCACAAAGCCAGGGCATCGCGTACCCGCCGGCGCAAACGTCGAGATCGAGCGGGCGCGCCGGTTCGTCAGCCGCGGCGGCGAGAAACTCGAATACGCGCTGGAGGCCTTCGGGATAGAGGTGCGAGGCCGCGACGCGCTCGACGTCGGCGCCTCGACCGGCGGCTTCACGGACGCTCTCCTGCAGCGCGGCGCGGCGCGCGTCACCGCGGTCGATGTCGGCTACGGGCAGCTCGCCTGGCGCTTGCGCAACGATCCGCGCGTGGCGGTGATGGAGCGAACGAACTTTCGCCACCTTCCCGACGGCGCGTTCCCGGAGGGCTTCGACCTGGTCGCCATCGACGCGTCGTTCATCTCGGTGCGCACCATCGTCGCGCGCGCGCTCGGGTACCTGCGCTCCGGCGGCGAGATCGTGGCGCTGGTCAAGCCGCAGTTCGAGGCCGGCCGGGAGCGCCTGGGCCGTGGAGGCGTGGTGCGCGATCCGCAAGTACACCGTGCGGTCTTGCGCGAAGTCCGGGATGCTATGAAAGCTTTAGGGCTCTCCGCCGTGGCGCTGGTCGCCTCTCCGCTCCGCGGTCCGGCCGGAAATCGCGAGTTCCTGGTGCAGCTTCGGCGTGAAGGCACGCCTCTGAACGACGACGCGATCGACGCCGTCGCCGGCGAGGCGGCAGGCTGATGGAGACCGTCGAGGTTACCCAAAAGACCGTCGCGCTGTACGTCGACGTCAACCGCGAGAACGCGCGCGCGATCGCGGCCCGCGTCGCCGAACGGTTTCGGGCGTGGGGATACGGCATCGCGCTCTGCCCCGGTTGCGACGGGCTGACGCTTGCGACCGAGGGCGCGCGGCTTCGCGATGCCGCGCTGCTGATCACGGTCGGCGGCGACGGCACGCTCCTGCGCGCCGCGCGCCTGGCCGTCGACGGCGGCATCCCGCTGCTCGGCATCAACACGGGCCGCCTCGGCTTCCTGACGGAGTTCGACGAGGACGACGCGCGCATCGACGATCTGCCGCAGGCGCTCGAACGGGGGCTGGAGATTGAGGAGCGCGTGGCGCTTCAAGCGGCGTACGACGGCCGCACGCACTTCGCGCTGAACGACGTCGTCGCGAGCAAAGGCGGTCTCTCACGCATCGTGCAGTTCGGTTTGCGCCTGAACGACGAGGACGCCGTGCACATCCCGGCCGACGGCATCTGCGTCGCGACGCCGACCGGTTCGACGGCCTATTTCCTTTCGGCGGGCGGTTCGATCATCTCCCCGTGGGTCGAGGCGTTCGGCATCGTACCGCTGCTGCCGCACACGCTCTTTTCGCGGCCGCTGATCGTGCCGGCGACCTCGCGCATCGTCGTGAGTTGCGGATCCGAGATCGCGGGCGCGCACCTCCAGTGCGACGGTGGTCTGGTCGCAGAGCTAGCGCCCGGTGCCAGCGTCGTGATCGAGCGGTATCCGAGAGCGGTGCGCTTCGCTCGCACCTCTCGCTTACACTTTTTCGACCGGTTGGAGCAGAAGATGCGCTGGGGCGTTTCGATCAAGCAAGGGGACCGTGCCCGATAGCCTGCGCCGGCTGACCATCGAGGACTACGGCTTGATCGCTCGCGCGCAGATCGAGTTTGCCGCGGG
>JAKAPQ010000069.1 GCA_021806945.1 bacterium | reverse complement strand
TGGTCGCGGGGCTCGTCATATCGAACGCGGCATTCTTCTTCGGGCTGCTCTTCCTCTACAAGCTCGTCGAACACGAATTCGACCGTACGGTCGCGCGGCGAGCGATCTTCTACGTCTCGATCTTTCCGACGGCGATCTTCTTTTCGGCGGTCTATACCGAGTCGCTCTTTTTCATGCTCACCGTAGCGTCGTTCTATTACATGCGCGAGCACAAATGGTGGCTGGCCGGCTTCATCGGCTTCTTCGCCGCCCTTACCCGAGCGGAAGGCGTGCTGCTCGCCATACCCTTCTGCATCGAATGGTACGCCGCGTATCGCGGCGCCCTACGCCGCGCCCTACCGCAACTCGCCGCCGCGGCGCAGATCCCGCTCGGCCTCGCCGTCTATATGGCGTATCTCTGGGTGCTCAACGGCGACCCGCTGTACTTTTCGCACGTGCAGGCGCATTGGCACCGTCATCTCGCGATGCCGTGGACCAGCGTCGTCAATTCCATTCACTTGATCGCAACGGCCGTCAACCCGCAGACGATCGCGAACCAGTCCCTCGAACTCGCCTTCACGGCGCTTATGATCGGCGTCCTGATCGCCGGCTGGAACCGCCTGCGCCCCTCTTACGTCGCGTGGATGGGGCTCTCCATTCTCGTGCCCATGTCCACGTCGAGCCTGATGAGCATGCAGCGCTTCGCGCTCGTGCTCTTCCCGATGTTCGCGATCCTCGCACTGTGGGGCAGACGCCCGGCGGTGAATAACCTCATCGTCGCGCTCTCCCTTCCGCTCTTAGGACTTTTTACCGTGCTCTTCGCAAACTGGTACTGGGTTGCCTAACTCGTTCGCTCGACTCACGCGGCGCCGCGGCGTTCGCCAGTTCGTGAAATTCGGTATAGTCGGCGCCTCCGGCTTCGTCGTCAATCTCATCTTCTTCACGATCCTCCAGCGACTCACGGCCTTGCCGCTGCTCCTGGACAACTCCGTCGGCTTCATGGCCGGAGGCGTATCCAACTACTTCCTCAACCGGCTCTGGACGTTTCGATCGACCGGACACGCGGCCAAAGAGGGCGCGCAGTTTCTCGCCGTATCTTTCGTCTCGCTGCTGGTCAGCGACGGGGTCTTCTATCTGCTGGACCGTTCGCACCCACTTCACCAGCACCATCACACCGTCTGGTTCTTCGCAACGCTCTCGAGCATCTTCGTGAACTTTTTTCTCAACAAGTACTGGACCTTTAAGCACGTCCGGTGACCGATCGCAGATTCGCGCCGATCCTCATACGCGCCGGCCTCGCGGCGATTCTGCTGCTTGGGATCTGGCTTCGCCTCAAGGGAATACACGACCCGATCCTCGACCATCCCGGTTGGCGGCAGGGAGACACCGCGTCGATCGCGCGCAACTTCGCAACGCTGCAGTACAACATCCTCGACCCGCAGACCAACTACGACGGCCCGCCTCCGAACTACGTCGAGCTCGAACTACAGATCGTGCCGTTTCTGGCCGCAACGCTCTATAAACTATTCGGCATCCACGAAATCTTCGGCCGGCTCGTCACGCTCGCATTCAGCGTCGGCACCATCGGCGTTCTGGCGCTTTTCGCGCGCTGGCTGTTCGCAAGCGAGATCGCGGGGCTCGCCGCGGCGCTGCTCTACGCCGTCATGCCGGGCAGCATCTATTACGGCCGGACGTTCATGCCGGATACGGCGATGGTCTTCTTTATGACGGCCGCGCTCTACGCCGCGGCCCGGTTTTTAGTCGAGGACGAAGCGATGGACCGGCGGCGGCTGGCGCGCGTCACCGCCCTGCTGGCTGCGGCCTTTCTCGCAAAACCCGTCTCGCTCGCCGCGCTCGTGCCGATCGGTGCGATGATCGCCGACCGGGCGCGGGGCGGGCGCACCATGCGTGTGAGCGCGATCGCGGTGCTCCTTGGCGTGCCGCTGATCTTGCTCTACCTCTACGACCGGCGCGTGGCGGCACACGCCGAGTGGCACTGGGCGAGCGGCATCGTGACGCTGCACGTCTTGCCCGCCCTGCGCGCGGCGCTAACCAACGGCGGCGCCTTCGCGCTCAAACTCGTGCAGATGCGGATCGTGCTGGGGATGCTCGCTACGACGATGCTCGGGCCGGCGTGCACCGCACTCGCGGTGCTCGGCTTCATCTTCTTACCGCGCACGGTACGCTCGGGCTCGCTCCTGTGGGGCTGGCTCGCCGGCGGCCTGCTCTACGTCTACGTGGTCGTCACGGTCGAACGCGTCGACTACTATATGTACCCGCTGCTTCCGCTGGCGGCCTTAACCGGTGGAGCGTTTCTCGCAAGGCTCGTCGATGCCGTTCGCAGCGCGGACGTTTCGAAGACGCTGAAATTTGCGGCGGCCGTGGCCGGCGCGGCGGCGCTCGCGCTGGTCGTCCGGCAGAATCTGGCGATCGTCGCCCCCTATTACCATTACAGCAAGCGGGTCTACCGCGACGCGAACGCGCTGCGGGCCGAGCTCGTCCCCGGCACCCTCGTCGTCATGGGTCATTACGACCCGTCGATCCTCTACTACATCGGTCACTACGGATGGGAGGAAGATCCGTACCTTTGGACGCCGTTCGACGAAGAGAGCGCGATCCGCAAAGGCGCCCGCTACTTCATCGCGATCGAGAAGAACCGCTTCTATCACAACGTCGAACTCTGCGCGTGGATGCAGCGTTTTCCGGTCCTCGACCCTAAGGCGCAGTGGCCTGTGTACGAAACTTTTCCCGCGAAGATCGAGCCCGGTGCACGCGCGCAGTGGCGGCAGTTCCGAATAGCCGAGCGCGCCGGCCGCGCGCGCGCTTGGCTCGACGCCCACGGGCTCTGCCCCGTTACGGCAGCGGCAGGAGCGAAGCCGAGGCCCCGCTGACGGCGCTTTGGCCCTGCTGCGACTGCGGCACGCCCGACTCCACGAGTTGGCGATAGGCGATCAGCCGGTTGGTGTTCTTAGCAACGTCGCGCTGTAACTCGTACGATTGTTCGATGGCGCTGGTCAGGTCGCTCGTATCGTGCGTATAGTCGAAACGTTCGATCGCCTTCAAAATCAGCCTGGTATTCCGCAGTTGTCATAATGGGATCGGGTCGGTTCGGATATTGGCCCGTTGGCCCGTTTCCGATCATTCAAGACGGACTGGCGACGATTCCGCGGCCCCGCGCGGTGTTTATGATACGTTGCGGCCTGGGGGCAATTGACGCCCAATAGGTAGTCCAGGACGCCATTGTGAAGATTGGTTTGAGCAGCGGACGCTTGAGGCCGCTGACCGCTGAAGAGCACCAACAACACGGCACGGCTCTAGACATGGATCCGGAGGCACATCGTGCATCGTAGCTTTACGTTTATCGATTCGGATATCCCGGAGCTTCTCCGATCCTTTCCGGAGTTCGCTGACGGCATGGATTGTCTCGTCACATGCGTAGACAGCTCGATGAACGTTCGAGAATCCTTGGCTTTCGATCTGAAGGGCTACCGTACGCTAACCCATGGACCGTTCGTTGTCTTAGAGGCGACGACAATCCTGGCCTTGCAGGATCGGTTGTTCCCCGGTTTCGACGAAATATATTATTTCCAAACAGGGGATTGGCAATCTAGCGACCCAGGCCTTTGGGAAAGGACTTTCACTAGTGAGCAAGCCCAATTTTCAGAAGATGTTCCGCAAGAACTTCGAGATATCATGAAACTTTCCCACGCGGTGCGCTATTCCTCGGACGGGTACGGTTTGAACATAGCGGCGGAATCAACGACATTACTGCGTGCTGCGTGTTCGGCAGTTGGCGTCGGCTCCGCCATGCCGCCAGTGATTTCTATGGAGCTGGGGTAGGCGGATCATCTCTTCAATGTTACACCGCGATCGTCTCCGAAAAAGCGGCTTCTGGCCGTCGACCGTGATTACCACCGTTGAATCCGCCGCATGCGGGCGCTCGACGTGAAGAGGAGATCGCCCCCGTCCAGGTACACGATTTCCGTGCCGGAGGGCGGGTTTGACAGGTTTGGGAGCGAACACGCGAGCGCGAGCGGATGATCGGCGGGTTCTAAACGCTCGGTTTCGTCCTGAGCGGCACCCGCGGTTACGTTCATGCCGCTGCCGCAAAGACCGATCGGTTACGCTGTCGATGGCGTGCTGACGGTATTTGGCTTGCGGTCGTCCTTATCGAACCGTTTCCGGGTGGTGAGGAAGACAGTGCGCCGGAGATTCTTGAGGTCCCACCGCGATGATGGATAAAGATGCACTTTTGGATCTCTGAGAGGAAAGCAGTGTTGACGATGCGCTTGCCGGTGCGATCGAACATTCGGCCGAGGGTGGCCACCTGTCAGGGCGCTTGATATCTGCTATAGAACGCTATGTAGGCTCAAGTAACCGTGATAATCGGCACGCAGCACTTTGCGTGCTAGTTCATTATGCTGGTAGGGCCGATCTGGAAACGGAAGTGCTCTGCCTTCTCGTTTCCGCACTGATCAACGACGACGACTCCGATCAGTTCGAAGCAGTTGGGCTTCTCGGAATAATGGCTGCGAGAGGCAATGTACGCGCCTCAAGAATGCTTAGTCTCTTGCACCTCGACGGTAAGACGCGTGAGGAATTACAACTGGGGTAACCCCTCCAGATCGCTCACGATCGTGAAGTACTTGTGCCGCCTGCGAATCGACTTCTCGTCAATGCCGATGAACCGCACGACGCGCTTGGTGCGCCGCTCCAATCCCCGCCCAACGGCTCGCATCATGATCCCGTCAACCTCGTCCCAACTAATCCGCATCCGGCGCACCACCGCCCCGAACGAGAGCTTGCGCAGCCAGGCAATCACGCATTGCTCGAACAAGGCCGTGAACCCGCTGCGCTCCTCGGCCCAAGGCACGGTGATCTGCCTGACCCCATGAGTTGGGCAGTTGACGCGCGGCACCTCAGCCATGATGAACAACCGGTACTGGCAGAGATCCAGGTGCCGCCAACGCCGCGGCCGTGTGTCGCACCTGGGGGTCTGTTCACCGCAGACCGGGCACGTCGCCGTACCTTCGTGCGCGACCGGTACGTCGACGACCTGTTCTCCGACGTCCAGGTTCGCCTCGGTGACCTTCCATGGAGGGAGAGTGCCAAGAACGGTTGCGTAAAGTTCGATGTCGCGCATACCGGACTCTTACGCGGCCGGCGGCTGAATTTCGTTCTTTCTACGTCTTCGCCGCAGCAGCAGGCCGGTGGGCGGGGTAAGTCAGGACGAGTCACGCCGCCCACCGGCTTGCTCGTACTGCTTTAACCCACACCGATTCCGTAAGCGCCTCCCAAAGAAACCCCTCAGGAAGATTTTCTGGATCCGACACGCCATCGATACCACACCGTCGCAGCGAGGCCCGTCAGCAGCACCGCCTGCGCAAGTGTCAACGGACCGCGACTACTATTAAAATAGACGATCCACATAATTGCAGCGAGGAATACTGCCGCTGCCGGCCAGATCCCCGAGTTCCCTTTCAGCGGTTCCAAAGGCGGAAATCCCCCCTACTTGCAAGCAGCCCAGCCGTAGATGCCGAGCCCGACTCCGATAATGCCGCATACGACCGCCGCCGGCGCGATTCATATTGCGCCCAGAAAGAGACCCGCCGCATCAAAGGCTGTTGCGGTCATAGCCACGCCCTTCGCGTCGCACTCCTTCTGGCGACTTCCGGACTGAGTGCTGGTCGGCGAACCCAAAGTTGAATCCAGTGAACCGCTTGTGGGGCCGTCATACATGAACGACGACGTTGAACCGTTCATTTGAAACGAGACGCTCCAAACCTGCCCGCTTGCCGATTTGAACGTTCCGTTGCCGTTGTAGTCGTCGGCCATTGTGCGAGTCAACGTCGACCCATCGGAGTAAACGGTTGTTTGGGCCGTTCCGAAAGCCGCCACCGTCGCAGGGCTGATGGCCGACATCGAATGACTGCTGAACCCGTCGTTCAGGGTTACACCGACGATCTTGTTTCCGCTGGACATCGACAGGCTTCCAGTAAATGAACTTTCCCCTAAGGTGCCGACGACCTGTGTTCCAGTGTCATTCACTGACAGAGTTCCAGCCGAAGGGCCTACCGACGCCGGGGCGCGACCCTTAGTTACGGTGGATTTTACATTGAATGACATGCGTTTAGCGAACAGGGGTTGCCCGCTGGTGGCGCTGTTGGGAAGACTGCTTGACGCACCGGCGCAGCCCGTTAGCAAAGCGAGACCCGATCCCGAGGCAATAGCACCGCTCCGAATGAGAAAGGACTTTCGGCTGGTGGTCATTTTTTGCACGTTAGAGACTCCTTCTCAAGAGTGGGGACAGAGGTGGCGCCGGTTTTTTGGACACGAAATCGGGTTGATGGTACCGCGAACTTGGCCTGCGCGCATCGGGAATGGTACCTAGTCCGAAGCTGGCAGATGTGGACGATCCCCTCTCGCAAGAAGCGTAAGTGCGCGCGGGCAACAAGTCGACCGGCACGGTGGCCCACGAGGCGTTGCACTGGAACGAGGGCAGTCTGCTGTTCACGACCAATAATGCCGGCGCACGCGAAGACATCAAGGTCGGCTAGCCCGCTAATTTCGTCATCTCGTCGGGGCCCGTCAAGGTTGCTTTCAACGATCGCGACTTCTCGGAGGCGATCCCGTCATCGCACACCAGTGCCGGCGGCAGCAGCGCCGGCACGACCGGTCCGATTCCAGGGCGCGCGCGTACGACCCGGTTCTCGGGAACTGGACGGCTCCGGACGTCTACGCCGACAACGTGGGCGACACCATGTCGCAGAAGTCCTACATGTGGGATCGCAACGATTTGTTCTTGTATACGGATCCAGGTGGCGGGTACGTCCCTGCGCGTTCAGCTGTCGTACGTTCGACGGCAAGCGACGCAAGAGCTGCGTCCTGATGAGCATCCAATCGGCTTTTTCAGCGCCCGGTAGCGCATAAGTCCATCTCTCATGTCCCCAATGGGGTCCAAGCCCCGAATCAAATCGCGGGTTCGTGTCCCGCAAGGCCGGAAACCGAAAACCTGGAACCGAAGAGATCCACCATATCAATATCCGGTGATATAGGTGATATAGGTGATTGAAGTAAAACACGCCACGCCGCTTCGCGGCACACCCGGAAAGCGGCACGACCTCGTTCTCCCTGCAACCTCCTTCTTGCGCAGCGCCCCATGACCGCCCAGATCCTAACTTCAGCCGTTCACTATTCTTCCGGTGACCTTTCATTCCGTGGCTTCCTCGCGAGGCCGCACCAAAGCGACGCCGACAAACCCGGAGTCCTTGTCGTACCGGAGTGGTGGGGCCTTGATGCCTACGCGAGACACCGAGCCGAGCAACTTGCCCGTCTAGGCTACGTGGCTCTCGCCGTAGACATGTACGGCGATGGAATAACCACCCGCGACGCAACAACAGCGGCAGCACTCGCCCGCGATACTCGTACCGGCGCCGTCGCTCGGGAACGAATCAACTGCGCGCTTGGCGTATTGCGCGAGCACCCTGGCGTCGATCCTAAGCGCATTGCCGCTGTTGGCTTCTGCTTTGGCGGTTCGGTTGCTCTCGAACTGGCTCGGTCCGGGGCTGATATCCGCGGCGCAGTATGCTTTCATGGCAACCTCGCAACGCCAGTCCCGGCACGACCGGAAACGTTGAAGGCATCGATACTCGTCTTGAACGGAGCGGACGACAGCTTCGTGTCGAAGAACGAACTGCAGACTTTTGAGAATGAAATGCACGCCGCAGAAGCAGACTGGCAACTGCTTTCGCTCGGGGGAGCGGTACACAGCTTCAGCAATGCAGCAGCCGATGCTGCCGGAATCCCGGGAGTTGCGTTTCATGCGCGCAGCGAGCGGCGAGCGTGGCGTGCCTTTGAGGATTTCTTGGTGGAGGTGTTCTCTTAGGCCATAACGCGCTCGATCGATCCCGCGCATGCCCGCCGAGTGCGGTAGGCCACGTTATGCAGCCAGCGATTTCCGTGCGGTCCACCGGCCAGCCCGTTACGGCAGCGGCAGGAGCGAAGCCGAGGCTCCGCTGACGGCGCTTTGGCCCTGCTGCGACTGCGGCACGCCCGACTCCACGAGTTGGCGATAGGCGATCAGCCGGTTGGTGTTCTTAGCAACGTCGAGCTGTAACTCGTAGGACTGTTCGATGGCGCTGGTCAGGTCGCTCGTATCGTACGTATAGTCGAAACGTTCGATCGCCTTCAAAATCAGTTTGTTCGAATCTTGCAGTGCGGCGTACGCCTTGCGGATATCCTTGCCCGCAGCCCGATAGGTCGGGTAGTTGGAGATCACGATCTCGCGCTTCAACTTGGCCTGCTCGATCGCCGCGCGCAGCCCTTGGAGGCGCACGCTGCCCGGGTCGTACTTCGCCGCGGCGTTGAGCGTCGCGAGCGCGTCCTCAAAATTAGAGTGCCGGTAATCCACGTCCGCTATCGCAATCGACGCCTTCGAGAAACCCGCTCGCGCCAGCGGATCCTTCGGATCGACGCGCAGCGCCAGCCGGTATGCCAACTCCGCCTCGTGCAGGCTCCCGCGCTCGAGGGCGATCCGGCCCTGGTGGACGCGCGTGCTGACGATCCAGTGCTCGACCGTTCCGGCGCAGCCGGTCGTCGCGAGCGCGAGCGCGAAGGCGAGGAAGCGAACCAAGCGCGACATGCGGTTCTCCTTCAGCGGTTGATGAGGTTCGCGCCCCAGGCGATGAAGAGCGCCGCGGGGTACAAGAGCGCTTGCGAGAGCAAAGTTCCCACGATGGCGCTCAAGGAGAGATAGAACACCAACGACTTCACTTCCTCGACCGGGCGCTCGCCGCGGACCGCCTGGTCGGTAATAAAAGCCGACGTCGGGTCGACGATGAGGGTGAACGATATCGTCGCGATGCCGTTGACCAGTCCCGACGCGAGGATGGCCGTCCGCGCCGCGTGCGGATCGAGCAGGCTCGCATAGGCCGCCGCCACGACGCCGACGGCGTAAACCGCCGTGACGATGATGTTCGCCGCGATCAGTTTGAACGGAACGTGCGCGACCTTGAACCGGCGCCACTCCCTGGGCCGCGGCGTCTGCACGGAGCGCCCGATGTCCAAGACGACGCCGACGTTGGCTACGCGCAGGATCGCACGCGGCAACGAGCGCAGCCGCTCGAAGGCCGCGATGCCGCGCCGGAACAGCATCAGGAAGGTCGGCAGCATCAGCGCACCGATCGCCGTGCCGATCGTTCCGGCAAAGATGATCAACCGCATCTGGTGGTCGTACTGGTGCTCGGCCAGCAGCGTCCACGCCGGACCGCGGCGCGCAAACGCGCTGGCCCTGTCGCTGATCGACCCGAGCATCGGCGAGTAGAAGAGATTGGCAAAGCGGCTCGCGGTGACGAAGAGATTAAAGAGCGAGATCGAGGTGGCGATCCGCAGCATCTGCACGCCGGCCAGCCGCGCGGCGTAGGCTCCGATGGTAAGCGTCTGCAGTATCAGGTTCAGCACCACGGCCGCGATGAGCTGCCACGACCAAAAGGCATCGACGGGGTTATGCAGCGCTGCGACTCCAGGCAATGGCCGACTCGTCGACCGGACCGAGCACGCACAAACCCACGTTGCGCTCGGTCAGCAGTTCGGATGCGAGCTCCCGGACCTCGTCGGCGCTCACGGCATCGACGCGCTCCTCGATCTCTTCGGTCGTCAGCTCGCGGCTCAGCGAGAACTCGCTACGGCCCAGCCGAATCATTCGGCTGGACGTGGACTCAAGGGAGAGCGTCAAATTCCCTTTGATGTGCTCTTTCGCCAGACGAAGTTCGGCGTCGCTCACCCGGCTATCGCGCAGATGCGCGAACTGCTCGCCGATAACGTCGATGCACTCCTGGACGTTTTGCGGCGAGGCGCCGGCGAAGACGCCGAACAGACCGGCGCCCCGGTAACCGGCTTGAAAGGAATAGACCGTATAGACGAGCCCGCGCTTCTCGCGTATCTCCTGAAAAAGGCGGCTCGACATGCCGCCGCCCAGAATCGTATCCAGCACCGAGAGCGCGTAGCGTCGGTCGTCGCGCACCGAGAGCCCGCGCGTTCCAAGGATCATATACGCCTGTTCGCTGTCCTTATAGCGAAAGAGCGATGCGGGTTTCGCCTGCGGCGTCTCCGGCTCCGGCAACTCGCACGCGCCGCCGTACTCCGCCAGATGCCCGCCGAAGAGCGAGACGACGTCGTCGTGTACCACGTTCCCGGCCGCGGCCACGACGACCGCATTGGGTGCGTAGTGGCGCCGCATGTGTTCGCGAAGATCGTCCGGCGTCACGCGCGCGATCGTCTCCGCGAAGCCGATCGTCGGCGCGCCCAGATTGCTGCCCTGCCACATCGTCTGCAGGAAGAGATCGTGGATCAGCTCGTCGGGCGAATCGTCGTACATCTTGATCTCTTCGAGTACGACGTTCTGCTCCTTGGCGAGCTCCTGCGCGTCGAAGGTCGAGTTGAGAAACATATCCGAGAGCATGTCGGCAGCCAAAGGGACGTGCCGGTCGATGACCTTCGCATAGTAACAGGTGGTCTCTTTATCCGTGAAAGCGTTGAGGTTCCCGCCGACGCCGTCCATCTCTTCGGCGATGGCTCGCGCCGTACGCCGCCTCGTGCCTTTGAAGAGCATGTGTTCGACCAGATGTGAGATCCCGCGCCGATCCGCGGTTTCGGCCGCCGACCCGACGTCCGCCCAAATGCCCACGCAGGCCGAACGGAACGCCGGCATCGATTCGGTGATGACGCGAACGCCGTTGGCGAGCGTCGTCTTGCGATACATCTACCGCATCACTTTAAAAGCCGAGCCGG
>JAKAPQ010000068.1 GCA_021806945.1 bacterium | reverse complement strand
ACCGCACGGGCACGATGGATCACTTCAACCTCACGGTCCGCTCGCGCGCGTTTGCAGGCAAGACGCTCATCGAGCAGCACCAGACGGTCTACGGTGCGCTCAAAGCCGCGTTGAAAGACGGCCGCGTGCATGCCGTCGAACTCAAAACACTCGTCCCGGAGAGATAAAACGATGTCCGACCAGATCGACCAAGAGATCGCGGCCGAGATCGCCGCCAACAAAGTCCTCGTCTACGGCAAGGGTACCAAGAGCATGCCGCGCTGCGGGTTCACGCTCGAAACCATCGAGTTTTTCGATCGGCTCGGCTATCCGTTCGACGTAGTCGACGTCCTGGAGAACCCGGAGAAACGCGAAGCGCTCTCCGAGATGACGAACTGGCCAACGCTGCCCAAGGTCTTCATCGACGGCAAATTCTACGGTGACACCGACATCCTCGGACCGATGGCGCAGAAAGGCGAACTGCAGGATCTTCTCGCGCGAGCCTTCGGAGACGCGCCCCAGCCGAAAGCGACGATCCAACTCCATTAGGAGGCTATCGGAGTTGAGCCGTTTTCAGAACGAAGTATTCGGGCAAAAGGCGGCCCAAAGATGGAAACGTGCTTAACTCCGACAGCCTCCTAGCGATGCACGGCACGCTGGTCTCCGCGGAGGCGTTGCGCGATAACCTCGACAATCCGTCCTGGGTAGTCGTCGATTGCCGCTACACCTTGACGGACCCCGCCTTCGGCCGCCTGGCATATCGTGAAGCCCACATCCCAGGCGCATACTACGCCTCGCTCGACGAGGACCTGGCCGGTACGAGGAATCAGGAGAACGGACGCCATCCGCTGCCCGGCGCGGAGACGTTTGCTGCATTCCTTCGCGGCATGGGCATCGACGACGGCACGCAGATCGTCGCGTATGACGCGGGCGGCGATATGGTTGCAGCGCGCCTGTGGTTCCTCGCAAAGTGGATCGGCCACGATGCGGTTGCCGTCCTCGACGGTGGGTTCGCCGCCTGGCAGCACGCTCGCTGCCCGCAGAGCCGGGAAACGCCCGCACCGGGACACGGCACGATCTCGGCACGCCCTCGTGCGGAGATGACGCTCGACGCACGCGACGTGCTCGAATCGCTGCAGTCGCCGCAGATGTTGGTGCTGGACGCGCGCGGGCCCGACCGCTTCGCCGGGCTCAACGAGAATCTCGATCCCGTCGGCGGTCACATCCCCGGCGCCGTCAATCGCTGGTTCAAAGAGAACTATACCGAGGACGGGCGCTTCAAGAGGCCGCAGCAACTGCGCGATGAGTTTAGCGCCTTAGGATCGCATCCGTCCAACATCGTTCACCAGTGCGGCTCGGGCGTCTCGGCTTGCGTCAACCTGCTCGCGATGGCATATGCCGGGCTCCCCGACTCACGGCTCTACGCAGGATCCTGGAGCGAGTGGTGCGCGGACCCCTCGCGCCCCATGATTCGCAGGACCGACTCCTAACCTCGCCCGGCGTTTCGCGGCGGGAGCACAGCAAACGGCTTGGCGACCTTCCCCGCAGGCGATGCATTCAACCGCGCGAGGTCCGCTTGCGCCGGCTCCTGCGAGAAGTCGCGTAACGCATCGACGATGCAATAAAACCCGAACGGCTCGTCGCCGCGGGTGACGAACTGGTGCAGTTCGAGCGCGCCGACGTAGACGACGTCGTTCGGCGCAATCTCCGTTACGGTATCGTCGATGACGGCATAGCCGAGCCCTCGCTTGACGATGACGAAGTGCTCGTGTTCGTGCTTCTCCAAGCGCGATACCGCACCCGGCGCCAACTCGAAGTACCGCAGTTCGAGCGACGGTCCCGGCGCCGCCGCGTCGGATTTACGCCCTCCGACGATGGTATGGCGAACCACGCCCACGGCCGCGCCCGGGCGGTAACCCTCGGCCGGCACGCCCTCCCAGCCCGTCTCCGTGGCGCGAACCACGCGCCCTTGCCTACCGCCGGTCTTCATACTTGCCTTCGAGCATACCATAGCCGCCGTACCGTGCGCAGCGACGTATTCCCCGATACCAGCGGCGAACGAGGTGTGATGGCACGAAAGCGCGGGGCTCGCATCGCTGCGAGCCCCGCGCCGGTTGCGCTCGTGTGCGCCAAGCTCGTAACGCTTAGAGCCCGCCCACGACCTTGGTTATCTCAAACCGGAAGGTCGCCGGGCCGAGCACGTTCCCGGTCGTTGCCGCTTGGCGGCCGCCGTAGATCGGGATCGGAACGCCGCCGCCGTAGATCGGATAGAGCCCCTGGTCGGTGTTGAAGATATTGTCGCCGGAGACTTGCGCTGCGAACTGGTTGCCGAGCGGTACGCGCACGGTCGCGTAGCCGATGGCAAACGGTGGTTCGTTGAGCGAGTTGTTCTTACCGTACAGCGTCTCGCCGAACTGCAGGAACAGCCCCTTGCGTGAGGTGTACGAGATGGCGGCATTGCCCTGCATGTACGGGATCGACGTATTCATGCTGCCGATGGTGCTGCCAAATCCAGTGCCGATACCGCCGCTCGTGAAGTTCTGGCCAGCGATAACGCCGAGGTTCTGGTTGGGCGTGCAATTCGGTGACGGAGTACCGCAATAGAAGTACGCAGGCAGATCATAGACGTACCCTTGCTCCAAGCCGACCGAACCGGTGAAGCCGATCCCGACCCGCGGGAAATGGCGCAGTGTGAATTCGAGGCCTTGATAGCGCGCGTGGCTCAAGTTCACCGTCGTGGCCAAGTAAACCGGAGTCCCTGCCGGCGGTGCCGGACCGCTCGATGGCGTACATGTGTACGACGTGCCGCAAAGCAGCCCAGAGTTCGTCGTTTGCCCGAAGAACTTGTTGAACATGTTCGTCCGGTAGATATCGCCCGAGAGGACGGTGATCCCGTCGTGCAGGCGATAGTCCGCGCCGAGATCGTAACCGAAGGCACTCTCCGGGTTAAGGTTCGTAGGCGCCGACGGAACCGTGAAGATTCCGGCAGTCGAACTGTAAGAGCCGCGGCCGTTTATGCCGTTGCCGGTGATAAGCCCGAGATACGGCGGTGCGATCGAAGAGCCCGCCGAGAGGCGAACCGCAATGTTCTCCGCCGGCCGGTATTCGAAGGCGAAGCGTCCGTCAAAGTGGTTCAATTTTTGGTCCGTGAAGGCGTAGTTCGAACCGTCCGGACCGCAGGCATACGAGGGATGGGAGCAGACCCCGTAGGTCGTGCTGTAGAGGTTGTCATAGAGCGCGGCATTGGCCGTCATCTTCGGGCTGACGAGGAAGTGCCCGCGCAGCATGATCGTCGAGGTAATCTGGCTGCTCCCCGCAGGAATCGACGTCGACGTGCTAAGCGAGTATGGAGGCGCATATCTGCTTGAAAACGCGCTGTTCGTGTAGGCCTGCGACGTGGATTTCGAGGTGTCGAAGCTGAGAGCGACCATATTATTATAGCCGATCGGGTGATCGATTTCGAACGAGTAGCCCATCAACTTATCTAGTTCGGTCTGGTCGTAGAAGTCGTAGACCGCGAGTGGGACGATACCTCCGTTGTACTGAATCGGCGTTCCATGCGAACTGGCGCACGAGGAGCTGTACACGTAAGACGAGCAGCCCGTCCCGTACATATGCACGAAGTTCACGCCAGGCGTATTCGGCGCCGAACCTTCGTCGACCAGGCGCCAGATGCTCGCGTGATAGAAGCGCGCCAAGACCGTGTTCGTTCCGATCGTCGAGCTCGCTTGAGCCTGGAACATCGGTTCGTTGTTGGTCTCGATATTCGCCGATCCAGGGTACAGGTAAAAGACCTGCAGCGGTCCCGGCGCGAGCGAGCCGGTGTATCCGGGGCCCGGCGCGAAGCTCGAGCCGATGGTGCCGTTGCCGGTATTTCCGGTCTGGTCCGCGGTGGATTGGCTCCCCAGATAGCTTGCCATCAGATACGTCACCGGCGATAACCGATAGCGAACCTTCATGAGCTCGGAGACGTTCGTAAAGTCGCCGGTCACGGTGTAGCAGCAGGCCACGAGGTTATGAATCGAAGGAACGGTGCTCGACGTGCCGGGCACGGGCACCGACCTGCTGTACGAATTTTGGTAGTTATTGACGGCGTTGCCGTTGATAAAGCTGTTCCCGTTGGTCGGATCGAAGAGCGCCTGATAGTTGCCGAAGGCCGATGGCGTATCGATCGAGGACAGATCGAAGACGAATCCGAGCCGGCCGTGCAGCGTGGTATCGGAGACGCCGAAATTCGAAAAGTTACCGCCGTGATTGTCGACGCCGAATACCAGGTTCCCCTCCGGCTTTAGGGTTGGGTCCTTGGTGCGGAAGTTGATCGTCCCACCGATGGCGCCGTTAATCTGCGGCACGAGCGCCCCCGGGCCCTTGACGACTTGCACGCTGCGCAGCATGTACGGATTGAGGAAGGTCGTCACGTAATCGCCGTACCGGCCGACCGCGAGCGGGTGACCGTCGATCATCGACTGCGTCTCGAAGGAGTTAGCGCCGCGAATCGTGGGCACCGTAATCGCTCCGGCCACCGCCCCGTTCGCGCTCCCGCCCGGGAACGAGATCTGAACGTCCGGAATCTGATTGAGAACGCGCGTTACCTGGAGCTGGCCTTGGTTGGTGAAGACCTGCGACGAAACGACCTGGACCGCAGCCGTTGACGTATTGAACGTGCCGCGCCCCACCGCCCGCACCGATGCGATCGTGCGCAGCGACGTCAGCGTCGCCTGGCTCATCCTAACGACGAGTTGTTTGGTTTCGCCGGTGAAGACGGCCATCTGGGGTTCGGTCGCCGTGTTGTATCCGGCCTTGGATGCCGTAAACGAGTAAAAGCCCGCCTCGACGCCGGCAATCTCGAAATGCCCTGCCGCATCCGAGGTCGTCCGGTACGTGCCGGGCCCCTTTAGCGTGATCCGGGCATCTGCGACCGGAGCGCCGGTATTGTCGTGAATGGTACCGGAGACCGATCCGGTGTCGTGCGCGGCCTGTTGCGGTGCAGCCTGAGCCACGAGCGTCGCCGCACGAACGGGTCCGACGCAGGCAAGAGCTAAAATACACACGCACAAGAGGCCAGTGAGTCTCTTCATACATCACCCTCTACGTCCGAATTAGATGCGTCGCGACCATACCGGCCCCGACGGCTTAAACGAACCATGGTTCAAATAAGTATGCGAACGCCAAATCTAAGGAAAGGGAACCATCGGTACATTGACCTTCTCCCCTTAGAACCCCTGGCCCTGCAGCAGGAACACGCGTTGCGCGTTGACCGGCAGCGTGGCGCCGGGGCGAAGCCGCCGGTAGGTGCCGTCGCTGCGCAACTCGCGGCTCTTCACGTTGTCGGCAAGCATCACGGCAAGGATCTCACCGTAGATCGTCTCCGCCAGAAGCGGGTCGAGCACGGGTATCATCGTCTCGACGCGGCGGTCCAGGTTGCGCGCCATCCAATCGGCCGAACCGATGTAGATCTCCCGGTCGCCGCCATTTTCGAAGACGCAGATACGCGAGTGCTCGAGAAAGCGACCGATGATGCTGCGGACCCTAATGCTCTCGCTCACTCCCGGCACGCCCGGGCGCAGCACGCACATGCCCCGGACCAGCAGATCGATCGGTACGCCTGCCTGGGAGGCGCGGTAGAGCGCGCGGACGATCTCGGCGTCGCTCACGGCATTCAACTTCGCCCGGATGCCGCTCGGCCGGCCGGCACGCGCGTGCTCGGTCTCGCGCTCGATCAGGGCCGTCAATTCGCGGCGCATGTTTACGGGCGCGACCAGCAGCTCTTCGTAATCGGTAACCTTCGAGAAACCGGTCAGGGCGTTGAAGAGCTGGCTCACGTCCGAACCCAGTTCGGGCCGGCAGGTGAACAAACTCAAATCCGTATAGAGGCGCGCGGTCTTCTCGTTGTAGTTTCCGGTCCCGAAGTGCATGTACCGCCGGATGCCGTCCTCGTCCTCGCGCACGACGAGCGTCGCCTTGGCATGCGCCTTGAGCCCGGCAAATCCGTAGACGACGTGCGCGCCGGCGCGCTCCAACCGCCGCGCCCATTCGATGTTGTCTTCCTCGTCGAAACGGGCTTTCAACTCGATGATGACCGCGACTTGCTTTTCGTTCTCCGCGGCCGCGAGCAGGGCCCGGACGATCGGGGAGTTCTTACCGGACGTCCGGTAGAGCGTCTGCTTGATGGCGAAGACGCGCTCGTCGTCGGCCGCCTGCGCGATGAACTGCACGACCGGGTCGAACGACTCGTATGGATGGTGCAGCAGGATGTCGCCCTCGCGGATTGCGGCGAACATATCCGTCACGCCGATGAGCCGCTTGGGTATCGCCGGCATGAACGGCGGCTCGTGCAAGCGATCGCGATCGGGAAGACCGACCAAAGCCATGAGATCGCTCGTGCCTTGCAAGCCTTCGATCTCATAGCAATCCACCAAAGAGAGGCTCAGCGCCTCGAGCAGCAGATCGCGCATGTACTCCGGCATCCCGCGCTCGATCTCCAAGCGGACCGGTTCGCCGAAGCGGCGGCGCTGCAGCTCCGACTCGATCGCGCGCAGCAAGTCGTCGGCCTCGTCTTCCTGGAGGTCCAAATCGGCGTCACGGGTTACGCGGAAAAGATACGACTCGCGCACCGCCATCCCGGGGAAGAGCGCGTCGAGGTGGCGCGCGATCACCTCTTCGAGCGGGACGAACCACCGCTCGTCTGCCGGCGCGGCTTCGACGGCAACCAACCGCGGCAGCGTCGGCGGAATCTTCACGCGCGCGAAATGCAGCTGGACCCCCTCGGAGGTAACCTCCTCAAGCTCGACCGCGAGCGAGAGCGAAAGGTTCGAGATGTACGGGAACGGGTGCCCGCTGTCGACCGCCAACGGCGTTAGAACGGGGAAGACGCGGTCGTCGAATACGCGCTCGAGCTGGCTTTGGCGCTCCTCGTCCAGATCGCCGGCGGCGACGATCTTGATGCCCTCTCGCGCGAGTGCCGGGAGAAGATCGTCGTTGAGCAGGCGCGTCTTACGCGCGAGCGACAGGCGAAGGCGCTCGGAGATCGCACGCAGATGCTCCGGCGGCGTGCGGCCGTCGTCCGACCGCCGCTGTACGCTCGCGTCGATCTGCTGCTTTATCGCCGCGACCCGAATCATGAAGAACTCGTCGAGGTTGGTATCGTAGATCGCGACGAACTTCAACCGCTCGAGGAGAGGGTTGCCGGCGTCCAGAGCCTCCTCGAGCACGCGATCGTTGAACTGGAGCCACGAGAGCTCGCGGCTGAAATAGAGCGACGGATCGTCGATGGGCCGAACGGGCGCACCGTCGTTAACGTCCGGCACGTCCGGTCGAGAGAGCATAGAGACCCAGGTTTCTACACTCGGCAGGAAAACTCCATCGAAGGATGAGTCTTCCCCATCTGCTCGCCCACATCCAGACCCATGTGGCACTCTCCGCGGCCGCCTTGAGCGCGGGGACCGCGCTCGGTGTGCCGCTGGGCGTCCTCGCCGCTCGCCTGCGAGGTACCCGCGGCGCGATCCTGGGGCTCGTGAACGTTGGGCGCGTCATTCCGTCGCTAGCGGTCTTGACCTTCGTCGTACCGGTTCTCGGAGTCGGCTTCAAACCGGCGCTGGTCGCTCTGGCGCTGCTGGCGATACCACCGATCGCGATCAACACGGACCTTGGGCTGCGCGGCGTTCCGCCGGCGGCGCTCGATGTCGCGCGGGGCGTCGGCATGACCGCGATGCAGGCGTTCGTGCGCGTCGAATGGCCGCTCGCATTGCCCGTGGTGCTCACCGGCGTGCGCACGGCAGCCATCGAAGTGATCGCCAGCGCGACGCTCGCCGCCTTTGTCGGAGCGGGCGGCTTGGGCGAATACATCCTTCGAGGATTGCAAGCCGGCGAGCCGGCCCTGTTGCTGGCCGGAGCCGGTTCGGTAGCGCTCCTGGCGCTCGCGGCTGAATTCACGCTGACGCTCGCAGCGCGGCGCGCCGGGGAACGGACCGCGTGACAATCGCCCGTGCCGAGGCTCTCGCGCTGATCGGAGCCACGCTCTTGCTCCCCGATTGCGCGGGAAGCAATCCCAACGTGGTTCGCGTCGGTTCCAAGAATTTCACCGAAGCCTTCGTCATCGCCGAGATCTACGCGCAAGCGCTCGAGCGCTCGGGCCTCGCCGTCGAGCGCCACATGGATCTCGGCAGCACGCAGATCGCGATGGCCGCGCTTCGGCGCGGCGACATCGACCTCTACCCCGAATACACGGGGACGGCCTTGATCGACGTACTGCACCTGCCGCTCGAACGCGATCCCGGTAGGCTCTATCGCACCGTCGCGCAAGCCTATCGGCAGCGTTTCGATCTCGTGTGGCTGCGGCCGGCACCGATGAACGACTCGCAGGGGCTGGCGACGACCCACGCCGTTTCGCGCGCGTATCGCATGACGACGCTCTCGCAACTCGCGCTCGAGGCGCCGCAGCTGCGTTTGGCGGCGATTCCCGAGTTCCTGAGCCGGCCCGACGCCTTGCCCGGGCTGCAGAGGTTCTATGGCGGCTTCCATTTCAAGAGCATCCGCACGTACGACATCGGGCTGAAGTACGAGGCGCTCCTGCACCAAGATGCCGACGTGGCTACCGCCTTCACGACCGACGGCGAGATCGCCGCCGACCGCCTCGTGCTGCTGGTCGACGACAAACACTTCTGGCCGGCGTACAACGTCGCGCCGGTCGTGCGCGCCGATGCCTTGCACCGCAATCCAAAGATCGCACCGGTACTCAACCGCGTCTCGCCGTTCATCACGTCGAGCGAGGCCAGGCGGATGAACTATGCGGTCGACTTTGAAAAACAGGACCCGTCTGCGGTAGCATCTGCGTTCCTGCGGGCGCACGCACTCTGAGCGGCCTCACCGCGCCCGGCGCAACCATCCGCTTCGAAGGAGTCAGCGTCCGCTATCCCAATGCCGGCCGTAACGCCGTCGACGGCGTCTCGTTTACGGTGCCGGCGGGGAGCTTCACCGTGCTATTAGGGCCGTCCGGATGCGGCAAGAGCACCCTCCTGCGTACCGTCAATCGCCTCGTTCCGCTGCAGGACGGCCGCGTGCTGCTGGACGAGGCCGACGTCGCGAGCGCCGACGTAACCACGCTGCGGCGCAGCATCGGTTACGCGATACAAGAGGTCGGCCTCTTCGCGCACATGACCGTCGGAGAGAACGTCGCGATCGTACCGGCGCTGCTGGCCTGGGAGAGATCGCGCGTCGCGGCGCGCATCGACGAGCTGTTGAATCTCGTGCACCTGGATCCGCACCGCTACCGCGACCGTTACCCGCGCGAACTCTCCGGCGGCGAGCAGCAACGCGTCGGCGTCGCCCGAGCGATCGCGGCGCGGCCGCCGGTCCTGCTGATGGACGAGCCGTTCGGCGCAGTCGACGCCATCGTCCGCGCGTCGCTACAGGAGGAGACTTGCCAGATCGCCCGCACGCTGCAGACGACGATCCTCTTCGTAACGCACGACGTCGACGAAGCGCTGCGCTTGGCCGACCGCCTGGTGGTGCTGCGCGACGGCAAGGTGGAGCAGTACGATACGCCCCTCGCGATACTCAGCGCGCCGGCAACGCCGTACGTCGGACGGTTGCTCGGCGCTCGCGACGTCATTCGGAGATTGAGTCTGCTCCGGGTTCGCGACGCGATGGTGCCCGGTACGGGCGACGGCGCCATCCCGGAGATCGCTGCCGATGCCTCGCTGCGAGATGCGTTGGATGCATTTCTGTCGGGCGCGGAGACGCTCGCGGTACGCGCCGGCGCAGGCCGCATCGGCACGATCTCCTACGAAAACGTGCGCCGCGCGCTCCGTGCCCCAGCTGCTGCGGGAACGCCCCCGTGAACTACCTGTTCGCGCATCTGCCGAAGGTCGGTACGCTCCTGGTACAGCACGTCGTCCTGGTCGGTACGGCGCTCGCGCTATCGATCGCGATCGCGCTGCCGCTGGGCATACTTGCGGCGCGCAACCGCCGCATCGCGACGCCGTTGCTCGGCACGCTCGGCGCGCTCTACACCATCCCAAGCCTCGCGTTGCTCGCGCTCTTGGTCGAGTACGTGGGCCTCGGCTTCTGGACCGCGATCGCCACGCTCGTCACCTACGCGCAGTTCATCCTCGTCCGTAACGTCGCCGCCGGCCTGCGCGGTGTGCCCGCAGCCCAAGTCGATGCAGCCCGCGCGCTCGGGATGACGGCCGCGCAACGCTTTTGGCGCGTAGAACTCCCGCTCGCGTTTCCGGTCATGCTCGGTGGAGTGCGCCTAGCCACGATATCGATGATTGCGATCGCGACGCTGGCAGCCTACGTCGACGCGGGCGGGCTGGGCACGCTGATCTTCGAGGGGCTCGACCGCCAATATCCGGCCGAGGCGCTGGCCGGAAGCATCCCGGCGGCGCTCCTCGCCGTTCTCGCCGACGCACTCTTTCGGGCGCTCGAGCGCCGGTCGACGCGCCATCTCACTCCCAGAGCAGCAGGCTGACGCCGAACCGTTTGCCCGCGTCGGCCCAACTCCGCGCGAGCCGAAAGCCCGCTTCGGCGCCGATTCGCTCTATGTCGTCGATCGTAAACTTGTAAGAGGATTCCGTATGAATGCGTTCGCCGCGATGGAAAGTTATTCGCAGAGCGAGGTCCGCGATGAGAACCTCGTGGGCACGGAGCGCCTCGAGAAAGGAGTCGACGCAGCCGCGCGCCTCGTCGTAGATCGCCACGTGCTTGAAGTCGCGCGGATCGAAGGTTCCGCCGAGTTCGCGATTTATCCGGGCAAGGAGATTCTTGTCGAACGCGGCGGTCACGCCGGTGGGGTCATCGTAGGCACGCTCGAGCGTTTCGCG